>NZ_JBVIGA010000005.1:0-386553 GCF_055571035.1 Streptomyces malachitofuscus | reverse complement strand
CGCCCGGTTACATTCCGAACCCGGAAGCTAAGCCTTACAGCGCCGATGGTACTGCAGGGGGGACCCTGTGGGAGAGTAGGACGCCGCCGAACAATTGTTGGGAAAACCCCGCACCTTACCGGTGCGGGGTTTTCTGCGTTTCAGGACGGCTCCACCAGCTTTGTGTCGTAAGCCAGGATCACCGCCTGGATGCGGTCCCGCGAACCTGTCTTCGCGAGGATCCGGCCCACGTGAGTTTTCACCGTGGACTCGGCCAGGTGGAGGCGGGCGGCGATCTCGGTGTTCGTCCAGCCCTTGCCGATGACCGTGAGGATCTCGCGTTCCCGCTCCGTCAGGGCGGACAGACGTGCGTCGTCGCCGACCACGTCCCCCGTGCTGTCGCCGGCCGGCAGATGCTGGGCGTAGGCGTCGAGGAGGCGGCGGGTCAGGCTGGGGGCGACGACCGCGTCCCCGGATGCCACGGAGCGTATGCCGGAGAGGAGTTCCTCCGGCTGGGCGTCCTTGATGAGGAAGCCCGACGCACCCGCGCGGAGGCCCGCGTGGGCGTACTCGTCCAGGTCGAACGTGGTGAGGATGAGGACGCGGGTGCGGTCGCCGGCGGCGACGATGCGGCGGGTCGCCTCGATGCCGTCCAGGCCGGGCATGCGGATGTCCATCAGCACCACGTCGGGGTGGAGCTCCGCCGTCATGCGGATCGCTTCGCTGCCGTTCGACGCCTCGCCCAGGACCGCGATGTCGTCCTGGCTCTCCAGGAGCATGCGGAAGCCGAAACGCTGGAGGGGCTGGTCGTCTGCGACGAGGACGGTGGTCACTGCGGTGTTTCCTCCGGAAGATGCAGGTGGACACGCCAGCCCTGCTCGGGGTGCGGGCGTGGGCCGGCTTCAAGTGTGCCGCCGTACAGGGCCGTTCGCTCACGCATTCCGGGGATGCCGCGGCCGTCGGACGGTGTGGGGGACGGCCGGCCGTTTCCGGTGTCGGTGATGGTGACCGTGACGGCGCCCCTGTCGCCGTGAACGATGGTGATCTCCGCGCTCGTGCCGGGGCCGGCGTGCTTGAGGGTGTTGGTGAGGGCTTCCTGGACGACTCGGAAGACGGTGAGTTGTCGGCCCGGGGGGAGGGTGGGGCGCCCCTCGACCGTGCTGTGGACGGGCAGGCCCGCGGTGCGGACGCCGTCGATGAGCTGGCCCAGGTCGGTGAGGCCGGGCTGGGGGGTTCGTGCGGCGGGGAGGGCGCTGTCGTCGTCGCGGAGGACGTCGAGGAGACGGCGGAGTTCACCGAGGGCCTGGCGGCTGGTGGTGCCGATGGCGTCCAGGGCCTGGGCGGCGCGTTCCGGGGACTTGGTGGCCGCGTATTTGCCGCCGTCGGCCAGACCTGTGATGACGGACAGATGGTGACCGATGATGTCGTGCATCTCGCGGGCGATGCGGGCGCGTTCGGCGGCGGTGGCGATGCGGGCCTGCTGGTCGCGTTCGATCTCCAGGCGGCGGGCCCGGTCCTCGAGGGCCTCCGTGTAGTTCTGACGGGTGCGGACGGTGATGCCGATGAGGACGGCCACGCCGATGGATGTCACGTGCGAGCCGATCTGCTGGCTCCACTCGCCCTCGCCGAACCGGACCGCCGAGACCGCCACTGGGACGAGCATCAGGGCCGACGCCCACCACAGGTGGCGCAGGGGCAGCCGCAGGGTGATGTGGTAGAGGACGACGAGCTGGAGCAGGGCCGCCTGGAGGGTGGCGCCGGACCAGCCGTTGACCACGGCGAACGGGGCCATGGTGAGCAGGACCGCCGCCGGGTGTGTGCGGCGCAGGAGGAGCGGGGCGGACAGGCCGAGGCTCAGGACGAGGAGGAGCGCGTCGGGGGTGTCCGGGGCGTGGGTGACGGTGCGCCAGCCGCCGCCGGTGACGTCGATGAGGGCGGCGGTCACCCAGAATCCGGTGAAGGTCAGGTCCCACAGCAGCGGGTGGCGCCGGTCGAGGGCACGCACCCGCTGGTTGAGCCGTTGCATGTACTGGATGAGGGGTTCCGTCGTCCGTGCCCCCGTCGGAGACTCCCGCTCGTTCGTCACGCGGTCCATGGTGGCGGGTGCGTCCGTCGGGGAGAGCACGAGGGGTTGCATGGTTGCATGCTCGTCCGCGCGGGGGCGGCGGGCGTCGGACCGTGGGCGGTATTTCGGGTGAGGGCGGTGGTACCCCGGTACTACGGTGGCGGCCATGACTGCCATGCCCATCGATGACTATGTGATCAGGCCGGTGCGTGCCGAGGAGTGGGCCGCCTCGCGGGAGCTGCGGCTGACCGCGCTGCGGGACCCGGTCGCGCACATCGCCTACATGGACACCTACGAGGAGGCCGTGGCCCGGCCGGACTCCTATTGGCAGGAGCGCACGGCGAACGGGGCCCAGCAGTTCATCGCCGAGACGGCGGACGGGAGCTGGGTCGCCAATGCGGCCGTGCTGATCGAGGAGGCCGGTTCGACGGACTGGACCGGGTCCGTCGTCGCGCGGCGGCAGGGGCACCTGGTGGGTGTGTACGTGGATCCCCGGTACCGGGGGAGCGGGCTGGCGAAGGCGTTGTTCGAGACCGCGCTGGAGTGGGCGTGGGGGCGCGGGGCGGAGCGCGTGCGGCTCCTGGTGCACGCGGACAACGCGCGGGCGCTGGGTGCCTACCGCAAGGCGGGTTTCGTCGACACCGGGGTGACCATGTCGCTGGGGGACGAGCCGGACGATCTGGAACTGGAGCTGGCCGTGGAGCGGCCGGTGTCGGACTAGTCGGGCCGGTGGGTCAGACCGGGAGTTCGTCGTGCGGCCAGCGGGCCCTGCCCTGTTCGCGGGAGCGGAGCAGGGCCAGCGTGGGCAGGCCCCGGTCGGTGCCGGTGGCGAGGAGCTCCGGGAGCTGGGGGAGCGGGGCCACGGCGGCCACGTCGTCCAGGACCAGGGTGAGTGGTGGGTCGAGCCGACCGGAGGATGACCGTTCGGCCATGCGCCGGCCGTGCTCGACCACGTGTGAGGCGAGCGCCGTCAGCAGGGGCATCGCGCCCGGGCTGGTGCGGGGGTCCTCGATGGATTCACCCACGACATAAAGCGTGCCCCCTTCGTCGATGAAGGAATCCAAGGCGAGGGCATCATTTCGGTTGGGAGTGCAGGCCTCGCGGACGTTGACCGTGGAGAGGGCGGACAGGGCCCGGGTCGTGAGCTGCTGGGCCATGTCGCGGCGGTCGGGGTGCGCGGTGAGGGCCGCTTCGAGTTCGCCTGCGGAGCCGGGGGCGGCCTTGGGGTTGGTACGGAGGATGCGTACGGCGTCGTGCACCTGGATGCCCTGGGCCCAGCGGTGGACGTGGCGGATGGTGCGTCCGTCGACGGCCGCGGCGTGGACGTAGCTGCGGAGCAGCGTCTCGGCGGTGTCGGCGACAGCCTGGTCGAGGCGGGAGGAGGGGCGGACGGGAGCGAGGAGCGCGGCCGCGCGGGCGGTGGCCGTGTGCTTGTCCTCGCAGCCGGTGGTGGGGGACCAGTGGAGGCGCGCGGGGGTGTCGCAGAGGTGGGTGGGGTCGTAGAGGTGGGTGGGGCCGAGCTTGGCGCGGGCGTCCTTGGTGTCGTGCCAGAGGGTGGGGTTGGAGGTGAGGACCAGCGCCGGTCCTGCGGCGTCCCGTATGGCCTGGGTTGCGGTGGTGTGGCGGGTGGCCGGGGGGCCGTAGTGCAGTCCTGCGCCTTCGGTGCGGGGTGTGCGCCACGCGTCCGCCGGTGCGCCGTGGGGCAGGGCGGTGGGCGTTGCTTCCTGCGGAGCGGGTGACTGCCCGGGTGCCGGTAGCGGCTCCGAGGCCTTCTGTTCGGGTTCTCTTGGGGTCGGTACCTCGTGGAGCTGCTTGGGGGCCGGTTGCGGCTCCGGTTCGGGGTGGTGTGCCGGCTCACGGTGCCGTTCGGGTTCCGGCCGGGGGATGCCCGTCGCGCGTTCCGTGCGCCGTCTCGCCCGTACCGCTCTCCAGCGGGCCACCGTGCCCACGACGAACACCATGAGGACGGTCAGGATCATCAGCTGGCCGATGAACAGGCCCCAGAAGAGGCCGTATCCCGAGAGATCGGCCTCCGGCGCGTCCGGCCAGGCGGCGGGGAGGTCCTGCGGTTCGGCGACGAGGTGGCGCACGGCCACCGGGGTGCGGGTGAAGGTGACGCCGGACGGCCAGTGGCCGTGGGCGAAGAGGCCCGCGAGGCCCGTGGCCGTCCACACCATGGTGGTCAGGCCGATCAGAAAGGCGAGAATGCCGATCAGCAGCCCGTCGGGGATACCGCCCTGGCCGGTCCGGCCCTGCTCACGGTGATCGTCCGGTCTCACGCGTTTCCCCTTACGCCACCGTCGATTCGGAGTCGCCGACGTGCTGTTCCACGAAGGCCGCCGCCCGTTCCTCCGCCTCCCGTTCGGCGGCGCGCAGGGCGTCGTCGGTGAGGTCGACCGAGGATTCGGTCATGGCGCGGTCGGTGAAGACCAGCGGGCGTTCGGTCTCCGTGACCAGGTGTTTGACCACTTGGACGTTGCCGTTGACGTCCCAGACCGCGATGCCGGGGGTGAGGGTCGGGATGATCTCCACGGCCCACCTGGGCAGGCCAAGCACCCGGCCGGTCGCCCTCGCCTCGTCCGCCTTCTGGGCGTAGATGGTCCGGGTCGACGCCATTTTCAGGATGGCCGCCGCTTCCTTCGCCGCCGCCCCGTCCACCACGTCGGACAGGTGGTGGACGACCGCGACGAACGACAGACCGAGCCGCCGGCCGAACTTCAGCAGCCGCTGGAACAGCTGGGCGACGAACGGGCTGTTGATGATGTGCCAGGCCTCCTCGACCAGGAAGATGCGCTTCTTCCGGTCGGGGCGGATCCAGGTGTGTTCCAGCCAGACGCCGACGATCGCCATGAGGATGGGCATGGCGATGGAGTTGCGGTCGATGTGGGACAGGTCGAAGACGATGAGCGGTGCGTCGAGGTCGATGCCGACCGTCGTCGGGCCGTCGAACATGCCGCGCAGGTCACCGTCGACGAGCCGGTCGAGGACCAGGGCGACGTCCAGCCCCCACGCCCGTACGTCGTCTATGGCGACGTTCATCGCCTCCGCGGACTCGGGTTCGGGATGACGCAGGCGCTCGACGATGTCCGAGAGGACCGGCTGGCGTTCGACGATGGTCTCGTTGACGTAGGCGTGCGCGACCTTGAGGGCGAAGCCGGCGCGTTCGTCCAGGCCGTGGCCCATCGCGACCTCGATGATCGTCCGGAGCAGCGCGAGCTGGCCGGTGGTGGTGATCGACGGGTCGAGGGGGTTGAGCCGGATGCCGTGGTCGAGGGCGGCCATCGGGTCGAGGCGGATGGGAGTTATTCCCAGCTCCTGCGCGACGAGGTTCCATTCGCCGACGCCGTCCTCGCCCTGTGCGTCCAGGACGACGACCTGGCGGTCGCGGAAGCGCAGCTGGCGCAGGACGTAGGTCTTCTCCAGGGCCGACTTGCCGTTGCCCGACTCGCCGAGGACCAGCCAGTGCGGGGCGGGGAGCTGCTGGCCGTAGAGCTGGAAGGGGTCGTAGATGTAGCCCTTGCCGGAGTAGACCTCGCGGCCGATGATGACGCCGGAGTCGCCGAGGCCGGGCGCGGCGGTCGGCAGATAGACCGCCTGTGCCTGGCCCGTGGACGTGCGCACCGGCAGCCGTGTCGTCTCGACCTTCCCGAACAGGAAGGACGTGAAGGCGTCGGTGACGACGGACAGCGGATCCCGCATATCGGCTCAGCCCCTACCTTCGAATGCCGGTGGCGAACGGGAGTGTGTTCACGAACGCGCGGTGGTGCTCGCGGTCGCACCACTCCAGCTTCAGGTACGACTTTCCGGCCGACGCCCGTATGGTCCGCTTGTCGCGGGCCAGGGCCTCGGGTGTGCGGGAGGAGACGGTGATGTAGCCGACCAGGTTGACGCCCGCGGCGCCGCTGGCGAGGTCCTCGCCGCGTTGGTCGAGGCGGCTGTGCGCGGCGATGTCGCGCGGGTCGACGGTGCGGTTCATCTTGGCGGCGCGGGACGCCTCCGCCTCGTCGTTGGTCTTCTCGGTCAGCATGCGCTCGATGGCGACCTCGGTGGGTTCGAGGTCCATCGTGACGGCGACCGTGCGGATCACGTCCGGGGTGTGGACGAGGAGCGGCGCGAGGAAGTTGACGCCGACGGGGGTCATCGGCCACTCCTTGATCCAGGCCGTGGCGTGGCACCAGGGGGCGCGGGTGGCGGACTCGCGGGTCTTGGCCTGGAGGTAGGTGGGCTCCATGGCGTCCAGCTCGGCCGGCCAGGCGTTGCGCTGGGTCATCGCCTGGATGTGGTCGATCGGGTGGTCCGGGTCGTACATGGAGTGGATCAGCGAGGACAGTCTGCTCTGGCCGAGCGGCTGCCGTACGCGGATGTCGGCCTCCTGGAGCCGGGAGCAGATGTCGGTCAGCTCACGGGCCATCACGACGGCGAGCCCCGCGTCCCGGTCCACCTTGCCGCCGCCCTGGCTGCGCATCGCGCGGGCCATGGTGTTGGCCTCGGCGGCGAGCTCCCGGTTGAAGTGCATGCAGGCGACGAGGTAGGCGCGGTGCTGCTCGCTGCTGGTGGACACCATGGACTGGAGCTGGTCGTACGACTGCTGGAGCCACGGCGGGGCCTTGTCGTCCCCGCGTACGGAGACGTCCTTGGCGTGGGCGTCGGGGTCGGCGGGCAGGGTGCGGGCCAGCATCTGAAGGCGGGTCACGAAGCCGTCGCCGTTGGCGACGTGCTTGAGGAGTGTGCCGAAGCGGTCGACGAGGGCTTCCTGGTCCTCGGAGTCGCGCAGGCCGACGCCCGGCCCTTCGATCTCGATCGCGGCGGTGACGGTCTTGCGGTCCGCGTGCAGCAGTACGGCGATCTCGTCCGGGCCGAAGGGGGCGGCGAGCCAGGTGATCCTGCCGATGCCCGGTGGCGGCCCGATCTCCACCTCGCGGCCGTCCAGGCGGGTGCCGGCCTCGACGGCGCCGGACCGGTAGGTGGTGCCGCGGCGCACGGTGCGTTTGTAGCTGCGGTTGATCTCGAACCACTTGTAGAACGTGCGGCCCCGGTAGGGCACGTACACGGCGGCCAGCGCCAGCATGGGCAGGCCCGCGAGCAGCACGATCCGCACGGACAGGACGGGGACGAGAAGCCCGCACATCATGCCGAGGAACGCGCCCAGGACGATCAGCGCGATCTCTCCGGTCTCGCGATTGCGGCCGACGATCGCGTTCGGCCGGGCGCGGCCGATCAGATACGTACGGCGGGGCGTGACCGGATGGGACAGGTGGGACTCGGTCGTCAACGCCCTTCACCTCCCGTGCGGTTGCTACTGCTGTTGCGGGTGCTGCTGGCGTGGGGGGTGTTCACCGGGCTGCCCGAGCGGGGCGCGGGGGCGGCGGAGGGGACAGTTCCGCCGCCGTTCGACGGGCGCGAGCTGTGTGCGGCGACTCCGCCGGAGGCGGGGTTGGAGGGGCGCGGGCCGGAGGACTGGCCGCTACCGCCGTTGTTGTCGGTGCGGGAGCTGTGGGTCTTGATGCCCTGTGCGACGAGGGTCGCCGGGGAGCTGATGACGGCGGCGGCCTTGCCTTCGGCGCTCTGCATGATGCGGTTGTTGCGGGAGCCGGCGATCTCGTCGCCGAAGCCGGGGACGAAGCGGTAGATCATCGCGGAGGCGAAGATGGCGAGCAGGATGATCGCCAGTCCGGAGACCACGGCGGAGAAGGCGTCGGGTCCGTCGTCGGCGGACAGGGCCCCGGCGAGGCCGAGGACGATCACGATGACGGGCTTCACCAGAATCACCGCGATCATGATGCCCGCCCAGCGGCGGACGTGGCCCCACAGGTTCTTGTCGACGAGGCCCGCGTAGACGACGGTGCCGAGGAGGGCGCCGACGTAGAGCAGGGCGGCGCGGATGACGAGCTCGAGCCAGAGGACACCGGCGGCGACGATGGAGACGAGCGACACGACGATCAGCATGATCGGTCCGCCGCCGATGTCGTCGCCCTTCGCCAGCGCGCCGGAGAACGTGCCGAAGAACGTGTCCGTCTGGTCACCGGTCGCCTTAGCGAGGACCTCGGTGACGCCGTCGGTCGCGGAGACGATGGTGTAGAGGATCAGGGGCGTGAAGGCGGAGGCGAGGACGGTGAGCCAGAGGAAGCCGATCGCCTCGGAGAGTGCGGTGGTGAGGGGGACGCCTCGCACCGCGCGCTTGGCGACCGCGAGCAGCCAGAGGAGGAGGGTGAGGATCGTCGACGCGGCGAAGACGACGGCGTACTGCTGGAGGAACGTGTCGTTGGTGAAGTCGACGTTCGCGGTCTCGTTCACGGCGTCGCTGAGCTTGTCGATGGTCCAGGAAGCGGCGTCGGCGCAGCCCTGGGCGAGGGAGGCGAGGGGGTCGAGGGTGGAGCTGGGGTCGTTGAGCGTGCTGGAACCCCCACCGCCTTCACGCTCCTGGCCGCGTTCGCAGTAGTCCTTGGCGGGGCCGTGAATCAGGTCGCAGGGGTCGTTGCTGTCCGTCGGCGTCGGCGTCGGCGTGGGAACGGCGACGGCCCGCGTGGCGAACAGAACGGCTGTCGTCTGTACGGCCGCAAAGGCACCCGTCAGTGCCAGCAGGCGGCGGTTAGCGGGCATACGTGAACCCTCCGTACTCCTGGACGGCTTTGGCCATCTCGTCGGCGCTGGAGGCCCGCTCGTCGCCGGGAACCGGTGTAGGGCCGTCCTTCTGAGAGTGGGTCACGATCCTCCAGTCGTCGTTGGCCCACTCCAGCTGCATGGTGATGGTGAACCAGCTGCTGGTGACCGGATTCGTGGAGGTTTCGCCGGCGAGGCCCAAGAGGCCGCTGCACCAGACCTCGACCGTGGCGGTGTCAGTGGATGACTTGGTGACCTTGGTGCCGATCGGGCTTGTGCGGGAGACGAACGTGAGGCCCTTCGGCGTGGTGCCGTCTTCGTTCAGGCCCACGTTCTTGTTGAACTTCGGCGTGTACGCCTTGTCCAGGGTCGACTCGAAGTCCGCCACCCGGGCGGGAATGATGATCGACTGGAGGATCGCGTCGCGTCGAGTCTTGTTGAACATTTCGGCGGAACCCAAGGCCACCGCATAGTTCGCCGCCGCGCTCTCCGCCCCCTGGCGGTCGTGGGCGAAGCCCGAAGGGATGCCCGCGGCCTTCGCGCTCACCGGCTTCTCCCCCGAAGGGGCCGTCGCCGCCGACTTGGGAGAGTCGCCCGCTCTCTCCTCCGGGCCGGAATCGTCGCCTCCACGGTTCGCGAAGGCGATCGCGGCGATGAGGAGGACCACCACGCCGACCACCGTGACGAGGCTGCGCGACGACGAACGGCCGCCTCTGCGCGCGCCGCCGTACGGGTCGCCGCCTCCTTCCGGCAGGCGGGTGCGGGTCTGGCCCGTGTCGTCTCCGAGACTCATGCCGCGTACGC
This sequence comes from Streptomyces malachitofuscus, assembly GCF_055571035.1. Lineage (NCBI taxonomy): Bacteria > Bacillati > Actinomycetota > Actinomycetes > Kitasatosporales > Streptomycetaceae > Streptomyces > Streptomyces malachitofuscus. The sequence goes on along the minus strand of NZ_JBVIGA010000005.1, from coordinate 377,105 downwards.
CCCCTCAGCGTCGTGCGGAAACACCTCGTACTCCGGGTACTCCACGTACGACGGTAGCCGTGCCGGCTCCCGTTCGGGCGCGGTGTGGTGACTGGACATCAGGGAAACGCAACCTCAGCCGGTGGGCACGACGGGCGGGTGGAATGGAGGGGGCCGGGCGTGCCCGGTCGGACCGATGGTGCGGAACCTATGCGGAACCTATACGGCCATGCCGTACACGATGGTGAACAGCGTGCCGAGCGAACCGATGATGAAGACGCCCGTCAGGCCCGCGATGATGAGGCCCTTGCCCTGTTCGGCACTGAACGTGTCCCTCAACGCGGTGGCGCCGATGCGCTGTTTGGCCGCCCCCCAGATGGCGATGCCCAGGCAGATGAGGATGGCGACCGCCATGACCACCTCGATCATGATCTTGGCCTCGTTGCCCAGGCTGCCGAAGGGGCCCCAATCCGGAGCGATCCCGCCGATAATGGTGTTGATGTCTCCCTCGTCGGCCGCGAAGAACATGTAAGTCACCGCCCCTGTATGGGTAGTTCCGCTTCCCCTGCGGTGGTGCAGAGGTCAGGCCTCATTGTCGCCGACATTGCCGCCGTCGTATGTCGACTTGGCGTCATCCGTTGGCGGGTTTCGTACGAATAGCTTGCCACCGGCGCGCGCCGGACTCCGGCAGGAGCGCGCACCGATGGGTGAAGAGTCGTATCGTCACTCTGTGTATCACGGCGTGTCACGCCGGGCAACGAGGCTCCCGCGTACCGTTTCTGACGTGCGGTCGGGTGCCTCAGCGGGGTTTCAGGCCGTGGAGGAGCAGGTGGACCAGGTCGTCCACGCCGTGCAGGACGGTCTCGCGGTCCAGTGCGCCGCCGGCCGAGAAGGTGGCGGCGCCGTGGAGGGCGGCACCCACCGTGAAGGTGAGGTGGTGCGGGTCGGCCTCGATGATCTCGCCGTGCCGCTGTGCCTCGGCGATGATCCGGCCGAGGTGGCCCACGGTGCGGTCGACCGCGGTGGCCATGAGGTCGGCGGCCTCGGGGTCGTGCTTGCGGGCGTACATCAGCTCCAGCAGCTCGGGGTTGTCGAGCGCGAAGCGGAGGTAGGCGCGGGCGAGGCCGGTGAGCCTGGGCTGGAGGGGGAGGCCGGGGTCGTCGGCGGCCTCCAGGGCGCGCGCGAGCCGGTCGTAGCCGCTCAGTGCCAGGGCGCTGAGCAGGGCCTGCTTGTCCTTGAAGTGGCGGCCCGGGGCCGCGTGGCTGACGCCCGCATCGCGGGCCAGCTCGCGCAGGGAGAGGGCTGCCACCCCCTTCTCCAGCAGGGTGCGCTCGGCGCCGGCGAGCAGGGCCGCGCGCAGGTCTCCGTGGTGATAGGGGCGGCTCGCGGACATGTGGTTCATCGTAACCCGATGTTGACGGAGTCATCTTTGTTGTCATTGACAGCATTGTTGGCGGCGTCTACATTGGGGTCATGGCTGAGAAGAGCACGCATGCGTGGAACGCGTCCCGCCTGCCCGACCTCGACGGGCGCACCGTCGTCGTGACCGGCGCCAACAGCGGCATAGGCCGCACGGCCGCCGACGCGCTCGCGCGCGCCGGCGCCCATGTCGTCCTCGCCGTCCGCGACCTCGAGCGGGGGCGTGCCGCTGCGGCCGCGCTTCCGGGCAGTACGGAGGTGCGCCGCCTGGATCTCGCCGACCTGTCGTCGGTGCGCGAGTTCGCCGCGGGGTGGAGCGGACCGGTCCACGTCCTCGTCAACAACGCGGGCGTGATGATGCTGCCGAGGCAGCGCACCGCCGACGGCTTCGAGATGCAGTTCGGCACCAATCACCTGGGGCACTTCGCCCTGACGAACCTCCTGCTGCCGCACGTCGTCGACCGCGTCGTGACGGTCTCCTCCAACGCGCACCGCTGGGGCGGCGCGACCATCGAGTTCGACGACCTCGATCTCACCGGCCGCTACACCCCGCGCCGCGCCTACGCCCAGTCCAAACTGGCGAACCTGCTGTTCACGCTGGAGCTCCAGCGGCGGCTGACGGAGGCGGGTTCACCGGTCCGCGCCCTCGCCGCCCACCCCGGCTACGCCTCGACCAACCTCACCGGACACATGACCCGCCTGACCGGTCTCGTCGCCGCCCTCGGCGACCGGCTGTTCGCCCAGGACGACCGGGCCGGTGCGCTGCCCACGCTCTACGCGGTGGGCCGGGACCTTCCCGGCGGGAGCTATGTCGGACCCGCCGGCCCGGCGGAGATGCGCGGTGCCCCGACGCTGGTCGGCCGCTCCCGGGCGGCGAGCGACCCGGACACCGCACGGCGGCTGTGGGACGTCTCCGAGGAGCTGACGGGGGTGAGGTTTCCTCTGACCGAGGGGGCGCGCCTCTGAGCCCGGCGCTTTCGGGACCCCCGGAGAGCGGGTGTCACCTCTACACTGACGGGCGGCGGTGGACTGCCGGACGGTGAGGGGTGGTTGACGGTGCGTAAGGTGTGGGTCGCCGCGACCCTTGCCGTCGGTTCCGCGCTCGCCTTCGTGATGCTGCTCGTCGTCGGGGTCTACGTCGTCGCCGGCAACCTCGTCAACGGGGTGGGCGGCGGGGCCGCCAAGGCGCTGGCCAAGGGGAGCGTGCCGGCCGCGTACCAGCAGCTCGTCTCGACGTGGGGGAACCTCTGCCCCGCCATCAATCCCGCGCTGCTCGCCGCGCAGCTCTACCAGGAGAGCGGCTTCAACCCGAAGGCGCAGAGCCACGCCGCGGCACAGGGCATCGCCCAGTTCATCCCCGGCACCTGGGCCACGCACGGGATCGACGGCGACGGGGACGGGGACCGTGACGTATGGGACCCGAAGGACGCGATCCCGTCGGCGGCGAAGTACGACTGCACCCTCGCGTCCTATGTGAAGGACGTCGGCGGGGATCTGACCGAAAACATGCTCGCGTCCTACAACGCGGGTGCGTATGCGGTGATCAAGTACGGGGGCGTTCCGCCGTACAAGGAGACGCAGAACTACGTCAAGCGCATCCGCGCTCTGGAGCAGAGCTTCGCCGCGCCGGTGGGGCGGGTGGATCCGTCGGAGCAGGCCGCCGGAGCGATCGCGTACGCGCAGAAGAAGCTCGGCACGCCGTACTTGTGGGGTGGCAACGGCACCGCTGAGCAGGGAGGACGTTTTGACTGCTCAGGGCTGACCAAGGCGGCGTACGAAAGCGTGGGAATCACGCTGCCCCGTGTGGCGAACGACCAGTACAACGCGGGCCCGCATCCGAAGCGGGACGAACTGCTCCCGGGTGATCTGGTGTTCTTCTCGGACGACCTCACCAATTCACGGGCCATCCGGCATGTGGGTATTTATGTCGGCGGTGGGTACATGATCGACGCACCCCGGCCGGGTGCCGTGATCCGATTCGACCCGATCGACACTCCTGATTACTTTGGTGCCACCCGTGTCACCGAAGATGGCGCGAAAGCGTTGCCCACGACGGTGTGAGCGGAGCGTTAACCCTCCCCCTGAGCTGCGGGGATGCATCTCTCTTCGATAACGTCTGCGTGATCATTCGGTGGAGCGTGGAACGTATCAACGGGGGCCGTGCGTTCCTGTTGTCGTAGCCGAGCGGACAAGCGGATCCGCACACCACGGGGGTGGCAGGAGCGGCGTGCACTCGTGCGCCGAGAGAGATGACGAAGGGGCCGCAGCACCATGGCTGGACTCGCCGATTCCGGGTCGAACCCCGACGTCGACCTGCTGTACGACATCAATGGCCTCGCCAAGGAAGCGCCGCCGTGGTTCGACCGGATCATGGAGTTCGTGGGCGAGTTCGGCCTGCTGTTCGCCTTGTTGGCGCTGCTGATGTGGTGCTGGTGGGGCGTCAGGAAGCGAGGTGGCGAGGACGCGGCCCCCACGGTCGCGGCCCTGGTGTGGGCCCCGCTCGCGGCCGGAGCCGCGGTCCTGGTCAATGTGCCGATCCGGGGGTTCGTGGAGCGGCCACGGCCGTTCAACGACCATGAGGGTCTGGAAGTTCTCGTCCACGGCAAGACCGACTACTCGTTCGTCAGCGATCACGCGACGCTCTGCATGGCGCTGGCGGTGGGACTGTTCCTGGCCAACCGGCGGCTCGGGATCATCGGCCTGGTGCTCGGAGTGCTGGGCGGGTTCATCCGCGTCTACATGGGCGTGCACTACCCGACGGACGTGGTGGGCGGGCTCGCGCTCGGTACGGCCGTCGCGCTGCTGCTGTCGCCGCTCGCCATGGCGCTGCTGACCCCGCTGATGCGGGCGATCGAGCGGTCGCCGCGCGCCGGGTGGCTGATCACCTCCCAAAAGCGCCAGGACGGCGAGCGGGGTCGGGTGGCGCCCGGTGCGCGCTACGGGGCCCCGGGGAACGGCTCCGACCCGGACGAGCGGGACCTGGCCGCCTGACCGGCCCGCTCTCGCAAGGCCTGCGGAGCAGGGCGCCACGTCCGGCCGGGGACCGCACGCGATGTGTCACCCGGCCGTGTGGTTCTCGGCGTCCGTGCGTGCCTGGCTTCTGGCTCTTCTGGCCGGCCCACGCCAGCCGCACGTGCAGCGCGCGACACAGAAGGGGCCCTGCTCGCTGGTGGTGGTGGAGTGCTGGCCGGGTGGCGTCTCGTCGTCCTGTTGCGGCACGCCGACCACGGTAGCGCCCGGCGTGTCCGCGTGACGGTGCCCCTTACCGGTCGTTAACCCCGACGACAGGCGGCCCGTGTCGGACGGAGCGGGGGTAGGCAGGCATGGCTCGACGGCAGCAGCACTGGCGGATGCGGGGCGTGGTGGCCGGGGTCGGCGTCGTGTGCTGTCTGGGTCTCGGGGCGGTCGGCTGTGCGCGCAGTGATGCCGTGACCCGGGGGGCGCCCGCCGGGGACCCGGTGCAGGTGCTGCGGGAAGCCGCCGAGGCTCTGGTGAAGGCAGGGAGTTCCAAGGCGCGCACCTCCCTCGAGATGGCCACCGGCGGCACCCGGGTCACCATCCGGGGCCAGGGCGTCTACGACTACCGCAAGCGGCTCGGACGGCTCAAGGTGCTGCTGCCGCAGGATCCGGCGGGGGACACCGTCCGCCGTCCCATCACCGAGCTGCTCGCTCCCGGAGCGCTGTTCATGAAGAACCGGGGGGCCGGGGTGCCCGCCGACAAGTGGGTGCGGGTGGACACGGGGACGCTGTCCGACGGGAACCTCGTCACCGGCGGGGCCACCGACCCGTTCGCCGCCGCCGAGGTGCTGCGCGGGACGCGTTCGGCGGAGTTCGTCGGGCGGACCGAGGTCGCGGGGACGAAGGTGCGCCACTACCGGGGGACCGCCGACCTGGAGAAGGCCTCGCGGGCGGCGTCGGACACCAACCGTGGGCCGCTGGGCGCGGCGGCGAAAGGGTTCGCCACCGCGCGGGTGCCGTTCGACGTCTACCTCGACGACGAGGGGCGGATCCGCAAGGTCCGCCACCGGTTCAGTTTCGTCAACGGGCGGCAGGACGAGCCCGTCGCGGTCGCCTCGACGACGCTGCTGTACGACTTCGGGGTCCCGGCCGACGTACGGCTGCCCGAGGGTGAGGACATCTACGCCGGCCGGATCGCCGCGGAATGAGGCCGGGGCCAGCCCGGAAGGGCCGGAAGTGACCGGCGTGAACTAGCCCTTCCGTGCCATGCGCGGTGCGTAGGGCGCTCCCTACTCTAGGAAGTCGGTGACGACGGAGATGAGGTGAGGCGCGTGGCTCCGCTCAGGGGCGGGACGGTTCAGGACCACGTGGCGCTCGCCGAGATCGAGCTGTGCGGTGAGCTGATCATCGCCGCCTCCGCCGCCGAGGACCGGCTCAGCCTGGAGAGCATCGACGAGGTGCTGCGCGTGGCCGAGGCGCGGGCGGAGTCCGCCGGGGACTGAGACCCGGGTGCCGCACCGCCCGCCGGTCAGGTGCGCAGCATGCGGGCGATGGCCTGCGTGGCTTCCTTGACCTTCGCGTCGATCTCGTCGCCGCCCTTGACGGCCGCGTCCGCGACACAGTGGCGCAGGTGCTCCTCCAGCAGCTGCAGGGCGAACGACTGCAGGGCCTTGGTGGAGGCGGACACCTGGGTGAGTATGTCGATGCAGTAGACGTCCTCGTCGACCATGCGCTGCAGCCCGCGGATCTGGCCCTCGATGCGGCGCAGGCGTTTGAGGTGTTCCTGCTTCTGCTTGTGGTAGCCGTGGATGCCCCGGTCGTGATCGGTCACGATGTCCGGGGAGGAGGGCGCGTTCGCGCCGGTCTCGGTGGTCGTCATCGCGTCCTCCTGTGGTGGTGATGGCCGACATATACCCCTGGTGGGTATATGGTACCGAACTTCGCTGGGTATAGGCCCCTTGGCCGATGACATGCGCCACGGCCGGAAACGGACCTCGGACCGCCCCCGTGCTCATCACTGTGCCCGATGGGCGACACTGGGGGGCGGCCCGTTACACGTGGCCGGATGATGCGCCTAGCATCAGCCTGACCGACACCGATGCAGACCGAGGACCCCACGTGCGCTTTCGTCTGACCCCCAGGGAGACGAGCTTCTACGACATGTTCGCCGCGTCCGCGGACAACATCGTCACGGGCTCCAAGCTCCTGATGGAACTGCTCGGGGCGGACACCTCCGCCCGGGCCGAGATCGCAGAGCGTATGCGGGCCGCCGAACACGCAGGTGACGACGCCACGCATGCGATCTTCCACCAGCTGAACTCCTCGTTCATCACGCCGTTCGACCGTGAGGACATCTACGCCCTGGCGTCCTCCCTCGACGACATCATGGACTTCATGGAGGAGGCCGTCGACCTGGTCGTCCTCTACAACATCGAGGAACTGCCCAAAGGCGTCGAGCAGCAGATCGAGGTCCTGGCCCGGGCCGCGGAGCTCACCGCGGAGGCCATGCCGCATCTGCGCACCATGGAGAACCTCACGGAGTACTGGATCGAGGTCAACCGTCTGGAGAACCAGGCCGACCAGATCCACCGCAAGCTGCTGGCCCACCTCTTCAACGGCAAGTACGACGCCATCGAGGTGCTGAAGCTCAAGCAGATCGTGGACGTACTGGAGGAGGCGGCCGACGCCTTCGAGCACGTGGCGAACACGGTGGAGACCATCGCGGTCAAGGAGTCCTGAGCCCTTCATGGACACCTTTGCTCTGGTCGTGACCATCGGGGTCGCGCTCTTCTTCACGTACACCAACGGCTTCCACGACTCGGCGAACGCGATCGCCACGTCCGTGTCGACGCGGGCGCTCACGCCCCGGGTGGCGCTGGCGATGGCAGCCGTGATGAACCTCGCCGGCGCGTTCATGGGCTCCGGGGTCGCCAAGACCGTCAGCGAGGGTGTGATCCAGACACCCGAGGGCTCGACGGGCATGGGGATCCTCTTCGCCGCGCTGGTCGGGGCGATCGTCTGGAACCTGATCACCTGGTACTTCGGACTGCCGTCGTCGTCGTCGCACGCGTTGTTCGGCGGCATGGTCGGGGCCGCGCTGGCCGGCGGGACGACCGTCTACTGGGACGGCGTGCTCGACAAGATCGTCATCCCGATGTTCGTGTCGCCGGTGGTCGGTCTGCTCGCCGGGTACCTGGTGATGACCGCGATCATGTGGATCTTCCGGCGGGCCAATCCGCACAAGGCCAAGCGCGGATTCCGTATCGCGCAGACGGTGTCCGCGGCGGGCATGGCGCTGGGGCACGGTCTGCAGGACGCGCAGAAGACGATGGGCATCGTGGTGATGGCGCTGGTCATCGCCGATGTCGAGGACTACGGCGATCCGATTCCGGTGTGGGTGAAGATCGCTTGTGCGGTGATGCTGTCCGCGGGGACGTATGCGGGTGGCTGGCGCATCATGCGGACGCTGGGACGGAAGATCATCGAGCTGGATCCGCCGCAGGGGTTCGCCGCGGAGACGACGGGGGCGTCGATCATGTTCGGGTCGGCGTTCCTCTTCCACGCGCCGATCTCCACGACGCATGTGATCACGTCCGCGATCATGGGTGTGGGGGCGACGAAGCGGGTCAACGCCGTGCGGTGGGGGGTTGCCAAGAACATTGTTCTCGGGTGGTTCATCACCATGCCTGCGGCGGCGGCCGTGGCCGCGTTGTCGTTCGGGCTGGTGCACTTGGCGTTCCTGTAGGCGCCCACCCTCCCAGGCCTTCAAGGCACTGGGGGAGGCACGACTGCCCGCAGTCGCGCGGGGAAGGGCCCGCCCCCGGTTTTCGGGGGCGGGCCCTTTTGCCTCGCGGTGGCACCGCCATGCAGCACCGCGAGGGGATCGGTCAGCCGAAGCGGCCGGAGATGTAGTCCTCCGTGGCCTGGACCGACGGGTTGGAGAAGATGCGCTCCGTGTCGTCGATCTCGATCAGCTTGCCGGGCTGTCCGACCGCCGCGAGGTTGAAGAACGCGGTGCGGTCGGAGACGCGGGCCGCCTGCTGCATGTTGTGCGTCACGATGACGATCGTGAAGCGCTCCTTCAGCTCGCCGATCAGGTCCTCGATGGCGAGGGTGGAGATCGGGTCGAGGGCGGAGCACGGCTCGTCCATGAGCAGGACGTTCGGCTCGACCGCGATGGCGCGGGCGATGCACAGGCGCTGCTGCTGACCGCCGGAGAGGCCCGAGCCGGGCTTGTTCAGGCGGTCCTTCACCTCGTTCCAGAGGTTGGCGCCCCTGAGGGACTTCTCGACGATGTCGTCCAGCTGGGACTTCTTGTACTTGCCGTTCAGGCGCAGGCCCGCCGCCACGTTGTCGTACACCGACATCGTGGGGAACGGGTTGGGGCGCTGGAAGACCATGCCGACCTCGCGCCGCACGGCCACCGGGTCGATGCCGGCGCCGTACAGGTTCTCGTCGTCGAGCATGACCTTGCCGTCGACCCGGCCGCCGGGGGTCACCTCGTGCATCCGGTTGAGGGTGCGCAGGAAGGTGGACTTGCCGCAGCCGGACGGGCCGATGAAGGCCGTCACGGAACGCGGTTCGACGGTCATCGAGATGTCCTCGATGGCCAGGAAGGAGCCGTAGTAGGCGTTGAGGCCGCTGACGTCGATGCGCTTGGCCATGGGTATCACTTCTTCTTTCGGGTCGGGAGGCCTCAGCGACCGGTCTTGGGAGCCTTCCAGCGGGCGATGCCGCGGGCCAGCAGGTTGAGGATCATGATGAAGCCGATGAGCGTCAGGGCCGCCGCCCAGGCGCGGTCGTACGCCGCACCCGAGCCGCCGCTGTTGGCGTACTGCAGGTAGATGTACATCGGCAGCGACGCCTGCGGGTCGGAGAACGGGTTGGTGTTGATGAAGTTCGTGACCCAGACCAGCAGCAGCACGGGGGCGGTCTCACCGGTGATGCGGGCGATCGCGAGCATCACGCCGGTGGTGATGCCGCCGAGGGACGTGGGCAGGACCACCTTCAGGATCGTGCGCCACTTCGGCACGCCCAGGGCGAGGGACGCCTCGCGCAGCTCGTTCGGGACGAGCTTGAGCATCTCCTCGGTGGAGCGGACGACCACCGGGATCATCAGGATCGACAGGGCCATGGAGCCGGCGAAGCCGGAGGGGCCCATCTTCAGGATCAGGACCCACAGACTCAGGATGAACAGACCGGCGACGATCGACGGGATGCCCGTCATGACGTCGACGAAGAAGGTGACGGCCTTGGCGAGCTTGCCGCGCCCGTACTCCACCAGATAGATCGCGGTGAGCACACCGATCGGCACCGAGATCAGGGTGGCGAGGCCGACCTGCTCCAGGGTGCCGAGGATGGCGTGGTAGATGCCGCCGCCGGGCTCGGAGTCGGCGACCACGCCCATCGAGTGGGTGAGGAAGTAGCCGTCGAGCACCTTCACGCCGCGCTTGACCGTCTCCCAGATGAGGGAGGCCAACGGGATCACGGCGAGGATGAAGGCGACCCAGACCAGGCTGGTCGCGGTGCGGTCCTTGGCCTGGCGGCTGCCCTCGATCTTCGCGGAGATGCCGTAGGAGCCGACGATGAAGAGGACCGCGGCGATCAGGGCCCACTGGATGTCGCTGTGCAGGCCGGCCGCGGCGCTGATGCCGTAGCCCAGGGCGAGGGAGCCGGCGGCGACCGCCCAGGCGAACCACTTGGGCAAGGTCGCGCCGCGCAGGGAGCTGCGCTGGGGGGACAGGGTTGCGTGGCTCATGCGTTGGCCCCCGAGTACTCCTTGCGGCGGGCGATGATCAGGCGGGCCGCGCCGTTGACCAGCAGGGTGATGACGAAGAGCACCATGCCGGAGGCGATCAGCGCGTCCTGGCCCATCACGGTGGCCTCGTTGAACTTGCTGGCGATGTTCTGGGCGAAGGTGCCGCCGCCCGGGTCGAGCAGGCTGGCGCTGATGTCGAAGGACGGTGACAGCACCATGGCGACGGCCATCGTCTCGCCGAGCGCGCGGCCGAGGCCCAGCATCGAGGCGGAGATGACGCCGGAGCGGCCGAAGGGCAGTACCGACATGCGAATGACCTCCCAGCGCGTGGCGCCGAGGGCCAGCGCCGCCTCTTCGTGCATCCGCGGGACCTGCCGGAAGACCTCACGGCTGACGTTGGTGATGATCGGGAGGATCATCAGCGCGAGCAGGATGCCGATGGTGAACAGCGAGCGCGGAGCGCCGCCGTTCCACTCGAGGATGCCGGTCCAGCCGAAGTACTCGTCGAGCCAGCTGTAGAGGCCGCCCAGGTGCGGCACCAGGACGAGGGCTCCCCACAGGCCGTAGACGATGGACGGGACGGCGGCGAGCAGGTCGATCACGTATCCGACGGCGCCGCCGAGGCGGCGGGGGGCGTAGTGCGTGATGAACAGGGCGATGCCCACCGAGATCGGGACCGCGATGACCATGGCGATGATCGATGACACGACGGTGCCGAAGGCCAGGACCGCGATGCCGAACTCCGGCGGGACGCCGCTGGGGTTCCACTCGAAGGTGGTGAAGAAGTTCGCCTCGTCCTTGCTGATGGCCAGGGACGCGCGGTACGTCAGGAAGGCCGCGATGGCGGCCATGAGCACCAGGACGAAGATGCCGGACCCGCGGGAGAGCCCGAGGAATATCCGGTCACCGGGGCGGGTGGCACCGCGCGCGGCACGCTTGTCCTGGGGTGCGGCCGGCCCGGGTGCGGGGGGAGCGGCTGGTTTCTGTGTGGTGATGTCCATCGGGTTCTCCGGTCTGCGGAGCCGCCGGGACGGGCGGCTCGGTCGGAGCCTTCCGGGGCCGGGGGCTCCTGATGGCGGTGCACCGGACGGTGCGGACCGGCGCCGTGGTCGGGGCCGGTCCGCACTCTCGGGTCAGGCGAGGCTCGAGATGGTCTCGCGGACCTTGGTGATGATCTCCTCGGGCATCGGGGCGTAGCCCGCGTCGGCCAGCAGGGCCTGGCCGTCCTCGGAAGCCATGTAGTTCAGGAAGGACTTGGTGGCGGGGAGGGTCTCCGCCTTGTTGCCCTTGTCGCAGGCGATCTCGTACGTCACCAGGACGATCGGGTAGGCGCCGTCGGCGGACGGGGTGTAGTCCAGCTCCAGCGCGAGGTCCTTGCCGGTGCCGACGACCTTGGCCGCGCCGATGGCGGCGGTGGCGTTCTCGATGGTCGCCTGGACCGGCTCGGCGGCCTCGGTCTTGATGGCGACGGTGTTCATGCCGTCCTTGGCGTAGGACAGCTCCATGTAGGAGATGGCGCCGGGGGTCTGCTTCACCTGCTGGGCGACACCGGAGGAGCCCTGCGCGGACTGGCCGCCCTTGGCCTCCCAGGACTTGCTCGGCTCGTACTTCCAGTCGTCGGGCGCGGCGGCCTGGAGGTAGGTGGTGAAGTTGTCCGTGGTGCCGGACTCGTCCGAGCGGTGGAAGGCCTGGATCTTCAGGTCGGGAAGCTTGGCGTCGGGGTTGAGCTTGGCGATCGCCTCGTCGTTCCAGTTGGTGATCTTGCTGTCGAAGATCTTGGCGAGGGTCGGCGCGTCCAGGACCAGGTTGTCGACGCCCGTGACGTTGTAGCCGACGGCGATCGGGCCACCGACCATGGGCAGGTCGATGGCCTGGCCGTCCGTGCAGACCTTCTTGGACTGCTCGATCTCCTCGGCGTCCAGCGCGGAGTCCGAGCCGGCGAACGCGGTCTGGCCCTGGAGGAACGCGGTGATGCCGGCGCCCGAACCGGTCGGGTTGTAGTTGACCTGCACGCCCTTGCACGCCGCGGCGTACTGCTTGACCCAGGCGTCGATGGCGTTCTTCTGGGCGGAAGAGCCGGAGGCCTGCAGCTGGCCCTTGGCGTCGCCGCAGTCGATGTTGCCGGCCTGCGCGGTGGCGGAGGCGTCGCCGCCGCTGTTGCCGCCGGTGTCGTCGGAGCCGCACGCCGTGAGGGCCAGGGCGCCGGAGACGGCGAGAGCACCGAGAGCGAGGGCCCGCCGGTTCTTGCGCTGAAGCTTCACTTGAGTTCCTTCCAGTGGCCGCCGTCCTGAATTCGGCGGCGTGCGAAGTGGGTGACGCGGTGTGCCCCCTCTTTCGTCGGGCGGACCGCATCGCGTAAGGCCGAAATTAGGCAGAACAGGTGAAGCGGCCGATGGGCGTACATGAACGAGGGGTGAACCCCTGTGGACGGTGCGGTGAGGTCACGGAACGCTCACGTCGAGGACACGGACGGGTACCGGACCGGAACGGAACGCTCACCGGGCCGGGCGGAGGGTGGCGAGGAGGGCGTCCACCAGGTCGGCGTCCCCGGGCGCGGTGAGGTGGGCGCGGGCGGCGTCCGGGGGGAGCCAGAGGACGCGGTCGACCTCGTCGTTCGGGGTGAAGGCGCCGGAGACGGCTTCGGCCGCCCAGTAGCGGACCCGCTTGGGGCGGCCGTTCGCCAGGTAGAGCGCGCTCGGGAGCTCGGCGGCCGGTACGGCGGTGTGGCCCGTCTCCTCGGCGACCTCGCGCAGGGCTCCGGCGAGCGGGTCCTCGCCGCGCTTGAGTTTGCCCTTGGGCCAGGACCAGTCGTCGTACTTGGGCCGGTGGACGAGGCAGAGTTCGAGCTCGCCGGTCACGGGGGAACGGCGCCACAGGACGCAGCCGGCGGCCTGGACGGTGAGGGTGCGGTTCTTGGCGGAGCCCAGGTTGCTCACCGTGTGCCTCCCTATGACATGCCGATGGCTTCCTTCTGCCAGGCGCGCTGGAACGCGTACCGCGCTGCCTCCACCTCATGCCGCTGGTCGGCGTGGAGCACGCCCAGCGCGTACGCCGTGGCCGGGGCGATGCGGGGGGTGCGGGCCGCTTGAGCGGCGGCGGCCGCCGCTTCCGAGGCGTCGCGGTGCCGGTCGAGGGCCTCGCCCGCGGCGAGGAGACGGAGGTCGGCGGGCGGGGCCGCGCCGGCGTGGAGGACCTCGCGGGCGTAGCGGTGCAGGCGCAGGAGGAGACGGACCTGGTGCCAGGGGGCGTCCTGCGGGTGTGGTGCGGGGTCCGGGGAGAGCCCGTGGATCAGTGCTTCGGCGTTGTAGGGGCTGCCCGCGGTGAGCAGGGGCAGCGCGGCGACGGCGTTCGCGAGCCGCTCGCGCGCGGCGTCGGCGAGCGGGCGCAGGTCGGCGTCGGCCGCGGCCGGGGACAGTGGCACCTCGCTGGCGAGGACGGCGACCTTGTCGGCGATCCCGTGGAACCGGGACGACCCGAGGGCCTGGAGCGCGGTGGAGTGCGCCCGGGTCCTGGCCAGCGTCAGCTGGCGGTCCAGCAGGGCACCGGCCTTGGCGGCACCGACGGTGAGGCCGGCCCGGCCGGGCGCGGGGACGGACCTCGCGGGACGGCCGCCGTCGCCGCGGGCCCCTGTGGGGGCGGGGACGGCCGCGGCGGTGACACGCAGGGCCGCATCCCCCGCCCCGTCCGCCGCGGCGACGGCCCGGCCGGCCCGGTCGCGAACGGCGACGGCCGCGCGGCCCGGAGCACGGGGGCCGGCGTGCGCGGCGGCCGGGGTGGTGCTCTGTGTGTCGGTGGCGGCGTGGGCTGCGTCGTGCGTGGGGGTGGTGCGGCGCGGTGTGCCGCCGGGGCCGGTCGGGGCGTTCGGGGGCGTGGTGGTGCGGGGGGTGGCCGGGGGACGTGCACCCGGGGGCTGGGCGATCGTGCCGTCGGCCGCCGCGTTGCCGCCGGTGGCACCGGGGCTTCCGCCTCCTCGGGCGCCCGGGGCCACGTCGGCACCGGGACTCGTGCCGGTCGGGGCGGGGACTTTGGCGGGGGTGGCCGTCGTGCCGCCCGGGGCGGCCGTGGGGTGGGGCGTGTTCGCCGGGGCTCTGCGTGTTCCCGAACCGGGGGGCAGGTCGGCAGGAGAGCCGACGGAGTGGGCCGTGCCGTTCGGGGCGCTCGCCGGACCGTTGCGCGCTCCCGTGCCGGAGGACCCCCCGGGCCGGGGGGTCGTTGCCGTGCCGGACGGGCCGGAGGCCGCCGGGGACGGGAAGGGGGGTGCTCCCGACAGGCGGTGCAGGGCCAGGAGGAGCTGGTCCAGGCGGGCGGCGTAGGCGTGTTCCTGGGCCAGGGTGCCGGAGACCCAGGCCAGTTCGGGGCGCAGGGTCTCCGCCCAGTCGGGGTCGAGGACCGGCTGGAACGTGTGGAGGCCGGCGCTGATGCGGCGGGCCGCGCGCCGCAGCGCGCGGGCCGCTTCGACGGAACCCTCCGACCCGGCCGCGCCCGCACCGGTCTCCCGGTGGAGGCGCAGCGCGCGGAGGAACTCGGTCGCCCGGTCCCGCAGATAGCCGGCCAGGGCGTCCGCCGGGACGGGCCCGGCCGTCGGGTCAAGGTGTCGCTGTGCCACGCCGGCGCCTCCGGGCGTCTATGAGCATCTCCTGGACGTTGCGCAGGGGCTGGCCGTCCGCGTCCGTGGAGTGCCGGGTCCACTCGCCGTCCGGGCCCAGGTGCCAGGACGCCGTGGTGTCGGACATGCCGGTCTCCAGCAGCCGGTTCAGCGCCGCCCGGTGGGCCGGGTCGGTCACCCGCACCAGCGCCTCTATCCGGCGGTCGAGGTTGCGGTGCATCATGTCCGCGCTGCCTATCCACACCTCGGGTTCGCCGCCGTTGCCGAAGGCGAAGACGCGGGAGTGCTCGAGGAAGCGGCCGAGGACGGAGCGCACCCGCACGTTCTCCGACAGGCCCTCCACGCCGGGCCGGATCGCGCAGATGCCGCGCACCCAGATGTCGACCGGCACGCCCGCCTGGGACGCCCGGTAGCAGGCGTCGATGACGGCCTCGTCGACCATCGAGTTGACCTTGATGCGGACGTACGCGGGCCGACCCGCGCGGTGGTGCTGGGCCTCCTTGTCGATCCGGGAGACCAGGCCGTCCCGCAGGGACTTGGGGGCGACGAGCAGGCGCCGGTAGGTCTCGCGGCGGGAGTATCCGGAGAGCCGGTTGAACAGGTCGGAGAGGTCCGCGCCGACCTGCGGGTCGGCGGTGAGCACGCCGAGGTCCTCGTAGAGGCGGGCCGTCTTCGGGTGGTAGTTGCCGGTGCCGACGTGGCTGTAGCGCCGTAGCGTCTCGCCCTCTTGCCGGACCACCAGCGACAGCTTGCAGTGGGTCTTCAGGCCGACCAGGCCGTAGACGACGTGGCAGCCGGCCTCCTCCAGCTTGCGCGCCCACTTGATGTTGGCGTGCTCGTCGAAGCGGGCCTTGATCTCGACCAGGACGAGGACCTGCTTGCCGGACTCGGCGGCGTCGATGAGCGCGTCGACTATGGGGGAGTCGCCGGACGTCCGGTACAGGGTCTGCTTGATGGCGAGGACGTCCGGGTCGGCGGCCGCCTGCTCCAGGAACGCCTGCACGGAGGTGGAGAAGGAGTCGTAGGGGTGGTGCAGCAGCACGTCACGGCTGCGCAGGGCGGCGAAGATGTCGGGGGCGGAGGCGGACTCGACCTCGGCCAGGTCACGGTGGGTGCCCGCGATGAACTTCGGGTACTTCAGCTCGGGCCGGTCCAGGCTGTGGATGCGGAAGAGGCCGGTGAGGTCGAGCGGGCCGGGCAGCGGGTACACCTCCGCCTCGCCGACCTTCAGTTCGCGCACCAGCAGGTCCAGCACCTCCCGGTCGATGGACTCCTCGACCTCCAGGCGCACCGGCGGCCCGAAGCGGCGCCGCATGAGCTCCTTCTCCAGTGCCTGGAGCAGGTTCTCCGCGTCGTCCTCCTCGACCTCCAGGTCCTCGTTGCGGGTGAGCCGGAAGGCGTGGTGCTCCAGCACCTCCATGCCCGGGAACAGCTCCTCCAGGTGCGCGGCGATGACGTCCTCGATGGGGACGTAGCGGCCGGGGGAGCTCTCCAGGAAGCGGGACAGCAGCGGCGGCACCTTCACCCGGGCGAAGTGCTTGTGGCCGGTGACGGGGTTGCGTACGACGACGGCCAGGTTCAGCGACAGGCCGGAGATGTACGGGAAGGGGTGCGCCGGGTCGACCGCGAGGGGGGTGAGAACCGGGAAGATCTGGTGCCGGAAGAGCGTGAAGAGCCGGGCCTGCTCCTTCTCCGTGAGCTCGTTCCAGCGGACCAGGTGGATGCCCTCCTCCGCCAGCGCGGGGGCGACGTCCTCGTGGTAGCAGGCGGCGTGCCGGGCCATCAGCTCGCGGGAGCGGGCCCAGATCATCTCCAGCACCTCGCGCGGCTGGAGCCCGGACGCGGAGCGGGTGGCGACGCCGGTGGCGATGCGGCGCTTGAGACCGGCCACGCGGACCATGAAGAACTCGTCCAGGTTGCTGGCGAAGATCGCGAGGAAGTTCGCGCGCTCCAGCAGCGGGGTGGCCGGATCCTCGGCGAGTTCGAGGACGCGCTCGTTGAAGGCGAGCCAGCTGCGTTCCCGGTCGAGGAAGCGGCCCTGCGGGAGCGGGGCGCCGTCCGTGTGCGACTCCTCGTAACCGTCGAGGTCGGCGTCGATGTCGGGTTCCAGGTCGGAGACCACTCCGGCCAGGGTGTGCGGGCGGTGGGCCGCGATGGAGCCCACGGAGGGCTGCGGGTGCTGTACCTGTGCCTGGGTGCTGGGCTGGCTCATGGCCCCATTGTTCCGCGCCGACAGCCGCACGGGCGCGTCGGAAAGCGCGGGTGGGAGCGGTGGTGGCCCTGAGGCGTCCCCGATCCCCCCGTTCACCCGTCGGGGCGGTGCGGACTCTGGCACGGCGGGAGTCATTGGCCGAGCGTCGCAAGCCTGTCTGAATCGATGGTTACGGAGACATGACGTGCGGGAAAGCGGGGGGCGGCCCACGGGGTGCGGCCGCCCGGTGCGGGGCCCGGAGGGACGACCACCGTACGTCCCTCCCCCCGCAGGCAGGGACGTACGGACGGACCCGTCAGGCCGTACGGCGGAGCGGCACCGCGGACGCGGCGGCCGTGCGCGGACCGCTCATCCGGCGCTCCGCCGTGCCGTGCCGGTGCGGTGGCGCAGCAGCCGGAAGGCCGCGTAGGCCAGGAGTGCGGCGACGGCGAGCAGGATGCCGGAGGCGACCAGCTGGAGCGGCCAGTAGTGGGCGTCGGGGTGGTAGTCGCGGTAGAAGCTGACGGCGTGCAGGTCGGACAGGGTCGACTTACAGCCCGGCAGCCTGCTGGTGTAGCAGGGAAGGTCCAGCCGGTCGCCGTCGGCGGTCAGCACGCCCTGTCCGACCACGATGCCCTCCCCGCTCGGGCCGTCCCGCAGGCCGTTGGTCTCGGTGACCGTGGGCCACAGACGCGGCAGGGCGGTGTGGACGGCCGCCCACAGCGCGCCGAGTGCGACGGCGGCCATGGTGAGCGCCGCCATGGCGCGGCGCAGCAGCAGCCCCGCGAGGACGCCCGCGGCCAGCCCGGCCAGGGCGAGGGCCACGGGGACGGTGCCGTTGGCGTAGAACGTGCTGAATTCGTTCCATGCCTTGGTGCTGTCGACGCGGCCCTCGGCCGCGGTCCAGGCCAGGCGGTGCAGCCAGGCGAGCAGTCCGGTCGCCGCGAGGATCAGCACGGCCGGGAGGGCGAGCCGGGAGGCCAGCCAGCGGACCGGGGACGCTCCCTGCGTCCAGGCCAGCCGGGCCGTGCCGGATTCCATCTCGCGGCCGGTGAGCGAACCGCCGGCCCAGGCGGCGACCAGGAACGGCACCGCGAGCACGGCGTAGGTCGTGTAGTTGTACACGTCCTTGTAGCGGACGACGGCGTCCTGGTCGTAGGAACAGATGGGGGTGAAGCCGCAGGCGTCGTACTGCTGCCAGGCCTCCGCCGAGGCGTTGGTGAGCGGACCGCCGAGCCACAGCAGGGCCGCGGCGGTCAGCAGCACGAGCGCCGTGCCGGTGAGCAGGGGCGTGCGGTGCAGCCGCACCAGCCAGCGCAGCTGGCGGGGCGCGTGGTCGGGGAGGGCCGTGGCGGGCACGGCGGGGGCGATGGTGGGGGTGGCGCTCACGCGGCGGCCTCCGTGGTCTCGGGCGCCGGGGCCGGGGCGGGGGCGCCGGGGTTGCGCAGATAGGACAGGACGAGCTCCTCCAGGGACGGCGCGCCGGTGCGCCAGTCGCCGGGCAGCGGCCCGGCCGGACGGACCAGTGCGCTGAGCCGGCGGCCGGTGGTGCGGGACTCCACGACGTCGTGCGGGGCCAGTTCGGTCCCGGCGGGCGCGGAGACGTGGGTGTGGGCGGCCAGCAGGTCGTCGATCTCACCGGCCAGGCGGACCCGGCCGCCGCCGATCAGCAGCAGGTGGTCGCAGGAGTCCTCGAGCTCGGCGACGACGTGGGAGGACATCACGATCGTGGTGCCGTGTGCGGCGGCCTGTCCCATCAGGGTGCCCATCAGCTCGTGCCGGGCCAGCGGGTCGAGGTCGGCCATCGGCTCGTCCAGCAGCAGCAGCTCGGGCCGCTTGCCGAGGGCGAGGGCGAGGGCCACGCGGGTGCGCTGGCCGCCGGAGAGCGCGCGGATCCGCTTGCGCGGGTCCAGGTCGCCCCCGGCCACGACCTGCTGCGCGGTGTCCGCGTCCCAGCGTCCGGGGTTCAGGTCGGCGCCCATGCGCAGCGTCTCGGCGACCGTGAGCTGCGGGTACAGCGGCTTGTCCTGGTCGACGAAGCCGACGCGGGGGCGGGCCGTCGCCGGGTCCGTGCCGAGGACGGCGACCGTGCCCTCGGTGGGGGCGAGCAGCCCGGCGGTGATCGCGAGCAGCGTCGACTTGCCCGCGCCGTTGGGGCCGACGACGGCGCAGACGCGGCCGGCGGGCAGCCGGAAGGAACAGTCGCGCAGCGCCCGGGCGGCGCGCCGGCCGAAGCGCTTGCCGACGGCGTCTGCCTCGATGGCCGGGACGGTCATGACGGGTCTCCCTGAGGGGTCTTCGGGTGTGCGGGGCCCGGCGCGGGCGCCGGGTAGTGCGTTGCGAGTACGGCGGTGAAGAGGGCGGCCACGTCCTCCCGCTCCAGCCCCGCCTCGCGGGCCCGGGACGCCCAGCCGTCCAGTTCCGCGCGGAGCGGGGAGTCGGCGGGGGCGGCGCCCAGGGAGCGCCGTACGAAGGTGCCGAGGCCGCGCCGGGCCTCGACCAGGCCCTCGCGTTCCAGCTCGCGGTAGGCCTTGAGCACGGTGTTGGGGTTGACGGCGGTGGCCTCGACGACCTCGCGTGCCGTGGGCAGCTTGTCGCCCGGCGCCAGCATGCCGAGGCGCAGGGCCTGTTTGGTCTGCTGCACGATCTGGACGTAGGTGGCCACGCCGCTGTGCCGGTCGATGCGGTAGTCGATCACTCGACAACCACCCTTTCACTAATTGAGTAGTGAAAGGGTGGTGCAGGGGGGTGCGAAAGTCAACCGCGATCGCGTGAACCGATCGGCCGGGCCCATCCGATGAGGGGACGTGAGCGAAACGAGAAGTGATGGCGAGCTGCTGCGCGCCGTCGCGACGGACGGCGACCGGCGCGCCTTCGAGGAGCTGTACCGGCGGTACGCGCCGTGGCTGACCGCGCGGATGCGCAGCCGGTGCGCCGACGCGGGCATCGTCGACGACGTCGTCCAGGAGACCTTCCTCGCGGTGTGGCGCGGCACGGCCCGGTACCGCGAGACCGCCGAGGGCGCCGACGCCGCCGGATGGCTGTGGCGCATCGCCTCCCGCCGGCTGGTCGACGCCCTGCGCGGCGCCGGGGCGCGCGGCCGGCTGCGGCAGGCCCTCGCGCGGCTGCGGCACCGGGACGAGGTGTCGGCGGAGGACCGCGTGCTCGCGGGCGTGGAACACGGCGACCTCGCCGGAGCCCTGGTCCGGCTGTCGCCGGAACTGCGCGCGGTGCTCCAGGCCACGGTCGTCGACGGGCTGACCACCCGTGAGGCCGCCGTCCTGCTCGGCATCCCGCCGGGCACGGTCAAGACACGGGCGATGCGGGCCCGCAGGCAACTCCGGGAGGCGCTGGCATGACGCACGCAACGACGGGCTGGCACGTGCCCGAGACAGACCTGCGGGCCTATGCGCGGGGCGACCTGGAGCCGCCCCTGCTCTGGTCGGCCGACACCCACCTCACCGTCTGCGCGCACTGCCGGGCCGTCCTCGCCGACGTCACCGACCCCGTCGCCCTGGACGCCGGCTGGGACCGGCTCGACACCGAACTCGACGCGCCCCGGCCGGGACTGCTGGAGTCGCTGCTGCTGCGGCTCGGCATCACCGACCACACCGCACGGCTGCTCGCCGCCACCCCGGCGCTGCGCCGCTCCTGGCTCGGCGCGGTCGCCGCCGTCCTCGTGCTCACCGTGGCCGTCGCCGTCGGTCACGCCACCGGCGGCTCCCCCACCCTCTTCCTGGCCCTCGCACCGCTGCTGCCGCTCGCCGGGGTCGCCCTGTCGTACGGGCCCGCACTGGACCCGACGTACGAGATGGCGGTCGTCGCCCCGATGCACGGCTTCCGGCTGCTGATGATCCGCACGGTGGCGGTGCTGGGCGCCGGGCTCGGCCTCAACCTGCTGGCCACCCTCGCCCTGCCCGGGTACGGGCTGCGCGCCCTGACCTGGCTGCTGCCCGCCCTCGCGCTCACCGCGACCGCCCTCGCGCTGACCGCCCGGCTCGGCCCGGTGCCGGCAGCGTCCCTCGTCGGCGGCGTCTGGGTCGCGGTCCTGCTCGCGGCGAACTCCGTCCGGGCCGGTGAGGAAACCACGCTCGTCCCCTTCACCGCGGCCGGGCAGGGCGTGTCCGCGGCGGTCGCCGTACTCGCCGCCGGACTTCTCGTCCTGATGCGGGACCGGTTCGACCTCAGCCGGGGGAGGACGGTCTGACCGTGCGCGGATCCGGGCCGGCGGCCGGGGGCACGGCCCGAGTCCGTCCCCGGCCACCGCTCAGCCGGGGTCGCGGCGTGGCGGGGCCCTCCCGGCGGAGGCGGCGTGCCGAACGCCCTCGGACCCCTTCCGGCCCCTCCGCCGGCCGGGAGCGGTACGGCGCCCGCCCCGATCCCTTCGTATGCAGCACTCGGCACACACCACTCAGCACTCAGCCGGGCGGCGCGACGCGCTCGCCCCGACACAGCCACCTCCACGGGAGTTCCGTATGACGCCCACCGTCTCCGCCTCCGGGCTGAGCCTCCACTACGGCGGTACCCGCGCCCTCGACGACGTCTCGCTGCGGCTGTCCGCCGGCGTGACCGGGCTGCTCGGACCCAACGGCGCGGGCAAGACCACGCTGCTGCGGGTGCTCGCCACCGCCGTCCCGGCCGACCGGGGCGCCTTCACCGTGCTCGGCCATGACCCGGGCACCTCGCGCGGCCGCCAGGAGGTCCGGCGGCACCTCGGCTATCTGCCGCAGACACCCGGCTTCCACCCCGACTTCACCGCCTTCGAGTTCGTCGACTACGTGGCCATCCTCAAGGAACTGACCGACCGCACCGCCCGGCACCGCGAGGTACGGCGCGTGCTCGACGAGGTCGGCCTCGCCGACGTACGCGGCAAGCGCATCAAGAAGCTCTCCGGCGGCATGCGGCAGCGGGTCGCGCTGGCCGCGGCCCTCGTCGGCGACCCCGACTTCGTCGTCCTCGACGAGCCCACCGTCGGCCTGGACCCCGAACAGCGCATGCGCTTCCGTGAGTTGATCGCGCAGGCCGGAGAGGGCCGCACGGTGCTGCTGTCCACGCACCAGACCGAGGACGTGGCGATGCTCTGCAACCGGGTGGTGGTGCTGGCCGACGGCACCGTCCGCTTCGACGGCACCCCCGCCGAGCTCACCGCGCAGGCGGCGGGCCGGGTGTGGAGCAGCGAGGGACGCGACCCCGGCGCCAAGGCCGGCTGGCGCACCGGAGCGGGCACCTTCCGCAACGTGGGCGACCCGCCCGCCGGCGCCGAACTGCTCGAACCCTCCCTGGAGGACGGCTACCTGCTCACCCTCGACGGCGCGGGCGCGGAGGTGACGGCATGACCACCACCCTGGACACCCCGGCCGCCGTGGCGGCCCGGCCCCGCGCCTCCTGGGCGGCGGTGTTCGCCCTCGCCCGCTTCGAGGCACGCAGACTGCTCCTGCGCATACCCGTCCTCGTCGCCTTCGCGGTGTACCTCGCCTGGATCGTGTGGCGCACCCGCGACTCCTTCGCCGGCTTCCCCGCGCTGCAGGACGCCGACCGCGCCACCCAGGGCGGACCGCTGCTCGTCGGCCTCGCGGTACTGCTGAGCGCCAACCACGCCGTGCTGCGCTCGGACCGGTACGGCACCGACCGGCACTTCGCCGTGCTGGTGGTCCAGCCGTGGCGCCGCACCGTGGCGCATCTGCTGTCCGTCGTTCCGGTGACGCTCCTCGCCACGGTGTGCGTGGCCGGCCAGTTCACCTGGGAGGCGCTCAAGCCGGGCGCCGTCGGGCACGGCTCACCCGGCGAACTCCTCGTCGGGCCGCTGTCCGTACTGCTGCTCGGCGCGTTCGGCGTGCTGCTGGCCCGGCTGCTGGCCGCGCCCCTCGCGGCCCCGCTGCTGATCGTGTTCCTGTTCCTGTTCTTCATGTTCACCACGGGCTTCGGCAGCGAGGGCTGGGTGCGGTGGCTGATGCCGACGGTCGGCGAGGGCAGCTCCCACACCCTGCCCTCCGACCTGCTGGGCCGCCCCGCCGCCTGGCACGCCCTGTACCTCACCGGACTCGCGCTGAGCGCGGCCCTGCTGGCGGTGCTGCTCTCCGGCGGGGCCCGGCTGCGGACCGTCCAGGCGGGCGTCGCCGGCGCGGTGGCACTGACCCTGGTGGGCGCGGTGGGACAGTCCCGGGACGTGCCGGAGGAGGTGACCGAGGCACGTACGCGGGTCTCGGTCGCCCCGGAGAAGGTGCAGCACTGCGAGGAGCGGGACGGCACGGCGTACTGCGCCTTCCCGGAGTGGACCCCGCGCACCGGTGACTGGGCGGAGGTCGTGGACGGCGTGCGCTCCGTCGCGGGCCCCGGCGCACAGGACCGGCCCCTGGTCGTGCGGCAGCGGGTCGACGCGCGCTACGGGCTGGACTCCGACCCGTTGCTTCCCCCGTCCGCCCGCCCGGGCGAGGTGACCGTCGGCACGGCCTGGGGCGGCAACCGGATCCCCGAGTTCGCGACCGCCGTGGCCGGCGTCCTGGTCACGGGCAAGGAGGAGGCGGTGAGCGGCATCTGCGACGGCCGGATGGTCACCGTCATGTGGCTGGCGCTCGCGGACCTCCCCGACCCGATGGCCGGCCTGCGCAGCGTCCGCCTCGACGACAGCGACACCGGCTCGGCGATCGTCGTCTCGCAGACCGAGCCGCTGCGGATGTCCGCCGCGCACACGGAACTGGTGCGCGAGCTGCTCCAGCGGCCCCGCGGCGAGACCGCCGCGCAGGTGAGGAGCAACTGGGCCGAGCTGACGGCCCCCGACGTGACCACGGACCGCGTCGCGCAGATGCTGGGCCTGGACGTGCCGGAGAAGGACGAGGACGAGGAGGAAGAGTGCGCGTGAGCGCCGGACCGGTGGGCGCGGTACTGGTCCGGCCGCTCGCCCGGACCCTGCCCTGGCGGATGATCACGGCGGCGGGCGCGCTGGGCCTGCTGCTCGCCGCCACCCCCAGGCTGGCGGGCGAGGGAGCGAACGCCTGGCTGGCGGTGACCTCGCTGCGGGCCTCCGCCGTGGCCTTCGCGCTCGGCGCGGCCTTCCTGCTGGACGACCCCGCCCGGCACACCACGGCCGCCGTACCCACCCGGCGCGCCGTCCGCCACGGCCTGCGCCTCGCCCTCATCACACCGGTGGCCGCCCTGTGGTGGACCGGGGCCCTCCTCCTCGTCCCCGGGGAGCTGCGCCCCCCGGCCGCCGGCATCACCGTCGAGGCGGCTGCGGTCCTCGTCCTCGCCCTGACCGGGGCGGCGTTCGCGATCCACCGCGGGGACGGCGCCCGGCCGGGTCAGGCGGTCGCCGGGTTCCTGCTCACCTCGGCGGTCCTGGGGCCGCTGCTGAGCCCGGGCAGCTGGGCGCTGTTCGTGACGCCGGACGACCCGAGATGGGCGGCCGCCCACGACCGCTGGGCGATGCTGCTGTGCGCGGTCCTGGCGGCGGGCGCGCTGTGCGCCACGGAGCCGGTACGACGGTTCCGGCTGCGGAGGCTCATGTCTCCGTCCGGTACATCAGATCCGTCTCGTGCGTGACGAAGCCCAGCCGCTCGTAGACGGAGACCGCGGCCTTGTTGTCTGCGTCGACGTAGAGCATGGCGGTCGGCAGTCCCTTGCCCGCCAGGTGCCGCAGCCCGATCGAGGTGAGGGACTTGCCGAGGCCGCCGCCCTGGGCGGCGGGGCTCACACCGAGGACGTACACCTCGCCGAGGCCTTCCTCCCGGTGCACCTTGGTCCAGTGGAAGCCGACGAGCCGGCCGCCCTCGTCCTCGGCGAGGAAGAAGCCCTCGGGGTCGAACCACGGCTCGGCCTTGCGGTCGTCGAGGTCGCGCTGCGTCAGTGAGCCCTGCTCGGGGTGGTGGGCGAAGGCGGCGGCGTTCAGCGCGAGCCAGGCCGCGTCGTCCCGGCCGGGCACGAACGTACGGACGCTCACCCCCGCCGGCAGCACCGGCTCGAGCAGATCGAGCCCGGCCAACGGCCGCCGCATCTGCCGCAGTTCCCGGAACAGCGTCAGACCGAGCACCTGCGCCAGATGCCGGGCGGCCGAGTGACCGCCGTGCGCCCACACCCGCAGCCGCTTCCCGGAGGCGGCGAGCAGCGCGGAACCGAGCGCCCGCCCATGCCCGTTGCCCCGGTGGGACGGGTGCACGACCAGCTCGGCGGCCGGCGGCTCCACCGGGTCGGTGTCCTCCAACTGGGCGTACCCGACGAGTTCGTCGCCGACGGTCAGCAGCAGGTGCGAGACCCCCTCCCGCTCCCCGCCGCGCAGTTGCAGCCGCCCCTGCTCGGACACCGCCTGCTGACCGTCGGTCCGGGCGGCCTCCGCGAGCAGGGCGAGAACCGCGTCGGTCTGCTCGGGGGTGAGGGCGGCGTAGGTCTGGAGCGAACGGGGCCGGCCGGGCCGTGCGAAGTCGTCGTCGCTGGTCATGCCTACGAGGGTAAGGGGAGGGCGCCGGAGGGTGCCGCAACGCGGGCGGCAAGGGTGCCGACGAAAGATAAACCAGGTCGTAACCCTGAAGCCCCTGTCGCGCTACGCGCGTTGACTCTAGGCTGCGCCGGTACCCACTCGGACCCACAGGGGGGCGCATGCCAGCCACATCCCCGGCGCACCACCAGCGCCGCAGACGCCGTACGAACCGTCTCCTCGCGACCGCCGCCGGTGTGCTCACCGCCGGAGCGCTGGCCGCCGCGGCCCTGCCCGGATCGGCGACCGCGGGCGAGAACCACGACCGCAAGGGCCCGTCGCACGGTCACCACCACGGCCGCTACCAGGACGTCCAACTCCTGTCGTTCAACGACCTGCACGGCAACCTGGAACCCCCGTCGGGCTCCTCCGGCCGGGTCACCGAACTCCAGCCGGACGGCACGACGAAGACCGTCGACGCGGGCGGTGTCGAGTACCTCGCCACGCACCTGCGCGAGGCCCGCAAGGGCAACCGCTACTCCATCACCGCCGCCGGCGGCGACATGGTCGGCGCCTCCCCCCTGATCTCGGGCCTCTTCCACGACGAGCCCACCATCGAGGCGCTGAACAAGCTCGACCTGGACGTCACGTCGGTCGGCAACCACGAGTTCGACGAGGGCGCGCGCGAGCTGGGCCGCCTCCAGAACGGCGGCTGCCACCCGGTCGACGGCTGCTACGCGGACAAGAAGTTCAAGGGCGCCGACTTCCCGTACCTGGCGGCCAACGTCCTGAACGAGAAGACGAAGAAGCCCCTCCTCAAGCCGTACTGGGTGTGGAAGCAGAAGGGCGTCAAGGTCGGCTTCATCGGCGTGACGCTCGAGGGCACCCCGGACATCGTCTCCGCCGAGGGCGTGAAGGGCCTGTCCTTCAAGGACGAGGTCGAGACGATCAACAAGTACGCCAGGGAGCTGCGCCGCAAGGGCGTGAAGTCCATCGTGGCCCTCATCCACGAGGGCGGCTTCCCGGCCTCGTCCGCCTACAACTACGACTGCGACTCCCCGGGCGCCGGCGACGGCATCTCCGGCCCGATCGCGGACATCGCGAAGAACGTCACGCCGGACGTGGACGCGCTGGTCACCGGCCACACCCACGCGGCGTACGCCTGCACCATCCCCGACCCGTCGGGCAAGCCGCGCACGGTCACCTCGGCCGCGTCCTTCGGCCGCCTCTACACCGACACCACGCTGACGTACGACCGCTGGACCGGTGACATCGCCCGTACGGCGGTGAAGTCCGCGAACCACGTCGTCACCCGGGACGTCCCCAAGGCGCCCGACATGACCCGCCTGATCGAGAAGTGGAACACCCTCGCCGCCCCCATCGGCAACCGCCCGATCGGCTACATCTCCGGCGACATCGTGCGCGACGGCACGGAGTCCCCGCTCGGTGACCTCATCGCCGACGCGCAGCTGGCGTACGGCAGGACGCTGGACCCGGAGACCGACCTGGCCCTGATGAACCCCGGCGGCATCCGCGCCTCCCTCACCTACGCTGCCGGTGGCGGCGAGGGCGACGGCGTGGTGACGTTCGCCGAGGGCTTCACCGTCCAGCCGTTCGCCAACACGGTCAACCTCCAGGACTTCACCGGGGCGCAGGTGATCCAGGCCCTGAAGGAGCAGGTCAGCGGCCCGAACGAGGCGGCCCCGAAGATCCTCCAGATCTCCTCCGGCCTGACCTACACCCTCGACCTGACGAAGACGGGCGCGGACCGCGTGGTCACGGACTCGATCCGGCTGAACGGCTCGCCCATCGACCCGGCCGCCACCTACCGCGTCGCGACGAACAGCTTCCTCGCGGGCGGCGGCGACGGCTTCCCGACCCTGGGCGAGGGCACGAACGACCTGGTCGGCCTCGACGACCTGGCCGCCCTCGAGCAGTACCTGACGGCCAACTCCTCGGCCACGTCCCCGCTCACCCCACCGGCGGCGGACCGCATCACGATCGTGCAGTAAGCAACCACCACCGGGGCCGGTACAGGACGACACCACGTCCCGTACCGGCCCCGGCGCATGTCCGCCTGTCCCGCGGACCGGAAGCCGCTAGTCGACCCACACCACAGCCTGCGCGACGATGACCCGCTCACCGTCGAAGGTGACGGCAGGCCCTTCGTGCAGCCTGTACCCCATCTCCAGGGCCTCGCTCACCCGCCGGCAGAACGCCGCGTCATCGGGTCCGGTCAGTACGCGGTAGACGGGCAGCCCGTCGGGTGGTGTCGACATACGCCCACCGTGTCACACGAGTTGAGCGAGCAGACGGGGAAACGGGCAGCCCCCGGCCCACCCCCCCAGCCTCATGACGGAGGTCAGTAACGGAAGCCGATGACGCCGAAGCCCGGCTGGGCCTGGGCGTGCCGCAGCCACCCGATGCACTGCATGACCGCGTCCACGACGTCGGGCTCGAGGGGCGGCGGGTCCTGGCGCCCCTCGTCGACGGCCCGTTTGGTCGCCTCGAACTGTTCGAGCGCCTCGGCTATGCGCTCCGGCCTCCACTCACCGCAGTCCACGACGTAGGTGGACGGCAGCGGGGCGGGCAGGCTGCCGAAGCCGAAGTCCTCGACGGACACGGCGGTGATCCCCAGGGCCTTCATCCCCTGGTCGACGACCGACAGCCAGTCGCCCCGGTGGGGCGTGAAGCAGTCGTTGGCCAGGAACGACCCGGTGAGCGAACAGAGCCGCTCGTAGGCGTACGCGTACTGGAAGGCATGCTCCCCGCCCGCGCTGAAGGGCCCACCGTGGACCACCGCGTGCAAGGCCTCGTACGCGGTGGGCGCACCCTCCTGGATGCTGCTCCGGAACTGTTCGTCCGCGTGCTCCAGTTGGCCCGCGAAGTTGGTACGGATCACCTCGAGCAACTGGTCGTCGCGGGAGCCGATGAGGGCACGCGTGGCGGCGACGTCGAGCAGGTAGACACTCAGCGAAGAACTCATGCGACGAATCTAGATCCCGCCACTGACATCCCGACGCCGACCGGCCGCTTCGCGCCAACTGCCCTAGCTGCGCGCGACAGCAGCGCGGGGAGACCCGCCGGTGCGGGGGCCGTCGAGTGGCCCGGATCCATTGGCGGGACAGGAGCGCGTGGGCACGCCGGAGCGGGCAGCGGGGATGGCGCTCGCGGTTCTGAATCCGACCATCGCCCCGCTGATCACGATTCTCTGGATACGCGGAATGCTGATGAATCGTCGACGAACTTTGCGTCAGATGCAGGTCATGCGCCACGGCCGGGCACGGTTCAAGGGTATAGAGGACTTCTTCCGCGAGATGACGGACGGTGCGCCCGAGCGGCTGGGGCAGGGCGCAGAGGCGTGGGAACAGGTGCGGGTGCTGGCCGGACGGTTGGGGGCGGCGGGCTTCTAGGGCACCTCCGGTGGTGGGGTCGGAGCACCCGGGAGGTGGATGGTGGCCGTGGTGCCGGTGCCGTCGGCCGGGGTCAGGGTGACCGTGCCGCCGGCCTGGTGGACCGTGCGGGCCACGATCGACAGGCCGAGGCCGGAGCCGGGGAGGGCGCGGGCGGTGGGGGAGCGCCAGAAGCGGTCGAAGACATGGGGGAGTTCGTCCGGGGGGATGCCGGGGCCGTGGTCGCGGACGGTGAGTACGCCGTCGGCGAGGCGGACCTCGACGGTGCCGCCGGGCGGGCTGAACTTCACCGCGTTGTCCAGGATGTTGACCACCGCCCGCTCGAGCGCCGCGGGCTCCGCCCGTACGTACCAGGGGTGCACGTCCGCCGTGACGGTCAGTTCCGGGCCGCGGAGCCGGGCCCGGCGCAGCGCCGACTCGACGGTGTCGTGCCACGCGACGATCCGGGTGCGGCCCGCGTGCTGGCCCGTGTCCGGGCGGGACAGCTCCTGCAGGTCGCCGATGAGGGCGGCCAGTTCCGTCATCTGCGCCTTGACCGAGGCGAGCAGCGCCTTGCGGTCCTCGGCGGGCAGCGGACGTCCCGTGTCCTCGCTGCGGGTGAGGAGCTCGATGTTGGTGCGCAGGGAGGTGAGCGGGGTGCGCAGTTCATGGCCCGCGTCCGCGATGAGCTGCTGCTGGAGGTCGCGGGAGCTGGCCAGGGACGAGGTCATGCTGTTGAAGGAGCGGGAGAGGCGGGCGATCTCGTCGTCGGCGTCGTCCTCCACGGGGATGCGGACGCCCAGGTCCTCGGTGCGGGCCACGTGCTCGACGGCCTCGGTGAGCCGGTCGACCGGGCGTAGTCCCGTACGGGCGACGGCGAGCCCCGCGGCGGCGGAGCCGAGCACGCCGATGCCCGAGACGAGGAGCAGCAGCAGGGCCAGCTCGTTGAGCGTGGACTGGGTGTTGCTGAGCGGCACGGCCACGACGAAGGCGTAGTCCTGGACCACGGCCCGGCTCAGCGGGCCGGTCTTGACGGTGACGGCCGTCGTCAGCACGCGGACCCGGGTGCCGTCGCTGTCGGTGCCGTTGCGGAAGAACCCCTCGCCCGGGTCCGGGTCGGCGGCCACGTCCTTGTCGCCGCCGGTGACGTCGACCGCGGCCGCGGAGTAGGGCAGCACGCACACCCTGCCGTCCGAGCGGACCAGTTGGGCGTACTGCTTGCTGCGCGGGGTGATCGTGCCCGTGTCGGAGGGCTCGGGGACGCAGGCGTTGGTGAGCTGCTCGAACTCCTCCTGCTGGAGGGTGAGCACCGACTCCTTCAGATCGTTGTCGACCTCGTCGTACAGCTTCCCGCGCACGATGAACCAGCAGGTCACCGACACCGCCGCCACCGCGAACGCCACGGCCGCCGCCACCAGCAGGGACAGCCGCGCCCGGATCGGCAGCGAGCGGAAGCGGCGGAGGGGAGCGGTCACTCCGCGCCGCCCTGCCGCAGCGCGTACCCCACCCCCCGCACCGTGTGCACCAGGCGCGGCTCGCCGCCGGCCTCGGTCTTGCGGCGCAGGTACATGACGTACACGTCGAGCGAGTTGGAGGACGGCTCGAAGTCGAAGCCCCAGACCGCCTTGAGGATCTGCTCACGGGTGAGCACCTGCCGCGGGTGGGCCATGAACATCTCCAGCAGGGTGAACTCCGTACGGGTCAGCTCCACCGGACGCCCGCCGCGCATGACCTCCCGCGTGGCCAGGTTCATGGTCAGGTCGGCGAAGGTGAGGACGTCGGCCGACTCGGCGGAGGCGGCCACCGCCGCCGCGTAGGAGCTGCGGCGCAGCAGCGCCCGGATCCGGGCGAACAGCTCGTCCAGCTCGAACGGCTTGACCAGGTAGTCGTCGGCCCCGGCGTCCAGCCCGGTCACCCGGTCGCCGACGGTGTCGCGGGCCGTCAGCATCAGGATGGGCGTGGTGTCGCCGGTGGCGCGGATACGGCGGGCGGCGGTGAGGCCGTCCATGCGGGGCATCTGGATGTCCAGCATCAGCAGGTCCGGCCGGTACGCCGCCGTCTTCTCCAGCGCGTCCGCGCCGTCGACGGCCACCTCGGTGTCGTACCCCTCGAAGGCCAGGCTGCGCTGGAGCGCTTCGCGCACCGCCGGCTCGTCGTCGACGATCAGGATGCGCTGGGGGGCACGGTCGCCTTCTGCGGAGGTCATGGTGTGTCGGGTTCCTCTGTCTGCGCCGGGAGCGTGGCCATGAGGCCCTGTACGGATCCTCAGCCTCGCACGTTTCGCGGGGTGCGCGTCAGTTCGTCGAGCCGGAGCGCAGGGACGGCAGGTCCGCCTTCACCGTGTCCACCGGGATGGCGAAGCCCAGGCCCACGCTGCCCGCCGCGGACGAGTCCGCGCCGCTGGGTGCGTACATCGCGGAGTTGATGCCGATGATGTTGCCGTTCATGTCGATCAGCGCGCCGCCGGAGTTGCCGGGGTTCAGGGACGCGTCGGTCTGGATCGCCTTGTACGTGGTCGTCGAGCCGCCCGTGTCGCCGTTGAACTCCCGGCCGCCGAACTCGAA
This sequence comes from Streptomyces malachitofuscus, assembly GCF_055571035.1. Taxonomy (NCBI): domain Bacteria; kingdom Bacillati; phylum Actinomycetota; class Actinomycetes; order Kitasatosporales; family Streptomycetaceae; genus Streptomyces; species Streptomyces malachitofuscus. The sequence goes on along the minus strand of NZ_JBVIGA010000005.1, from coordinate 345,831 downwards.
CGGCCAGTCGCCGCCCTGCTGTCCGGGCCGCTGACCCTGGCCCTGGTCCGTCGAGACGGTCACATCGCGGTCGAGGGCGGAGACGATGCCGCTGGTCACCGTGCCGGTCAGGCCCTCGGGGGAGCCGATCGCCACCACCTGGTCGCCGACCTGCACACCGTCGGAGTCGCCGAGCGTGGCCGCCTTCAGGCCGGACGCGTTCTCCAGCTTGATCAGCGCCAGGTCCTTGCTGCTGTCGGTGCCGACGACCTTCGCGGTGTACGTCGTGCCGTCGTCCGTCCGCACCTTGATCGAGGACGCCCCGGCGACGACGTGGTTGTTGGTGATGATCTCGCCGTCGTCGGTGATGATCACGCCGGAGCCGGTCGAGGAGCCGGCGTTCGAGGTCGCGTTGATCTCGACGATGCTGGGGCTGACCGCCTTGGCGACGCCGGACACCGTGCCCTTCTGGCTCGACGGTACGACGTTGGTGCTGGTGGAGCCCGAGGTGGCGACGGTGTCGGAGCCGGTCAGTTCCTGCACACCGTAGGCGGTGCCGCCGCCCACGGCCGCCGCGACGATCGCCACGGCCGCGAGCAGTGCGCCGGGGCCCCGGGTGCGCTTCCTACGCGTGGGCTGCGCGTGTGGCTGCGCCTGTGCTTGTGCCTGCTCCGGGGCCGGGGCCGGGGCCGGGGTCGGGTTCGAGGGCTGCGCAGGCGTCGGTGCGTATGCCGGCGGGGGCGGCCACTCGGGGTTCACCTGGTGGGAGTTGCTGCTCTCGTACTCGCCGCTGGGGCGGTGGCTCTCGGTCATGCTCATGAGCGTCGCGCGCGACGATGAGAACACCCTGAGTGCCCGCTGAGAAGCCCGACAGAAGGGCGTATGCCCGATATAAAGGTTCACGAGGTCCGGGGGTTCCCGGGGGGCCTACGCGCAGCCGCAGGACTGGCGTACCACCAGGCGGGACGGGAACACCTTCAGGCGTTCGCGGCGCGAGCCCGCCACCCGCAGGCCGTCGTCGAGGACGAGGTCGACCGCCGCGCGGGCCATCGCCGGACGGTCGGAGGCGACCGTGGTCATCGGCGGGTCGGCGAGCGCCGCCTCCTTGATGTCGTCGAATCCCACGACCGCCAGCTCACCCGGCACGTCGATGCGCAGCTCCCGCGCGGCGCGCAGGATGCCGATCGCCTGGTCGTCGGTGGAGCAGAAGACCGCCGGCGGGCGGTTCGGTCCGGAGAGGATCTCCAGGCCCACGCGATAGGCGTCGTAGCGGTTGTACGGCGCCTCGAAGAGGCGGCCCTCGGTCGGTATCCCGGCCTCCTCCATCGCGCGCCGCCAGCCCTCGACGTGGTCCGAGACCGGGTCGCCGACGGCGGGGGTCTCCGCGGTGCCTCCGACGCAGGCGACGTACGCGTTCCCGTGTTCCAGCAGGTGGCGCACGGCGAGCTGGGCGCCGCCGAGGTCGTCCGTGACGACCGCCACGTCGTCGATGGCCTCCGGGCGCTCGTGCAGCAGGACCACCCGGGCGTCCCACGCCTCGATCTCCGCGGCGGCCAGGTCGTTCAGCGCGTGGCTGACCAGGATCAGACCGGAGACGCGCATCCCGAGGAAGGCGCGCAGATAGTGGACCTCGCGCTCCGCGATGTAGTCGGTGTTGCCGACGAGCACCATCTTCCCGCGCTCGGACGCCGCCTGTTCGACCGCGTGCGCCATCTCCCCGAAGAAGGGCTGCCGTGCGTCCGGGATGATCAGGCCTATGAGGTCCGTGCGCCGTGACGCCATCGCCTGGGCGACGCGGTCGGGCCGGTACCCCAGCTCCTTGATCGCGGCGAGAACGCGCTCGCGCGTGGCCGGGGCGACCGGCCGGGGTCCGTTGTTGATGACATAGCTGACGACGGCGGTGGACGTACCCGCCAGCCGCGCCACATCATCCCTGGTTACCTTGGCCACGCGCGGAGTCTACGCGGATATATTCGGTCCGGGCAGGGCGTGAAGAGGGTTCCGAACAGCACGGAAACGGCTCGTATGTGCGAACGCAACGCTCATGCGTGCGCCCTTCACGCCCGTGAGTGGGCCTCGGCGGCTTTCCCCGCGGCCGTCTCGTCCGTATCCGATGGTTTTTGCCGGTCGGCCTTGGCCTTCGCCTCCTCGGCCGCGCGCTCCACCTTTTCGGGCGTAACGAATCGATAACCGACGTTCCGGACCGTGCCGATCAGCGACTCGTGCTCGGGGCCGAGCTTGGCGCGCAGACGCCGTACGTGCACGTCGACCGTGCGGGTGCCGCCGAAGTAGTCGTAGCCCCACACCTCCTGGAGGAGCTGGGCGCGGGTGAAGACCCGGCCGGGGTGCTGCGCCAGATATTTCAGCAGCTCGAATTCCTTGAAGGTCAGGTCGAGGACCCTGCCCTTGAGTTTCGCGGAGTAGGTCGCCTCGTCGACCGACAGGTCACCGTTGCGGATCTCCATCGGGGAGTCGTCGTTGACGATCTGCTGGCGGCCCATCGCCAGGCGCAGCCGCGCCTCCACCTCGGCCGGGCCCGCGGTGTCCAGCAGCACGTCGTCGATGCCCCAGTCCGCGGTGACGGCGGCCAGACCGCCCTCCGTCACGACCAGGACGAGCGGGCAGCCCGGACCGGTGGAGCGCAGGAGCTGGCACAGGCTGCGCACCTGCGGGAGGTCCCGGCGGCCGTCGACGAGGATCACGTCGGCGCCGGGGGTGTCGACCAGGGCCGGGCCCTCCGCGGGGGCCACGCGCACGTTGTGCAGGAGCAGGCCGAGGGCAGGGAGCACCTCCGTCGACGGCTGGAGCGCGTTGGTCAGGAGCAGCAGCGAGCTCATCGCGTCTCCTCACCTGCTCGGAGCCGGGTCGTCCTCAAGTCGTGCACGGTTCGCTCTCCCATGACGTCTGGTTCCTCCTCGGTCCCTGCGATGGGGGCGCGCCTTCCCGCGTTCGTATACAACGCTTCCGAAAGCACAAAAGGACCCGGGGGCTTCGCTGCCCGAGTCCTCTTCGCAGCAGAATAGCCGACATGAGCACCGATCGGGCAGGTCATGTGGCGCGGCCCACGATTCGTCCGTATTCCGAGACGGGCGGGGTGACGCGCGGCGCCGCTCCTTTGCGGAGGTATCTGCGAACTGCGGACGGAGTGGCGATCGATTCCGTGTACGAACCTGGAGCCGATTCCGTCGGTGATCTGGTTTTCGTGATCGCGCACGGGTTCACCGGGGATGCGGACCGGCCGCACGTGCGGCGCGTGGCGCGGGTGTTCTCGCGGTACGGCGGTGTCGTGACGTTCTCCTTCCGGGGGCACGGGGCGTCGGGCGGCCGGTCGACCGTGGGGGACCGGGAGGTGCTGGATCTCGCGGCGGTGGTGGGGTGGGCGCGGGAGCTGGGGTACGCGCGGGTGGCCACCGTCGGGTTCTCGATGGGGGGCTCGGTGGTGCTGCGGCATGCGGCGGTGAGCGGTCGGGGCGGTCGGGATGGTCGGGGCGGTCGGGGCGGTCGGGACACTGGGGTTGATGTCGTTGTCTCCGTGAGTGCTCCGGCGCGGTGGTTCTATCGCGGCACCGCGCCCATGCGGCGGCTGCACTGGCTGGTGACCCGGCCGTCCGGGCGGCTGGTGGGGCGGTACGGGCTGCGGACGCGGATCCATCACCGGCAGTGGGATCCGGTGCCGGTGTCGCCGGTCGAGGCGGTGCCGCGGATCGCGCCGACTCCGCTGCTGATCGTGCACGGCGACCAGGACGCGTACTTCCCGCTCGACCATCCGCGGATGCTGGCGGCTGCCGCCGGGGAGCACGGGGAGCTGTGGGTCGAGCCGGGCATGGGGCACGCGGAGAACGCGGCGCCGGAGCCGTTGCTGGGGCGGATCGGGGACTGGGTGGTCGCCCGGGCGGGCTAGCCTGACGGTGTTCATGTCCACCGAGAGGAACCAGCAGATGGCAAAGGTCACGGTGCGGTACTGGGCCGCCGCCAAGGCCGCGGCCGGGGTGGCCGAGGAGGCGTACGAGGCGGACACGCTGGCCGAGGCGCTGGATGCCGTGCGGGGGCGGCACTCCGAGGGCTCCGGAGGCGTGGAGCTGACGCGGGTGCTGATGCGGTGCTCGTTCCTCGTTGACGGTGATCCGGTGGGCAAGCGCGCGCATGAGACGGTACGGCTGGCCGACGGCGGCACGGTCGAGGTGCTTCCGCCGTTCGCAGGAGGGTGAGCGATGACGAACCAGCCGTACGGGTCGTACGGGGGCGGCCAGGAGCCGTACCAGGAGCCCTACCAGCAGCCGTACCAGCAGCCGCAGCCGCAGGCTTGGCCCGGGCAGCAGCAGGGGTACGACGATCCGTACGCGGATCAGCAGTACACGCAGCAGTGGCAGGGGCAGACGTGGGAGACGCAGATGCAGCCGCCGGTGGCTGCGTCCGCCGTGGTGGAGGAGACGTCGTATCTGCCTCCGCAGCAGGCACCCGCGCCGGGGGCCGCGCCGGGGGCCGCGCCGGGGGCCGCGCCGGGGGGCGGGCCCGAGTACGGGCCGGCCACGTTGGGCGGGAACTCCCGGGTCACCGACGCACAGCGGGCGCGCGCGGAGGGGCGTTCGCCGATCATCGAGCCCGGGATGCAGCCCGCGGTGCTCACGGCGGTGCTGGGGGCGCTGCTCGCGGGTGGGGCGGCGCTGGGTACGTATGCGCTGCTCGTGCCGCTGGTGGTGCTGCAGGGGCTCACGGCGGCGGGCTGGTTCCGGCTGAACGGCATGTGGCCGGCTCGGCAGGGGATCGCGCTGGGGTTCCTGGGCGCGCTGGTCGCGGACGTGGCGCTGCTGGCGTCCGACCGGTCGCCCGGGGCGATTCTGGGGACGCTGGGGGTGTGGGTGCTGCTGTCGCTGGTGTTGCAGCTGCGGTCGCACGCGGATCCCGATGAGCGGATGTACGGCCTGATGGCGACGGTCGCCGCGGCGGCGCTGGCGATCGCGGCGGGCGGGTATCTGGCGGCGGACGCGGATGCGGTGACCGTGGGAGCGGTTGCTGTGGCGGTGTCGATGGTGGCGCGGGCGCTGCCGCTGCCGACGGCGGCGTCCGTGGTGGTCGCGCTGGCGGCTGCGGCGGGGGCGGGGTTCGCGGTCGGGGGGATGGAGGCTTCGGGTGCGGGGCTGGGTGCGGGGGCGGCGGTCTGTGCGCTGATCGGTCACCGGGTCGCGAGCTACGACTATCCGTCGCGCTTCGTGCACTTCACAGCGGGCGTCGCCCTGCCGCTGGCGGCGGTGGGGCCTGCGGTGTACGTGCTGGGGCGCGTCGCCGCCTGACGCCTGCGGCGCAGCTGCGGGTGGGGTGGGGTGCGCGTAGCGCCCACGGTGGGTGGGTGGTGCGGGGCCGGGCCGGGGGTGTCCGTCCTCGGACTGGCGCGATGGGGTTTTCTGGTGGGGGTGCGGGGTGCGGACGCGCCAGCCACTGCGGGCGGACACCCCCGTCCCGTCCCCTCCCCGCCGTCGGCGACCGCCCCACGCCCACCACGACCCGCGCCTCGCGCCGTACGCGACTGCGGGCAGTCGCACCACCACTCCCACGGCCTCAGCCGCGATCCGCGCACAGTCGCACCGCCGCCCCCTGCCGCTTCCGCGGGCGTCGCACCGCTGTTCCCGCGGCCCCCTGCCGTTCCCGCGGGCAGTCGTGCCGCAGGGCGATGGGGGTCCCCCCGCTCGAGCGAAGTCGAGAGTTGGGGAGGGGGCGCGACGGCACCCCGTAAGCGCCGGGCTGCGCAGACGCCCCCCCGGTCCACACCCGCGCACCTCGCCGCGCGCCGGGGCTGCGCAACCAACCCCCGGCCCGCACCCACGCCGTGTGTGCGACCCACCCGCCGCAAGCCCGTGCCTGTCACAGGTGATCCACAAAACCCCAGCTCCCACAGCCGCCCGCGTTACCCTCGCGCCAGGACGGCCGCCCGGTCGTCGGGGAACGCCGTCGACACCAGCCAGGTGGGGGAAACACCGCATGCGCGCACTGCGAATACTGCTCATCGTCGTCGTGATACTGGGCGGAATCTTCGTGATCGTCGACCGCATCGCGGTCAACTTCGCCGAGGGCGAGGCGGCGGACCGTCTGAAGGCGAACGAGAACCTCGCGTCCACCCCCGACGTGTCCATCAAGGGCTTCCCCTTCCTCACCCAGGTCGCCGGCGGCACCCTCGACGAGGTGCAGGTCGGCATCGAGGGCTACGAGGCCGGCACCGGCGACGGCGCCGAGAAGATCCGCATCGGCGATCTGCGCGCCGACATGAAGGGCGTCGACTTCTCCAGCGACTTCAGCTCGGCCACCGCCGACAGCGCCACCGGTACCGCGACCGTCGCGTACGACGAGCTGCTGAAGACCGCCAAGTCCGAGCCCACCCAGGTGGCCCCCGGAGTCACCGCGAAGGTCATCGGGCTGTCCGACGGCGGCAACGGGAAGATCAAGGTCGCGGTGGAGGCCACCGTGCTCGGCAACAAGCTGCCCGAACCGGTCTCCGTGCTCAGCTCGGTGACGGTCGTGGACGGTGACACCGTGCGGGTGAAGGCCGACGCGCTGCCCGAGTTCGGAGGGGTCCAGCTCGCCGAGTCGCGGGTGCGCAGGATCACCGACTTCCAGCAGAAGATCGACGGACTGCCCGGTGGGATCCGCCTGGACAAGGTCGAGGCGGCCGAGAACGGCGTGGACATCGCGGTGAAGGGTTCCGACGTCCGTCTGGTCGGGTAGGGAAGGGTTTGGCGGGGGTGGTGTCCGTCAGGCGAGACGCCGGTGTCCGTAGGGCAGATGGCGGGGTGGGTGCGCGGGCGGCGCGGGCGCGCGGACAGTGACTTTCCGGGGAGGGCGTACCGCATCGCGGACGATCTCGTCTCAGCATGCGACACATCGGTGACACGCCCGCCCTGACCTCCCTACGATCGACCCCATGGAGTGCCGGACGAGCGTCGTCCCCATGCCGCGGGGACAGGCGGATCTCACGAAGCGGCGGGCAGTGGACCTGTGCCGTGTCGCCGCCATGCTCTGTCGCACCTTCTGAGCGGACGCGTCGCCGTCCGCAGCCCCTCGCCTCGCCCGTAAGGGCGCCCGTGCGCCTGCCCCCTGGGTGCGCACCCCTCTCACTCGCACGCCCCGCCGCAACTGCCCCGGAGGAGAAACAGCATGAGCCGCAGCGACGTCCTGGTCGACGCCGATTGGCTCCAGGAGCACCTGGACGACCCGACCATCGCCATCGTCGAGGTGGACGAGGACACCACCGCCTACGAGAAGAACCACATCAAGAACGCCATCCGGATCGACTGGACCCAGGACCTGCAGGACCCGGTCCGCCGTGACTTCGTCGACCAGGCGGGCTTCGAGAAGCTCCTGTCGGACAAGGGCATCGCCAACGACCAGACGGTCGTCCTCTACGGCGGCAACAACAACTGGTTCGCGTCGTACGCCTACTGGTACTTCAAGCTGTACGGCCACGAGAACGTCAAGCTCCTCGACGGCGGCCGCAAGAAGTGGGAGCTCGACGCCCGCGAGCTGGTCCCGGGCGACGAGGTGCCGGAGCGTCCGAAGACCGACTACAAGGCCAAGGCCCAGGACACCTCCATCCGTGCCTTCCGCGACGACGTCGTGGCCGCCATCGGCGCCCAGAACCTCGTCGACGTGCGTTCGCCCGACGAGTTCTCCGGCAAGCTGCTCGCCCCGGCCCACCTGCCGCAGGAGCAGTCGCAGCGTCCGGGTCACGTCCCGACGGCCGCCAACATCCCGTGGTCGAAGAACGCCAACGACGACGGCACCTTCAAGTCGGACGAGGAGCTCAAGGAGCTCTACGCCGCCGAGAACGTGGACCTGGCCAAGGACACCATCGCCTACTGCCGCATCGGTGAGCGTTCCGCGCTGACCTGGTTCGTGCTGCACGAGCTGCTCGGCGTGGAGAACGTCAAGAACTACGACGGCTCCTGGACCGAGTACGGCTCCCTCGTCGGCGTGCCGATCGAGCTCGGCGCCGGCAAGTAATCCCTCCCGACCGACCTTTCAGGAGTAAGACATGTGCGGTGCGAAGGCCGGCGGCCCGGACGCCTCGACGATCAAGCCCGGTGAGACCACCATCCAGGGCCAGGTGACCCGCGACGGCGAGCCGGTGACGGGCTACGTCCGTCTGCTGGACTCGACCGGTGAGTTCACCGCGGAGGTTCCGACCTCCGCCACCGGACAGTTCCGCTTCTACGCGGCGGAGGGTACCTGGACCGTCCGCGCCCTGGTGCCCGGCGGCACCGCCGACCGCACGGTCGTCGCCCAGCAGGGCGGTCTGGCCGAGGTCGCGATCGCGGTCTGACGCGAGAACGGCTGAAGGGCCGCATCCCACGGGTTGGACGCCCGGGAAGCGGCCCTTCGGCATGTCCGGACCTACGCTGGACGCATGTACGCGCGCAGGCGGCATGTCTACTTCGTCATGATGGGCACCTGCATCGGGCTGTTCGTCCTGGCGTGGGGTGTGGTGCGGCTCTGGTCGGTGCCGGCGGCCGTGGCGATGTGCCTGGTGGCCATGGTCATCCCGCCGCTCGCCGCGGTCGTCGCCAACCGGCGGGGACCGGACGACCGCTGGTGGGACGACCCGTCCGGCGACCCGAAGTCCGACGAGTGGTGGGACGAACTGGACGGCAGGAAGCGGCCTCGGTAGCCGCTCAGTAGACGAGGGCCTGGGTGTCGTCCGCCAGGGACTCCTGGACGAACACCTGCGCGCCGGCGATGCGTACGCCCTCGATGACGTCCTTCTCCGTGATGTCACGGCGGGCCGCACACTGGGTGCACAGGGTGACCCGGCCGGTCGCCAGGACGGAGTCCAGCAGATCGGGCAGCGGCGCGGCGTGCGGCAGCTCGAACTCCGCGGCACGGCCCGGCAGCGCGAACCACGCGGACTCCCCGGTGAGCCACAGGGAGACCTCGACCCCGCTGGCCGCGGCCACCGCGGCCACGGTGAACGCCTGCGAGCAGCGTTCGCGGGCGTCGGTCCCTGCGGTCACCTTGATCACGAGCTTTTTCGCCATGACCGAATCGTAGTCGGGGGGCTCCGACCCGGGTGCCGGGCGTCGGACGCGGCGCGGGCGGCACCTCGCACGACGGGGGCCGGGACCGGCCGCGTAAGCTTGGTGGCCGGCCCCGTGCACACCCTCGCACTTCCCGCTCAAGGAGCACCTCGTGGTTATCTTCTTCGAAGCCCTGCTGGTCCTCGTCGCCGTCGGCGTTCTCGCCTTCGCCGGGCTGACCGTGAAGAAGCTGTACCAGGGCCAGCGCTGATCACCGACGCCAGGAAGTTCCGCTCATGATCGAGATCCCGTCCGACCTGCACAAGGACCTCGTCCCGCTCGCCTTCCTGCTCGGGAACTGGGCGGGTGCCGGCGTGCACGACTTCCCCGGCGCGGAGAAGTGCAACTTCGGTCAGGAGGTCACCTTCACCCATGACGGCAGGGACTTCCTCGAGTACGGCTCCCGCACGTGGGTGCTGGACGGCGACGGCAACAAGGTGCGGCCGCTGGAGTCCGAGCACGGCTTCTGGCGGATCGACGCCGGCCGCAAGGTCGAGGTGACGATGACCCGCGACGACGGGGTCATCGAGATCTGGTACGGCGAGATGGCCGAGGGCAAGCCGCAGATCGACCTGGTGACCGACGCCGTGGCCCGCACCGCCGCCGCGCAGCCCTACACCGGCGGCAAGCGGCTGTACGGCTACGTCAAGAGCGACCTGATGTGGGTCGGCGAGAAGCAGACCCCCGAGGTCGAGCTGCGCCCCTACATGTCGGCGCACCTGAAGAAGGTCGTCACGCCGGAGGAGGTCGAGCGCTGGGCCAAGGCCCTGCCCGACGACATGCCGGACGACGGGATCGCCTTCTTCAAGTAGGTCCGGGTCCCGGCCGCGCCACCCCCTTAGACTCGTGGTGTGGTGAGCACCGACTGGAAGAGCGATCTCAGGCAGCGCGGCTACCGGCTGACGCCGCAGCGCCAACTCGTGCTCGAAGCCGTCGACACCCTTGAGCACGCGACCCCCGACGACATCCTCGTGGAAGTGCGGAAGACCGCGTCGGGGGTCAACATCTCCACCGTGTACCGCACGCTGGAGCTGCTGGAGGAGCTGGGCCTGGTCAGCCACGCCCACCTCGGGCACGGCGCCCCGACCTACCACCTCGCGGACCGGCACCACCATCTCCACCTGGTCTGCCGTGACTGCACCAATGTCATCGAGGCGGACGTCGAGGTGGCCGCCGAGTTCACGGCCAAGCTGCGGGACACCTTCGGCTTCGACACCGACATGAAGCACTTCGCGATCTTCGGCCGGTGCGAGGACTGTGCCCGGAAGGCCTCAGCCGCCGAGTCGTAGGCTTGGCGTATGAAGAGCCCCCTGCTGACCCTGCCCGGCGCCGTCCCCGCCGAGGGCGTGGACGAAGGCGTGGCCGCCCACTACGGCGACCTGTTCCGCGAGCAGCGCGCCCTCGCCGACGGCACCGGTTTCGTCGACCTGTCCCACCGCGGGGTCGTCACCGTCACCGGACCGGAACGGCTGTCCTGGCTGCACCTGCTGCTCACCCAGCACGTCAGCGAGCTGCCGCCGCACCAGGCCACCGAGGCCCTGATCCTCTCCGCCAACGGCCACATCGAGCACGCCCTCTACCTGGTCGACGACGGCGAGACGGTCTGGGCGCACGTCGAGCCCGGCACCCAGGAGGCGCTGATCGCGTACCTGGAGTCGATGAAGTTCTTCTACCGGGTCGAGGTCGCCGACCGCACCGCCGACATCGCCGTGGTGCATCTGCCCGCCGGGTCCATCGCGGAGGTGCCCGAGGGCGTCGTGGTGCGCGAGACGCCGTACGGACGGGACCTGTTCCTGCCCCGCGCGGATCTGGAGTCGTACGCGGAGAAGGCGGGGCCGCCCGTCGGGATCCTCGCGCACGAGGCGCTGCGGGTCGAGCAGCAGCGGCCGCGGCTCGGCTTCGAGACCGACCACCGCACCATCCCGCACGAGCTGGGCTGGATCGGCGGTGCGGTGCATCTGCAGAAGGGCTGCTACCGGGGGCAGGAGACGGTCGCCCGGGTGCAGAACCTGGGGAAGCCGCCGCGGCGGCTGGTCTTTCTGCACCTGGACGGCAGCGAGGTGCACCTGCCCGTGGCGGGGACCGAGATACGGCTGGCCGACGACGGGCCGGACGGACGGAAGATCGGTTTCGTCACGACGTCCGTGCGCCACCACGAGCTGGGTCCGGTCGCGCTGGCGCTGGTGAAGCGGAACGTGCCGGTGGACGCGCGGCTGCTCGCCGGGGAGACGGCGGCCGCGCAGGAGACCGTCGTCGAGCCCTGAGCCGTGCGGCTCAGATCTCCAGCAGGACGGTGAACGGGCCGTCGTTGGTGAGCGACACGCTCATCCTCGCGCCGAAGCGGCCCGTCGCCACCGTCGCGCCCAGCTCGCGCAGCCGGGCGACCACCTCGTCGACCAGTGGTTCGGCGAGGTCGCCGGGGGCCGCGGCGTTCCAGGTGGGGCGGCGGCCCTTGCGGGCGTCGCCGTACAGGGTGAACTGGCTGATCACCAGGAGCGGGGCGCCGGTGTCGCTGCACGACTTCTCGTCCTGGAGCATCCGGATCGACCAGAGCTTGCGGGCGAGCTGTGCCGCCTTCTCCTTGGTGTCCTCGTGGGTGACGCCGACGAGGACGCACAGCCCCTCGCCGTCGATCGCGCCCACCGTCTCGCCGTCCACGACGACGCTCGCGCCGTCGACCCTCTGCACCACTGCACGCATACGACCATCATGCCGGTCGGCGAACAGACGGCCGACGGCGGCCCGCGCGGGACCCCGGTCGGGCTATTTTTACTCCTTAGCGCCCATCTGGGGCGGATCGGGGACACTCGCTCACATTGCGGCAGCTTGGGGTGGCACGATGCTGGCACATGCCGGTCGAGGGGACGGTTGAGGCACATGAGCACACGGGGAATCGGACAGCCGGTGACGGCCGTCCCGCCCGCCCACGCGGCCATCGGGGAGCGGGAGTTCCACCGGCCGCCCACACAGCGCACCGACAGCCCGGTGCTGTCCGAGGAGAAGCGAACGGCCGATCTGATGCTGCTCAGCCTGCCGGAGCTGCGCGCGGTGCGCCGTGACGCGCAGCGCGACGAGGCCGACCTCAGCTATGTGCGCAGGCTGCTCCAGGGGCGTATCGACATCCTGCGCGCGGAGCTGGCGCGGCGGGTCCCGGAGGGCGTGACCTCGGTTCCCGCGCCGGGGGACGCGTCGGTGGTGGAGCGGCTGTCGGAGATCCTGCGGGACGGTCCGGCCCGGCACCGTTCCTCCGCGCGGCATGTGACGCTGGGTACGCCGCGGAGCGAGGAGTACCGGCGGCTGGCGGCGGAGATGCTGGGCGAGGTGGAACTGTCCGACCTGGGCGCCCGCACGGACGGGGAGCTGAACGCCGCGATGGGGCGGCTCGTGCGGTACGAGCAGCAGGTCTCCCGGCGGCGGCAGGGGCTGCAGCGTACGGCCGACGAGTGCAGCGCGGAGATCGGGCGCCGGTACCGGGAGGGAGAGGCGCAGGTCGACGACCTGCTCGCGTGAGCGGGCTCCCGGCCGCGGGCGGGGAAAACCTCGTCGACACCCCCCGCGCGGCCGACCTACCGTGACCCCATGACCTCCCGCGCCGGCATCGACGTACGTCCCGTCACGGAGTCCGAGTTCGCCGACTGGAACCGGGCGCTGAACATCGGGTTCCTGCGGGAGCCCACCTCGGACGACGACATCGTCGAGGCGCGTCGGGCGCAGTTCACGCCCGGCCGGTGGATGGGGGCCTTCGACGGGGGCCGCTGCGTCGCCACGTTCCGTTCCTTCGCGCAGGAGCTCACAGCGGTCGGCGGGGCGGCCGTCGCGGCGGACGCCGTCACCAACGTGACCGTCACCCCGACCCACCGCCGCCGGGGCCTGCTGAGCCGCATGATGGAGCAGGACCTGGCCGCCGCGAAGGAGCGCGGGGACGTGGTCGCGACGCTGATCGCCGCCGAGTACCCGATCTACGGACGGTACGGCTTCGGTCCGGCCACCTCGACGACCCAGTGGACGATCGACGTGCCGCGCTCCGGTCTCGACCCGCGGTGGGCCGGCCCGGAGGACGGCGGGCGGATCGACCTGGTGGACGCGGAGGACGTCCGCGAGCTCGGCCCGGAGCTGCACGAGCGGCTGCGCCGGGCGCAGCCGGGTGCCGTCAGCCGTGACGAGCTGTGGTGGCGGATCACCACCGGGGCCGTGCGCTTCCACCCGACGTTCCACGAGCCGTTCTACGCGGTGTACCGCTCGGCCGGCGGTGAGGTCGAGGGCATGGTCGCCTACACCGCGGACGACAACTGGGGCGACGCCAAGCAGCCGTTGAACACGGCGCGGGTGAAGTGGCTGACCGCGGTGACCCCGGCCGCCGAGCGTGCGCTGTGGCGCTACCTGTGTTCGGTGGACTGGGTGGTGAAGGTGAAGAGCGGCTGGCGGGCCCCCGACGATCTGCTTCCGCACCTCCTGCCGGACCCGCGCGCCGCCGCCGTCACCACACAGGCGGACTGGCTGTGGGTGCGGATCCTGGACGTCGTACGGGCCCTTCAGGCGCGGACGTACGAGGCGGCGGGGTCGCTGGTGCTGGAGGTGGCCGACGGCGGCGGGCTGAGCGGCGGGCGGTACCGGCTGGAGGCGTCGGCGGACGGGGCCGGGACGTGTGTGCCGACCACCGAGGGCGCCGAACTCGCGCTGGACGTCGCCGATCTGGCCGTGCTGTGGCTGGGGGACGAGTCGGCGGTGCGGCTGGCGGCGCTGGGCCGGGTGCGGGAAGAACGAGCGGGCGCCGCCCGTCAGGCCGACGCCCTGCTGCGTACGTCCAGGCGACCGTGGTGCCCGGACAGTTTCTGAGCGCGATGTCCGTACGCGCCCCTGTTGCTGCCTCCTTCCGCCGACGTCGGGTGAGCACTCATCCGTAGCGAGCTGTTCAGTTGTGGTTGTGGTTGTGGTGCGGGTGGTGCAGCTGACGGGGCTCCCGGCTCCCCTCCGGAAGGGAGCCCGGTCAGCGGTTCGTGCGTGGTGCCGTCAGCCGGACTGGGCGAGCAGCATCACGAGGATGACCGCGCCGATGCCGCTGATCATGGTGTTGCGTGCCTTGATGCCCACGGTGAGGGCGACGAAGGCGATGATTCCCATCGGCCCGTACTTCCACTGGACGAGCTGCTCGAATCCGATGGCCAGGGCGGCGAGGACGATGGCGACGAGCGGCATGGCGGTCCCCCTTTGTCCGTGGCCTCCACCCGTCACCCTGTGGCCAACCCCTTCGTAGGCCGACCAGGTTGCGCGAGTTGGTGACCAACTTGTTCTTAGTTATCTCCTCTTGGAAGAGGCTTATAACCACCCTTCGCTGAACTGCCCGAAGATGGCGCGAAGTTGTAGTGTTTGGTTGTGGACCCGGAACACGCCTCCGTCACTGGACGGAAGAAGTCACAGCGGCCACAGAGAACACATCGTGAGGTGGCCGACGAGCTGCGCGCCCGGATCCGGTCCGGTGCGCTGCGGGCGGGCCAGCGCATGCCCACCCAGGCCCAGCTCGCCGCGGAGTTCGGCGTGGAGCGCCCCGCGGTACGCCAGGCGCTGCGCATCCTGCAGTCCGAGCAGCTGCTCACCAACGTCTCCAAGGGCGCCCCGGCGACCGTCGCCGCCCGTCCCGGCGGAGTGCCGGCCGGTCCCGCGGCACCGCCGCTGCCCACCACGGTGGCCCTCGCACCCAGGATCGCCGCCGCCTTCGAGGCCGAGCACGTCGAGATCGACGCCGTCTGCCTGACCTCCATCTCCCTCACGCTCGCCATCGGGGAGCCGTTGCGGCAGATCCACGCGGGGCGACTGAAACCGGCCAAGGTCGACGTGCGGGTGCTGCTGCCCAGCCGGGACATCGACCTCGCCTTCCCGGTGCCGGTCGAGGGACGGACGGGCGCCGACGATCCGCTGCACGAGCGGTGGTTGTCGATGCGCAACGCCCAGGGGCAGGTGCTCCGCCACAATCTGCTCGCACTGCGCGCCACGCACGGCATCGACGTGCGGGTCTCGTTCCGCGCGCTGCCCTTCACCCCACCGGTGAAGCTGTATCTGCTCAACAACGTGGAGGCGTTGTTCGCCTACTACACGGTGGCCCGCAGTCGGGCGCAGATCGACCACGAGAGCCTGGAGACGTACGACGCGCAGGGCATACGGTCGATGCTCTTCGCCTTCGAGCAGGGTGCGGGCCTGCGGGACACCACGTTCGTGGAACAGTCGCACCTGTGGTTCAACGCGCTGTGGGAGACCATCAGTTCGGAACTGGTGCTCACGAGCTGACGTCTCCCACGGGAAGGAAGCCGGGAAACCTGCCCCGCCTCAGAGGGCGGGCTTGCCCACCAGCAGGGCGAGCAGCACCGCTCCGGCGGAGCTGACTCCCGGCCTGTTGGCCCTGATGCCCATGGTGAGCAACAGCAGACCGACGAGGCCGGCCACACCGTACCTCCACTGGACGAGCTGCTCGACGGTGATGACGACGACGGCGGAGATCAGAGCGAGGAAGTGCATGGTGTCCCCCCTTGGTGGTCCCGCCAACTCGGTAAAGTTGGCTACCAACTCTTATGAGGTTGTCCCCACTTGGTTGTCCTGCATAAACAACTCCTCAACAACTCCCGCCAGGTGGATCAAAGTTGTAGCGTTTGGTCGTGACCCAGGAGAACGTGGCAGTGAACGGCAGCAGCAGGCTCACGCCCCAGGAGATCGCCGACATCCTGCGGGAGCGCATCCGGGGCGGCGAACTCAAGGCGGGCGACCGGCTGCCCACCCAGGCCGAGCTGGCCGAGGAGTTCGGCGTGGAACGCGGCACCGTCCGCCAGGCCCTGCGCGCCCTCCAGGAGGACGGCCTGCTCAGCAACGTCAGCAAGGGCAGCCCGCCGCGGATCGCCGCACCGGCCCCCGCGCGGGAGGAGCCCCAGCCGACCATGGTGGGACTGGCGCCGCGCCTGACGGACGCCTTCGAAACGCCCCATGTGCGGATCGACGCGGTGTGTCTGACCTCCGAGAGCCTCATGGTGGCGCTCGGTGAGCCGCTCCGGCACATCCACGAGGGCCGCACCCGCCCCGACTCCGTCGACGTCCGCATCCTGCTGCCGTCCCGGAACATCAACCTCGCCTTCCCGGTCCCCGTGGAGGACGGCAACGACGGCGCCAACCCGGTCCACGACCGCTGGCTGTCGATGCGCAACGCGCAGGCCCACGTACTCCGGCACAACCTCCTGGCCCTGCGCGCCACCCACGGCATCGACGTGCACGTCTCGTTCCGTGCGCTGCCCTTCACCCCGCCGGTGAAGCTGTACCTCCTCAACGGGGACGAGGCCCTGCTCGGCTACTACATGCTCACCCGGCGCGAGGAGGAGTGGGAGAGCCACACCCTGGAGATGTACGACGCCCTCGGCTCGACGTCCCTGCTGTTCTCCTTCGTCAAACAGGCCGGTCAGCGGGATCAGGCGTTCGTGGACGAATCCCAGAAGTGGTTCGACGCCCTCTGGGAAACCATCACCACGGACCTGACACTCTCCTAGTGACTTCTGAGACGACACAGACTGATGCGGTGACGGCCGAGACCGAGACGGAACTGAACGAACTGGGGGACCTGATCAAAGGTGTCCGTGTCGTGCTGTGGGACTTCGACGGCCCCATCTGCCGGCTGTTCGCCGGACACTCGGCGGAGCGGGTGGCGAACGACCTCGCGTCCTGGCTCGAGGGGCGGGGTCTGCACGGGCTGCTCACGGAGTCCGAACGCGAGTCCCTGGACCCGCACGTCGTCCTGCGTGCCGTCGACCGCCGGCACCCCGGCAGCGACCTGGTCGCGGAGCTCGAGGAACGCCTCACCCAGGAGGAACTGCGGGCCACCGCGTCGGCGATGCCCACCCCGTACGCCGATCCGCTGATCCGCACCTGGACCGCGGTGGGGACCCGGCTGGCCATCGCCACCAACAACTCGCCGCGCGTGGTACGCGAGTACCTCGCCTCCCGACGGCTCGTCCCCTGCTTCGCCCCCCACATATACGGCCGCACCCAGGAGCTGAACCACCTCAAGCCCGACCCCCACTGCATCCACCGCGCCCTGAACGCGATGGGCGCCGCTCCCACCACCTCCCTGATGATCGGCGACACCCCGTCCGACCTCCACGCCGCTCGGGCCGCGGGCGTACCGTTCCTCGGCTACGCCCGCAACGACCGCAAGAGCAAGCTTCTGCGGGACGCCGGTGCCACCACGGTCGTGGCCTCCCTTGAACCCCTCCTCCGGCTGGTGCGGAACCTGCATCACGCCTGAGTCGTCAGCAGCGTGAGCGCCAGCGCCGCACACAGGACGCGGCCGTTGCGGGGTTCCCGTGCCCAGGCGCCGATGAAGAACAGGAATACCAGAGCGACGGTGCTCGGCTGCGCCGTGACGAGCAGGTCCAGCGTCAGCTCTCCGAGTGCCATGAGCACCTTGGACAGAGGCATGATCCGACCATCTCCCTTCCACTTTCCTGGAAGCTCTCAACTACCCGTCCAATTGGACTGATTGAGCTGACTGTGGTCTGCCCGGCACGGCTGATCCCTTAACCGACAGGCCACTGCCGACCGCTGATTGGCCGGATTGCTGGTTTGCCAATGGACTGGAAGCGGTACGTTCCGGTTGTGGACCGACAGCGGACCGGCAAGGGCGGCGGTGGCAGGGAGCTCCAGCGTGTGGTCGACGAGCTGCGCGGAAGGATAGGGAGCGCCTATCCGGCGGGGTCCTTCCTGCCGGCGCAGCGTGCCCTGGCCAAGGAGCTGGGAGTCTCCCGCGACACCGTCCAGCGGGCGGTGCGGGAGCTGGACAGCGAAGGCTGGACCGAGACGCGGCAGGGCAGCGGCTCCCGGGTGGTGAAGACGCAGCTCATCCAGTCCTCGGCCGCGAAGGCGACGCGGTTGGGCGGGCCGGTGACCCTGGCACCGTTCATCAGCGAGGCCTTCGAGCAGCCGGAAGTCACCCTGGATGTCTACACACTGACGTC
Organism: Streptomyces malachitofuscus; assembly: GCF_055571035.1. NCBI lineage: Bacteria > Bacillati > Actinomycetota > Actinomycetes > Kitasatosporales > Streptomycetaceae > Streptomyces > Streptomyces malachitofuscus. Next base: position 327,803 of record NZ_JBVIGA010000005.1, on the reverse strand, counting down.
CGAGTCGCTCGACGCGCACATCCGGCTCCAGGCGGAGCGCATTCGCGGCGGTTTCATCTCGCCCCAGCGCATCACCCTGCGCATGCTGCTGCCGGACGCGACGCTGCCGCTGCCCTACCCCCGGGTCAAGGACGACCGCGACGATCCCCGCCTCCGGGAACGGCTGGGCACCATCACCGAGTTGCACACCACGTCGCTGGTGGGATCCCTCAGGGACCTGCAGACCGAGGGACTGGTGCCCTCCGTGGACGTCCAGATCCGGACCGCACCTCTCACCCCCACCTTCAAGCTCTACGTGCTCAACGCCGACGAAGTCCTGCACGGCATGTACGGGATCATCGAGCGGCGGCTGGAGCTGGAGCGCGGCGAGGTGGTCACGGCCCTCGACGTCCTGGGTCTCGGCGCCACGCTCACCCACCACGTGAAGGTCGAGGAGCAACCGACGGCCCCGGGATCAGTGTTCGTCAGCAGCATGCAGCAGTGGTTCAACTCGGTCTGGAACCTGCTGTCGGAGTGACGGAGGGGCTTCCGGAAGGGAGATGAGGCTCCCGAACGAGCGCCATGTTGTAGCATTCGCGCACCGATTGAGCAAGCGCTCGCCTCCGTTCGTACCAAGGGGCACACCAGCCAACTCGAACGGGCTTCCGCAGCCTCACGCAGACGGGTGACGCCGTGCCCGATGTGTCCCGGCATGCGGTACTCCGCGTGCGGGAGAGGAGGCCGCATGCCACCGTCAGTTGTGACTCCCCTCGTACCTCCCGGAGCGGCCAGTGGGCGCACCACCTCTTCCCCGATTTGCCCCCGGGGTGCCTACCACCGCGTCCGACGCCCGGCTCCGTGGCTTCGTGGAGCGCGCCACGCGGTGCGGACTGGCGAGCAGCGGTCATCACAACCAGAACTACGTACTGCCGCTGAGCGAGCCGGAGGCACGGCTGCTGGGCCGGGAGCCGGGGACTTCCGTGACGGTACGGATCCGCAGGTCGGAGGCGCTGCCGGTCGTCATCAGGACCTGGGACAACGAGGACGAGATCCTGGGCGCGGTCAAGGGAATCCTGCCGCATGTGCCGCAGTGCCTGGCCAAGGGAGCCGACTTCGCGATCCACAGCTATGTGGAAGGCGTGCCGCTCTCCAGCGTCTGCGGGAACGACAAACCGGTGGACACGCTGCTCATCAAGGCGCTGGCCGGACTGCTCGCCCAGATGGCCCAGGTGCGGCGGAGCACGCTGCCGCCGCTGCCGACCGGCTGGCCCCGCAACGGCACCGACAGCCAGGGCTTCCTGCGCCAGCTGGCGCAGCTGGCGGACCAGCAGATCCGTCAGCCCAATTGGGCTGCCTTTGGCGGACTGTTCGCGGCGCTGGGCATCCCGGAGGACGCGCTGATCAAACTGGCCGGGCGGACGCCCGTCATGGCGCGTCGGCCCTACAGCCTGCTCCACGCCGACCTGCACCGCGACAACCTGATCGTCTCCTACGGTGGAACTCTCCCGCTCATCTGCGTCGACTGGGAGCTGGCGACCTACGGTGATCCGCTCCATGATCTGGCGACCCATCTCGTGCGCATGCGCTATCCGGCTCACCAGTGGCCCGAGGTGATCGAGGCGTGGGAGGAGGCGATGCGCCGCATCCGCCCTGCCGCCGTCAACGGGCTGGCGAAGGACCTGAGCCACTACCTGGCCTTCGAACGGGCGCAGTCCGTCTTCCCCGATGTGATGCGGGCCGCGCGGTCGCTGGAGGAATCGTTCTCCCAGAAGAACCTGGACGAGGCGACGGCGGAGGTGAGCCGGGCGTTGGAAGCGGCCGCCGTACCGCTGCGGCTCAGGAGCGTGCCCGGTGAACAGGAGATCGAACGGGCTCTCTTCCGCTGGGTGGCCTCCCGCCGTGATCTCGGCGGTGCCGAGCGCCGTCCGGCCGTGTCGGCGTTCGGCTGGCAGCCGGACCCCCGGCTGGCCCTGTCGGCGGACTTCCCCGAGGTGGCGGTGCGGGACGCCCTGGCCTCGGAGGGAGCCGCGCCGGCGGGGCGGGTGTTCAAGGGCACGACCCATCTCAACACCGTGGTGCGGGTGCCGACCACCGGGCTTTCCGTGGTGGTGAGACGGAAACTGTCCGAGGTCTGCAGGAGGGAGCCCCACTACCTCAGCGAGCACGCCGTGCTGCGGGCCATCGAGGAGGCGCCCGTCGCCGTGGCCGCGCCGAGGGCCCTGGCACTGGGCGAGACCTACCCGAACGACAGCTTCGCGATCCACACGTACGTCGGGCCACGCCACATCGACCGCCCCCCGAACCATCCCGTGAACGGGCTGCTGCCGCACGAGGCGGACGGTCTCGTGGATCAGCTCTGTGCGCTCACCAGGGTGGACTACAAGCAGCTCGATCCGCTGGCCGGTGAGCGGGGCTTCTACCGGTGGCTCAAGAGCGAGCTCGTCCGTCTCGTCAGGGAACTGCCCCGGAAGACGCAGCAGCTCGCCCGGCAGCTGGGTCTGCCTGACGCCGGGCGTCTGGAGCACATCCTGTCCCGGCAGGAAGTGGGCCACCGGGAACCGTCCCTGCTGCACGGAGACCTCAACCCCTGGAACCTGGTGCGCCGGGACGGATCGGACGCGCTGACCATCATCGACTGGGAGATGGCCCTGGTCGGCGATCCCCTCTACGACCTGGTCCGGCACATGCACCTCACCCCGACCCGGCCGGAGATCCGGGACCGGATGTTCCGCCGCTGGGAGCGCCGGCTGCCGTCCGAATACACCCGTGACTGGCGCGAGGACTGGCAGGTGTACCGCAGGCTGGAGATCGTCCGTTCCGCCTACATCGACCTCGACCGCATCGTGACGGGCGTGAGCCTGGACGCGCCCAACGTCCGCCGCGCGGTGGACTCCTACGCGGTGACCCTGGCCGTCGCCACCGGCGCACTCGGCCTCCCGGTCCGCTCCACGGCGAACCCTTATCTGGCCCGCGCCCTGGTCTAGGGGGTGTCTGACACATGCCCGCGGTGTCGCGGCGTCCGGCACGCACGCTCGCCGCATCCCGGCCCTCAGCGGCGGCCGATCACCTCCGCCACCCGGGTGTATCCGTCCGTGCCGTGGCCCAGGGCGACGACCCGCCGGGCCTGGCCCTCGATCACGCGCATGACGCTCGCGTCGATGCCGTGGGCCTCCGAGGCGTGGACGACGTGGCCCATGGTCGACACCGCCGAGGTGATCGGGTTCAGCTCGCCCGAGTAGGTGCCGGCGTCGCTGTCGGCCGCGAACTCGGTGAACAGCGGCGGCAGGATCGCGGCGATGCCCTGGGCGAACGGAGCGAGGTCCGCGCCGGTGACGCCCTCCGCCCGGGCCACGGCGAGGGCGTGCACATAGCCCGCCATCGCCGTCCAGAAGATGTCGAGCAGCGCGATGTCGTAGGCGGCGGCCCGGCCGGGGTCCTCACCGAGGTGGGTGTGGCTGCCGCCGAGCGCCGCCAGTACCGGCCGGTGTTCCTCGTACGACTCCGACGGGCCACTGTGCAGGAACACGGCGTCGTCCGTGCCGATGGTCGGCGTCGGGGTCATGATCGCCCCGTCCAGATAGCGGATGCCGTGTCGGCCGGCCCACTCGGCGGTGTCGCGGGCGCGTGCGGGGGTGTCGGCGCTCAGGTTCACGACCGTGCGGCCCTTGAGGGCGGCGGTGACGGCGTCCTGGCGCAGTACGGCGTCGGAGGCGTCGTAGTTCACCACGCAGACGACGGTCAGCGGGGAGGCGGCGACCGCCTCCTCGGGCGAGGGCGCCGGGACCGCGCCCCGCGCGATCAGCTCGCCGTCCCGGCCCGGGGTGCGGTTCCAGACGGTCGTGTGCAGACCGGCGTCCAGGAAGGCGGCGGCCAGCGCGCGGCCCATCGGGCCGAGACCGAGGACGGTCACGGCGGCCGCGGCGGCGGGACGGTCGGTGTACTCGGACATGCGACAACTCCATTAAGGTATAGGGCAATTGCTGAGGAAAGGGGCGGAGCATGGTGCACCGGCGCCACGATCCGAACGTCTGCGGGGTGACGGCCGCGATCGCCGTGATCGAAGGCAAGTGGAAGACCACGCTGCTGTGGCTGCTGGAGTCCGGTCCGCACCGCCCGGCCGAACTGCGCCGACGGGTGCCCGGCCTCAGTGAGAAGGTACTGACCGACGCGTTGCGCGAGATGGAGGCGGACGGCGTGGTGCACCGGGAGGCGTACGACGTGCTGCCGCCGAAGACGGTCTACTCGCTGACCGCGTTCGGCCGGGAACTCGCCGAGGCGCTGGCACCCCTGTCGGACTGGGGCCATCGCCGCCTGGAGAAGCTGGCCGAGGTCCTTCCCCCGGCCTCATGACGACGCCCGGCCTCATGACGACGCCCGTCCGCGTGACGACGCCTGACCGCACCACCTCCGTCCGCTGAGCGCCTCCGGTCGGTCCACCACAAGGTTCGCCCGCGCCGCGCGGCCTGCCAAGTACGCACAAAAAAGTGGGTGGGCCCCGGCTCAGACCGCGGAGTCGGTCTCCTCCTCCACCGGCGGCATCAGTGCCCGCAGCCAGCGTTCCGTCTGGGCGACATGGGCCTCGGCCGCGCCCGCCGCCGCGCCGGGGTCGCGGTCGGCGATCGCGGTGGCGAGGATCCGGTGGTCCGCGTCGCTCTTGCGGCGCAGGTCGGGGCCCTCGGGGAGGGTGAAGACCTGGTACTTGCGGGAGCGCGCGCGGAAGACCGCGAGCAGGGAGGCCAGGGTGGGGTTGCCGCTCGCGCGGGCGATCTCGGCATGGAAGCGGTGGTCGAGTTCCGAGGCCTCGGTGGGGTCCTCGGTGGCCTCCATGGCCTCGATGAGGGAGAAGAGCCTCTCGACGGTCTCGGGCGTCGCCCGGGCGGCCGCCTTGGCCGCGACATGGGCCTCCAGGACGCGCCGGATCTCGTAGACCTCCAGCAGGCCGGGCAGCGGCAGGAGCTGCAGGGTCAGCGAGAGGCTGCCGATCAGGTCCTCCGGCCTGAGCTGGGAGACATAGGTGCCGGAGCCGTGGCGGGGCTCGATGACGCCCAGGGCCGCGAGCATGCGCACCGCCTCGCGCAACGAGCCGCGGGAGACACCCAGTTCCTCGCAGAGATCGGCCTCGGGGGGAATGCGCTCGCCGGCGCCGAGCCGTCCCGTCGCGATCATGTGCCGTAGGCCGTGGAACGCCTTGTCGACTGCGGACATCCGATCCCTCCCCTGACGGGCCGACGTCGGCGCGCGCCTGCCCCGAGTGCACTGTAGCGAGACGAGAGATCAGATGTCTTCGATGTGTCGGCCGTAAGTCATCCGATATCTCTTGGCGCAGAGGGCTTGTCATGGCCGAAAAGTGCATGCCACCATCCCGAGTCATCATACGTCTCGGCCTGAGGGTCTGATGTCCCCGGGTCTGATGTCCCTCGCGGATGGGAGTCATGTGAGCGACACCGAGGTCACCACCGCCCCCCGCCCCCTGCTGCTGGCCGACGGCCGGCCGGCGGCGCGGGCGTGGTCGCTGGATCCCGCTCTGCGCCATCTCAACCACGGCTCCTTCGGCGCGGTGCCGCTGGCCGCCCAGGAGCGGCAGAACGAGCTGCGCACGGAGATGGAGGGCGCGCCGGTGGTGTGGTTCCCCGAGTTGCCGCGGCGGCTCGCGGCCACCCGGGTCGGCCTCGCGGGCTTCCTCGGCGCGGACCCCGGCGACCTCGCCCTGGTGCCGAACGCGAGCGCCGGCATGAGCGTCGTGTACGCCAATCTGGAGCGGCGGCGCGGCGGGGAGATCGTCGTCACCGACCACGGCTACGGCGCCGTGACGATGGGCGCCGAGCGGCTGGCGCGCCGCTGGGGCGGCCGGGTGCGCACCGCCCGGGTGCCGCTGGACGCGGACGAGGAGCGGGCGTACGAGGCGGTGATGGCCGAGGTGGGGGAGGGCACCGACCTCCTCGTCATCGACCAGATCACCTCGGCGACCGCCCGCCGGCTGCCGGTGGAGCGGATCGGCGCGGAGGCGCGCCGGCGCGGTGTCCCGCTGCTCGTGGACGGCGCCCACGCGCCAGGGCTGATCGACGCCCCGCTCTCCGGGCTGACCTGCGACTTCTGGGCGGGGAACCTGCACAAGTGGGCCTGCGCGCCGCGCGGCACGGCGGCCCTGGTGGCCCGCGGTCCGCTGCGCGACGGGCTGTACCCGCTGATCGACTCCTGGGGCGCCGCCGACCCCTACCCCGACCGCTTCGACCAGCAGGGCACCGTCGACGCCACCCACTACCTCGCCGCGCCGACGGCCCTCGACTTCGTCGGAACGACCTGGGGCTGGCCCGCCGCCCGCCGCTACATGGACGAGCTGGCCGGATACGCCGAGCGGGTCGTGGGCGCCGCGTTCGCCGCGCTGACCGGCACGGACGCCCGCGTCGACGTGGGCATGCCCGTGCCCGGCATGCGGCTGGTGCGGCTGCCCGAGGGCCTCGCCGACAGCCGGGTCACCGCCGACGCCCTGCGCGACCGGGCCGCCGCGGAACTGGGCGTCGAGGCGGCGTTCACCGCCTTCGGCGGCGTCGGCTACTGGCGGCTCTCCGCCCATGTCTACAACACCGCCGAGGACTACGAGTACTTCGCCGAGCGGTGCGTTCCCGTGCTCGGTGAGTGGGCCCGCGCGGCGCGCGCCCAGCAGCACCGCACCCCCTGAGGCCACGCCGCCGTATCCCCTCCACCCAAGGAAGAGGTCGCCACGATGAGAAGAAGGACGGCAGCTCTCGCGCTCGGCACCGCCGCCGCGATGGTCCTGACCGGCTGTTCCACCATGAGCCCCGGTGAGAGCGGGACGGTCACCCTCAACATGGTCGAGAGCCTGACCAACCCCGCCCGCACCGATCTGCTGAAGGAGCTGATAGCCGACTTCGAGAAGCAGAACCCGAAGACGAAGGTCAACCTGGTCTCCCCGCCCACCGAGCAGGCCGACCAGAAGATCCAGCAGATGCTCCAGTCCGGCAGCGGCGTGGACGTCCTGGAGGTGCGGGACATCACCGTCGGGCCGTGGTCGAACAACGGCTGGCTGTACGACATGAAGAAGGACCTCGCCGACTGGAAGGGCTGGGAGGCCCTGACGGACAACGCCGTCGAGGCGTCCGAGGACGGCAAGGGCAGGACGTACTTCGTCCCCTACGGCTTCTACGGGCTGAGCCTCTTCCACCGCACCGACCTGATCGAGGAGGCCGGCTTCGACAAGCCGCCGGCCACCTGGGAGGAGCTCCTGGAGCAGGCCTCCAGGATCCACAAGCCGTCGGAGCGGCGGTACGGCTACGCCTTCCGGGGCGGCGCCAACGCGCACAGCAACGCCACCGCCGCGATCGAGGCGTACGTCGCCGACGACATCGACCCGGCCAACGGCTACCTGCTGAAGGACGGCAGCACGATCTTCTCCGCGCCCGAGGCGCTCGACGCGATGGAGACCTATCTGAAGCTGTTCGAGGAGGCGTCGCCCGAGTCGTCCGTGGCATGGGGCTACCCGGAGATGGTCGAGGGCTTCTCCAACGGCTCGACCGCGTTCCTGCTCCAGGACCCCGAGGTCATCGCGACGGTCTCGGAGTCCAAGTCGATCCAGCAGGACCAGTGGAGCACCGCCCCGCTGGTGGCGGGACCCAGCGGAAAGACCGTGCAGCCGCTGGCCACCGCCGGCTGGGGCGTGGCCGAGGGCAGCAAGCACAAGGCGGAGGCGGTCAAGCTCGTCGAGTTCCTGTCGCAGGGCGAGGCGTCGACGGCGTTCACCAAGAAGAACAGCCTGGTCCCGATCCTGAAGTCGGCGGCGGAGGACGAGTTCTACAAGACGGGCCCCTGGGCCAGCTACGTCACCATGACGGAGAACCCGGACAAGTACCTCGTCGTCACCCAGCCGCGCGGTGTCGCCTGGTGGGCCGAGTGGCAGCAGCGCGCCGACACCGACGTGCAGAAGATGATCCTCGGCAAGCTGACGCCGAAGGAGCTGCTCGCGGGCTGGGACGCGTACTGGACCGAGAAGTGGAAGAAGTAGCGATGTCCACCACGTCCACGCGCGACGTACGCAAGGCGCCCCCCGCGCGGAAGGGGGGCGCCCCGCCCGTGAGGACCGGGCGCCGGCGGGAGTTCACCACCCGGCGCGGTCTGGTCATCGCGGCCTTCATGGCGCCGGCCGCGGTCTTCGTGGCGATCTTCACGTACTACCCGATGATCGCCGGCAGCCAGATGGCGTTCCGCAACTGGAACCTGACCGACCTCACCGACACCTCCTGGGTGGGCCTGAAGAACTTCCGTGACGTCTTCACCGACCCGGCCTGGGGCACGGTGCTGGACAACACCCTGCTGTGGGTGGTCGGTTCGATCGTGCCGCAACTGGTGATCGGGTTCGCCATCGCGCTCTGGCTGCGCCGGAGGTTCCGCTTCCGGGGGCTCTACCAGGCGCTGATCTTCTTCCCCTGGGCGATCTCCGGATTCCTCATCGGCATCCTGTTCCGCTGGCTGTTCAACAGCGAGTTCGGCGTCGTCAACGACCTGCTGCAGAAGGCGGGGCTCATCGACGAGCCGATCGCCTGGCTGGCCGATCCGGACACGGCGATGATCGCCGTGCTGATCGCCAACGTCTGGTACGGCGTCACCTTCTTCGCGATCATGATCCTGGCCGCGCTCCAGTCCATCCCCGACGAGCTGTACGAGGCGGCGGCGCTGGACGGCGCGAGCCGGACACGGACCCTCTTCCAGATCACCATCCCCTACATCCGTACGACGCTGGCGCTGACGGTGCTGCTCCGCGTCATCTGGATCTTCAACTTCCCCGACCTGATCTTCGGCATGACCGGCGGCGGTCCGAACAACGAGACGCACATCGTGACCACCTGGATGATCAAGATCACGCAGCAGGGCGACTACGGCAAGGCGTCCGCCCTCGGCCTCCTGGTCGTCGCCATCCTGCTGGTCTTCACGGTGTTCTTCCTGCTCGCGACGCGGGAGCGGACGGGCATGACACGGGGCTCCCGAAAGCGAGGTGCACGGGCGTGATCGGCAAGGAAACGACGGCCGGCCGGGCCACCAAGTTCACGTTCCTGGGCCTGTGGCTGGTCTTCTCCCTCTTCCCCCTCTACTGGATCACCGTCACCTCGCTCAAGGCGCCCGGTGACATCTTCGCCTTCCCCATCGCCTACTGGCCCGAGCACTTCTCGCTGGAGAACTACCAGGGCCTGTTCGGCACGGCCGACTTCGGGACGTACCTGGTCAACAGCCTGGTGGTGGCGACCGTCGCGGGAGTGGTCGCCACGGCGATCTCGACGCTGTCGGCGTACGTCCTGGCGCGGTTCGAGTTCCGCACGAAGTCCGCGCTGCTGATGGCGGCGCTGGTCACGCAGATGATCCCGTCCTTCATCGCGCTGGGCCCGCTGTACCTGCTGATGACCGACCTCCGTCTGGTCGACAACCGGCTCGGGCTGATCCTCGTCTACATCGCCGTGTGCATCCCCTTCTGCACGGTGATGCTGCGCGGCTTCTTCGCCAACATCCCGGACGCCCTGGAGGAGGCCGCCATGATCGACGGCCTGTCCCGGCTCGGGGCGCTGATCCGGGTCCTGCTGCCGGTGATGCGCCCCGGGATCGTGGCCGCGTTCATCTTCAACTTCGTCAACTGCTGGAACGAGCTGTTCCTGTCGGTGACGCTGATGAACAGCGACGGGAACAAGACCGTGCCGACGGCCCTGAACGGCTTCATCTCCAGCTTCAACATCGACTGGGGCTCGATGTCCGCCGCGGCCGTCCTCACCATCCTCCCCACCATGATCCTCTTCGCCTTCGCCAGCCGCCACATCGTGCAGGGGCTCACGTCGGGGGCGGTCAAGGGGTGATCCGGGGGCCGACGGCGGTCACTCCCGCCGTCCGGCCTCCCGGGCCACCCGCTCCAGCCGGCCACGGTACGCCTCCCACCAGGCCGGATCGGTGGACGGCAGACTGTTCGCGTCCCGGCCCTCGCCCGCCCCGCCGTCCAGCAGCTCCCGGAGGATGTCGGCGTGCCCCGCGTGGCGTTGGGTGTCGGCGACGACGCGGACCACGGCGTGGTGCAGGGTCAGTTCGCTGCGGTCCTCCGGCCACCAGGGCACCCTGCCGGTCGTGTCCAGGGGCAGGGCGTCGAGCGTGGCGTCCGCGTGCGCCCACGCCCGGCGGTAGAGGTCCACGACGAACGCGCGTGACTCGTCCGCGGTGGCCCACATGTCCCCGTTGGTCTCCGCGGCGTCCGCGAGCCAGGGCAGCGGCTCGCCGGACGGGCGGCCGAAGGTGTCGCCGAGGTAGCCGAGTTCTATGCCGGCCACGTGTTTCACCAGGCCCAGGAGGTTGGTGCCGGTCGGGGTCATCGGGCGGCGGATGTCGTACTCGGAGAGGCCCTCGAGCTTCCACAGCAGGGCGTCGCGGGCCTCCTGGAGGTAGCGGTGGAGGTCGGACTTGGCGGTGCCGGACACGGTCATGGGGTCAGTCTCCCGCGCCGGCCGGGTCCAGCCACCGGCCTTCGCGCATCAGGGTGCGTCCGCGCAGCTCGTTCGCCTCCCGCCAGGCCTGGACGCGGCGCGGCCGGATGCGGACGTACGGGTACGGCTCGTCGGTCCTGCGCGGGTCGCATCCCGTCTTCGCCGCGAACGCGTCGCCCGTGTCGGCGCCGAGCTCGGTGATGTCCACCGGTTCGGCGGTGCCGTCGACGAGGACGATTCACGGGTCGGTCCGACGCCGACGCGTACCCGGGTCGGCCGACAGGTGGCGGCTGGTGAGCGAGGCACGCGGCGTCGAGACGAGGAGGGCGGTCCCGTCCCGGAGGAACGACAGCGGGACCAGGTGGACGCCGCCCGGGGTGCCCGCCGTGGCGACCCGGAGGTCGACGTCGTTCTCCAGCCGGGCGTGTGTGTCCCGCAGTCTCTGCTCGAATCCACGCGGCGGAGCGTCCGTCATGATTCCTCCGGTTCCTCGGCGTCAGGCATGTGCTGTCCCGTGCAACTGCCCCCACGCCAGGCCCTGTCCGCGGGCCGGCGCTTCTCCGGAACCGACCGGCTGTGCAGCACCCGGAAGCGGCCGGGGTCCGCCGGATCCCGGTCGGCGACCTGGACGGGCGCCCCGTCCCACTGCCACACCCCGATGCCGGGCAGGCGGGAGAAGCCGATCCGCCCGCGCGTGCCCTCGACCGCGACCCGGGGCCAGGACGCGGCGGTGCGTGCCCGGTCCGTGCCGTGCGGACGCAGCGCTTCGGCGAGGACGGCCACCGTGTCGTAGCCCTCGAAGGCGACGAAGGAGGGTGCCTCGGCCAGCCGTTCGCGCAGGGCCGCCCCGACCCGTTCGCCGAGCGGGGTCATGCGCCCGGGCAGATAGCGCAGGAACGGGACCGCGGCGCCGTCGCGGCCCAGGGCGGTCGCCCAGTCGGTGAACTCCGGCTGCCCGGCGGGAGCGCCGATCGTGATCCCGGCGAGGCGCCGGTCGCGGCGGACGGCCCGGACGAGCGACACGGCCGGCTCCGGGTGGCCGGCCAGCAGGAGGAGCACCTTCGCACGATGGGCGACGAGTGCGTCGCACACGGCCGCGGGGTCGAGCGTGCGCAGGTCGAGATCGGTGACCGTGGCGCCGCGCGGGGTGAGGTGATCGCGCAGGATGCCCGCCCCGGACGCCCAGTAGACACTCGGTTCGGCCGCCACGGCGATGCGCCGGTGCCCGGCGGCGAGCAGGTGGTCGGCGTAGAACCGCCAGCCGTGGGACTGCGGCGGCGCGAGGCGGGCGACCCATTCCGTCGGCTGCTCGGTGAGCCGGTCGAGCACCGCCGACGAGCAGAGGAACGGCAGGCCGAGGGCGTCGGCCCGGGCGGCGGCCGCACGCGCGACGACGCTGTGGTACTCGCCCGCCAGCGCGGCCACGCCCATGCGGTCCAGTTCGTCCACGGCGGACGCGGCCCGCCGCGGATCGGCCGCGGTGTCCCGGACTACCAGCTCCAGGGGCCGTCCGCCGATTCCGCCGGCGTCATTGACGTCGCGGACGGCCAGTTCGAGCCCGGCGAGCAGATGCCGGCCCGCCTCGGCCCAGCCGGGCCGGGTCAGCGGAGCGAGCGCGCCGATCAGCACGGATGACCTTGCTTTCCCCACCCTGGTGTCCTTTTCTCTCAGGCCGATGCGATCCCCCTGCCCGGAGGGCATCGACGTGACCGGTGTGTTCATGCGCCGGCGGCCTTCTCCGTGCAGCTGCTCGCGACGGTCTCGGCGAAGACCCGGGCGAGCGGGGGAAGGGCGTCCCAGCGGCGCACGGCCCAGCCGACGGGGAGCGGGGGCAGGCCGGGGACGGGAACGAGACGGAGGGGCCCGTGGTCACCGGGTACGCGCCAGCCGGGCAGGGCGGGTACGACGGCGTGGCCGAGGCCGAGTTCCGCCAGCAGGAGGGCCGTGTCCCAGTCGGCGACGCTGGTGTCGGACCTGGTCCGGACGCCCAGTTCGGCGAAGGCGGCGTCGAGGCGGAGGCCCGAGGTGGAGTTGTGCGGGAGCCGGATGAGGCGGATGCCCTCGAGATCGGCCACATCGACACGGGTCCGGCCGGCGAGCGGATCGTCGGCGCGGACGGCCAGGACCCAGGGCAGGTCGATCACGGGGCGCTGCTCGACCCCGCGCACCGGGCCGCCGATGGTGACCCAGGCGAGATCCAGATGGTCGGCGGTGAGGGCGTCGAAGCAGCTGCGGCTGGAGGTCTCCGTCTGGAACTCCAGGTTCACCTGCGGATAGCGCCGCCGGAAAGCGACGACGGCCTCGGACATGAAGTGCCGCACGGTCGTTCCGCCCGTGGTGACGCTTACCGAGCCGCTGTCGCCGTGCACGAGGTCTCCCAGACGCCGCAGGGCCACGTCCAGACCGGCGATGCCGTCGGCGGCGGCGTCCCACAGGACACGCCCCGCCTCGGTGGGCACGACACCGCGCGGCCGGCGTTCCAGGAGACTCACGCCGGTCTCCCGCTCCAGCCGCTTCACATGCTGGCTCACCGCCGACTGGGTGCGCTCCAGCTCCCGGGCGACGGCGCTCAGGCTCCCCGCCCGGCATACGGCGACGAAGACGCGCAGATCCTCCAGAGTCACAAACCCAAGTTATAGCTTGGGTGTTGGGAGAAATTCATAGGATTGACCGGGGTCGCCGAGTCCCGCGATGATCGGCGCAGGGCCCAGGCGGCAACCCGTCCGGCGCTTTCGTGGGGTCCGGACCCCGAGCGAGGGCACGGACGGGTGCCGACCGAGCGATGGAAGGACCCCGTCCCATGCCCGCTTCCCCTGCCGATGCCGATGCCGATGCCGTTGCCGACCGTGCCGTCGCGCTCCTGTGCGAGCTCGGTGCCGCGGACCTCTCTCACCCGGGCGGCACCCTCCTCGCGCACGTCCAACGCGTCCGGAACCAGCTCGCCGGATGGGGCGCCCGCCCCGCCCTCCAGCACGCGGGCCTGTGCCACGCGTTCTACGGCACCGACGGCTTCCCCGCCGCCCCGCTGTCCTTGGACCGCCGCGGCGAACTCGCGGCGGTGATCGGCACGGAGGCCGAGGCGATCGTGTACCTCTACGCCTCGTGCGACCGGGAGGCCACCTACCCGGCGCTCGCGGACGCCGACGCCCCCTTCCACGACCGGTTCACCGGCCGTTCCCACGTTCCCGGGCCGCAGGAGCGCCGGGACTTCGCCGAGCTGTCCGCCGCCAACGAACTCGACCTCGCCCGCATCGACCCCTCCTTCCGCGAGCGCTGGGGAGCCGACCTCCTCGCCCTGTTCACCCGCATCCGCCCCCTGCTGAGCCAACCGGCCTGGTCGGCCTGCCGGACCGTTCTCGCTCCGGAGTCGCTTCCGCGTCCCTGAGGACACCGGCCGCTCCGCGCGATCAGAGCTGTCCGCGTACCCATCCGGGATCGGGATTCGTGTGTGGCCGCCCCGCCACGACGACGGTCGGCACGGTCTCGTCACCGTCGTTGGCCGCCCTCACCTCTGCCGCTCCTGCCGGGTCGCGCCAGATGTTGACCCAGTGCAACTGGCGCGCACTGCGGCCCAGCCGGGCGCGCAGCCGGATGCAGTACCTGCACCCCGGCCGCCAGAAGACGACCGGCCGGCCGTCGGCCGCACTGCGGCGTCGTGCCTCCTGCGCACCGATGGACCTCGGGAAGATCAGGGGTGAGTTCACACCGGCCGGCGCCAGAAACGCCGGCAGGAGTGCTGCGGCCACGCCGGGGTTTCCCTTGAGGATCTGCCGGTTGCGACGGCCGCGCCGCTGAGCACCAGCACAATTGGCAGAACCCAAGCGCGCATCATGGTGACGAAGGCTACCGACGAGTGGAAGATCCGGATACCGCACACCGACGCCCTCCAGGCGGGCCTTCTTGGTCAGATGTGGAGTTCGGGCGGGAAGCCGGTCCACCGCAGTTCTGCGGGCAGGTGCCGCATGTCGTTGCAGAGCAGCACGGAGGACGGTCTGCCGGGTGCGTATCGGATGACCGTCAGTGCCGCGTTGCCGTGGTTGAGGCCCATCCAGCGCCACTCGGGAGCGTCGAGGGCGGCGCGGATCAGCCAACCGATGAGGAAGTTGTGGGTGACGACCAGTTCATGGCGGGGGCGATCGCCCTCGACGGTGCCCGTGAACTCTGCGAGGGCCTCCCGGGCCAGTGCTGGACCGCGGTTGCGCTCCTCCTTCGGAACCTGAGCGAGGAAGCTGAGCATGGCGTCGGCCGAATCCGGCGGCAGCTCCTCTCTCGCAGGCAGGTAGGGGATGTAGTCGCCGGCCGGCTCCGACTGGTGCAGTGGGACGGCGTCCAGTCGTGTGCTGATCAGCCGGGCCGTCTGCCGCGCCCGGGGCAGCGGCCCGTGGTGGATCACCGAAAGCGGGGCGCTCCGAAGCCGTTCACCGAGGAGAAGGGCTTGGCGCCGGCCGCTCTCCGTCAGGGTCGTCTCGTCTGCTGACGCTTCACCGTGCCGGGCGAGATAGAGGTACCGAGCAGCTGTGTCCGTCATGCCCCGGGTCTCCTGGCCATCCGTGATCTTGTAGGTCAGGGAGGGACGCTGAGCTCTTGCTGCATGGTTCCGTCGCGGCTGCGGGTACCGAGACTCTCGCGGCCGCGGGTGTGCCGTGGCGCACTATTGCAAGCAGGTGCTTGCAATAGTTAGCGCGGTGCGGCAGGGTGGAGGCATGGCATCGCTCAACGTCGGCAATCTCGGTGAGTACCTGCGCGAGCAGCGGCGCAGCGCGCAGTTGTCGCTGCGGCAGCTCGCCGATGCCGCCGGGGTGTCGAATCCGTATCTCAGCCAGATCGAGCGCGGGCTGCGCAAGCCCAGCGCGGAGGTGCTGCAGCAGGTCGCCAAGGCCCTGCGGATCTCCGCCGAGACACTCTACGTCCGGGCCGGCATCCTCGACGCGGAGCGGGGCCGGGACGAGGTGGAGACACGGGCCGCGCTCCTCGCGGACCCCACGCTGACCGAGCGTCAGAAGCAGGTGCTGCTGCAGATCTACGAGTCGTTCCGCAAGGAGAACGGGTTTGGCGGCGCCGAGGACGGTGAGGCGACGGAGGATCCCGGGGTGTCCGAGGTCGTCGACGCGAGTGACCGCGCGGTGGACGCTCCGGACGGCGATGCCGTGATACGCCGGAGCCGTACGACCGGCAGCGGTACGCCCGCCGAGCGCCGCCCCCGCGCGGGCGGCGGCAGTGACAAGGGTCCGCGGCGGACGGCCGGCTGAGCCGGACCAGGGCACCGGCCGCCCGCCGCGGACCACATGAGAACCCTCAGCCGAAACGAATCCGGGAGGACCATCACCATGGCCATCACCGACGACCTGCGCAAGACCTTCAGCGACCCGACCCCGCTCTACTTCGCCGCCGGCACCGCCGACCTGGCGCTGCAGCAGGCCAGGAAGGTGCCGGCCCTGGTGGAGCAGCTGCGCGCCGAGGCCCCGGCCCGCATCGAGGCCGTCCGCAACACCGACCCCAAGGCCGTGCAGGAGAAGGCGACCGTCCGGGTCCGGGAGACGCAGGAGACCCTCCAGACCAAGGTCGGCGAGCTCATCGGCTCGCTCGACACCGACCTGAAGAAGCTCGGCGAGAACGCCCAGGACCTCGCGCTGCGCGGCGTCGGCATCGCCGCCGAGTACGCGGTCAAGGCGCGGGAGACGTACGAGAAGGTCGCCGAGCGCGGCGAGCAGACCGTGAGGACCTGGCGCGGCGAGGCCGCCGAGGGCATCGAGGACATCGCCGTGGCCGTCGAGCCCGCTCCCGAGCCGAAGTCCGCGCCCGAGCCGGTCGAGCCCAAGGCCGACAAGCCGGCCGGGACCGCGCCCGCCGCGGTGAAGAAGCCCGCCCCGGCCAAGAAGGCCCCGGTGCGCAAGACCACCGCGAAGAAGACGACACCGCCCGCGAAGTAGTGCGACGGGGACGGGCCGGGCACTCTCGTGGTGCCCGGCCCGTTCTCCGGGTAGCCGACCGGTGGATGCGGGTACGGTGACGGCGTGAAGACGGCGTAATGGACGAGCCGAGTCTGGTGGTGGACGTAGTGCTGATGCAGGGCTTCGCGGGGTTCATGTGGCTGCTGAGCATGGCCCTGATCGTTTTCAGTGGCTTCGCGCTGATCGACGCCGCCACGCGCCGTGAGGACGCCTACCGCGCGGCGGACAAGAAGACCAAGCCGTTCTGGCTGATCATCCTGGCCCTCGCCTTCGTGGTGAACCTGATCTTCAACATCCTGTCGTTCCTGCCGATCATCGGGCTGATCGCGACCATCGTGTACATGGTGGACGTCCGCCCGGCCCTCCGCGGTCTGCCCGGCGGCGGCCGCGCCCGCAGGGGCGGCTCCAGCAGCGACGGCCCCTACGGCCCGTACAACGGCGGCCGCTGACCGGGGGCAGGCCCGCCTCCGCGCTCCGGAGAGGGGCGCGGAGGACCGCTCACGCCGTCCGGTCCAGCAGCAGCACCGCCACGTCGTCGGTCAGCTCGCCGCCGTTGAGGTCGCGCACCTCGTTGACGGCGGTCCGCAGCAGTTCCTCGCCGTGCAGCCCCTCGGAGAGCTGGCGGCGGATCATGTCCACCATGCCGTCCTGGCCGAGCCGCTCGCCGGTGTCGCCGACCCGGCCCTCGATCAGACCGTCGGTGTAGAGCATCAGGCTCCACTCGGCACCCAGCTCCACCTGCATCCGCGGCCAGCGGGCGCCCGGCAGCAGCCCGAGCGCCGGGCCGTTGTTGTCGTACGGCAGCAGGCGCGCCGGCACGCCCGGGCGGGCGAGCAGCGGTGACGGGTGGCCGGCCAGGCACAGGCCCGCCCGGCGGCCGTCCGGCGCGATGTCCACCGTGCACAGGGTCGCGAAGATCTCGTCGTCCGCGCGCTCGTGCTCCAGCACCTCCTGCAGGGTGCCGAGGAGCTGGTCCCCGCACAGCCCTGCCAGGGTCAGCGCGCGCCAGGCGATGCGCAGCTCCACGCCGAGGGCGGCCTCGTCCGGTCCGTGCCCGCAGACGTCGCCGATCATGGCGTGCACGGTGCCGTCGGGGGTGCGGACGACGTCGTAGAAGTCGCCGCCGAGCAGGGCGCGCGAGCGGCCGGGGCGGTAGCGGGCGGCGAAGCGCAGCGGGGAACCGTCCAGCAGCGGGGTCGGCAGCAGGCCGCGTTCCAGCCGGCGGTTCTCCTGGGCGCGTACCCGGCCCTCCGCGAGCCGCCGCTCGGCGGAGTCGGACCGCTTGCGCTCCACCGCGTAGCGGATCGCCCGGCTCAGCAGCCGGCCGTCCAGCTCGTCGCGGACGAGGTAGTCCTGGGCGCCCACCCGCACCGCCTCGGCGCCGCGCTCGGTGTCGTCGGCGCCGGTGAGGGCGAGGACGGCGTGCCGGGGGGCGAGCTCGAGGACGTGCTTGAGCACGGCGAGCTCGTCGCCGTCGCCGGTGCGGCCCGGCGCGGGCAGGGCGAGGTCCAGCAGGATGCAGTGGACGTCGTCGGTCAGCAGCCGCTCGGCCTCGGTGAGATTGCGGGCGGTGCGGACGCGGATCGGCTTGCCGGACTGGTCGAGCAGGTCCGGCACGATCGGCGAGCCGCCCGGATCGTCCTCGATCAGGAGCAGGGTGAGGTTGGTGTGGGCGGCCGTCTCGGCCCTGTCCGGCGGGGTGCCGGACCGGTCCGTGGTGCTGCTCTCGGACGGGGCCGCGGTGTGCGGGGCCGCCGTCCTGGCCTCCGGGGAGTCCAGGGCGGAGCCTTTGCTCTGTGCAGCGGCCGGCGCCTGACCACCTTCCGCGGCCGGGATCGCTCTCTGCCGCGGTACGGGTGCGGGCATTGTTGCGGGTTCCTTCCCTCCCCCCGAGGGCATGGTGGGGGCGACGGATCTCGGCCCTCTCCCCGGCTCCACCTCGGTGTGCGAGCAGGGGATGCCCCTTCGAACGGGGACCATAGCGGTTGACCGCGCCGCAGCGGAATGGTGAAAGCCACGCCGCTGCTCCATCGGCCGGTGTCATATGCCGCGTTTGCTACCGCAGTTGGACAGGCCGGGTGTGCTGCGGGAATGACGAACGTCACGTCCCCAAGGGGTTGATCGCAAGATCCACGTGCCATGGGTCACGTGGCCTGTGTCACCGGGCCGTTGAGCGCACCCGAGCGGGCGCGCCGCCGGTCAGTCCGCGGCCGCGTCGGGGCGTACGACCCCGAGGATCGGCATCGATCCGGCTCCCGCGAGGGTCACCGACCGCCCGGGGCGCGGGGCGTGCACCATGATGCCGTCGCCCACGTACATGCCGACGTGGGTGGCGTCCTCGAAGTAGATGATGAGGTCACCGGGCCGCATGTCCTCGATGTCCACGCGCTCCAGTTGCCTCCACTGCTCCTGCGAGGTGCGCGGCATGCTCCGCCCGGCCGATATCCAGGCCTGCGAGGTGAGCCCGGAGCAGTCGTACGTCTTCGGCCCCTCCGCGCCCCACTGGTACGGCTTCCCGATCTGCGCGGTGGCGTACGCGACGGCCTTCCTGCCCTGCCGCGTCGCCGTGCCGTCGATCTCGTCGAGGACGCCGGAGCTCAGCCAGCCGGCCTGTGCCTGGTCGGCGGCCCGCTTCTCCAGCCGGGCCAGGCGCTCCTTCTCCTCCTCCTCGAGCTCGGACTCGACCTTCTCGGCGGCCTTGATCTGCTTCTCGATCTTCTTCCGCGCCGTGGCCTTGGCCTTGCGGCCCGCCTCCAGCTCCTCGAACTGGGTGTCCGCGTCCTGCGCGTACTGCTCCAAGTCCTGCTGGGTGCGGGACATTTCCCCGAGCAGCCCCTTGGTCGCGTGCTCGCCCTGCCGCACCCGGCCCGCGCCGTCGAGGAACTCGCGCGGGGTGTCGCTCAGCATGAGCCGGGCCTCGGGCGGCAGCCCGCCGCCGCGGTACTGGGCGGCGGCCGCGGCGCCCGCGCGCCCCTTGAGCTCGGCCAGTCTCTCGCGGCCCTTGACGATCTTCTCCGCCAGCCGCACGATCTCGGCGGACTGCTTCTTCGCCTTCTCCTCGGCGGCGTTGTACTCCTCGGTGGCGACGGCCGCCGCGCGGTAGAGCTTGTCGAGCTTCTTGCGTACGGCTTCGAGTTCCTTGTCCGGGCCGTCGACCACGGTGACGCTCGCGGTCGTGCCCGGGGGCGGCGGGGGTGTGGGGGCCGCGAACGCCGTACCGGGCACCGCCAGTACGGTGACCGCGCAGACCACGGCCACGGCTGCCGCAAGCACTCCGCGCTTGCCCGTCCCCATGACGCCACCCCCCTGTGATTGACCGTCAGTAACAATCGGTCGCCGGGGGGATGCTGCCATGCCGAGCCGCGAAACGACAGAGGGAGTTCTTCCCGCCCCTCCCGCCCGTGCAATCCCCGGCGCGACGATCGCCCCGCTCCTGTGACGAACGACTCACGGAGATCGTTCCCCGTGCGCGCGTCGCGGCGTCCCGTCAGTCCCGCGGCGCCAACGCCGCCCACCGCACCGTGACTTCCCCCTGCCGCCACCGCGCCGGCCCGTCCGTCACCGGCCAGTCGGCCCTCAGGTCCCGTACCGTCCGGATCCAGCGCTGCCGGGCGCCGTAGGAGGCGTAGGGCGCGGCGGCGGCCCAGGCGCGGTCGAAGTCGCGCAGGAAGGCGTGCACCGGCTCACCGGGGACGTTGCGGTGGATGAGCGCCTTGGGGAGGCGTTCGGCCAGGTCGGACGGGCACTCCAGGGAGCCGAGCCGGGTCGCGAAGGTGACGGTGCGCGGCCCCTCCGGGCCGAGCGCGACCCACACGTGCCGGCGCCCGATCTCGTCACAGGTGCCCTCGACCAGCAGCCCGCCGCGCGACCCCGTCTCCGGGTCGGCCGGCGCGAGCCGCGCGCACAGCCGCCGCCACACGGCGGCGACCTCCGCCTCGTCGTACTGGCGCAGCACGTTCGCCGCGCGGATGAGCAGTGGCCGTCCCGGGACCGGGACCTCGAAGCCGCCGTGCCGGAAGACCAGTCCCTCGCGCTCGTACGGCCGCGCCGCCGCGACCCGGGCCGGATCGATCTCGACGCCCTCCACGCGCGCGCGTGGGACCGCGCCGCGCAGCCGGTGCAGCAGCTCGACCGCCGTCCAGGGGGCCGCG
Source organism: Streptomyces malachitofuscus (assembly GCF_055571035.1). Classification (NCBI taxonomy): domain Bacteria; kingdom Bacillati; phylum Actinomycetota; class Actinomycetes; order Kitasatosporales; family Streptomycetaceae; genus Streptomyces; species Streptomyces malachitofuscus. Next base: position 307,253 of record NZ_JBVIGA010000005.1, on the reverse strand, counting down.
CCGTAGCCGAGGTCGACGGCGACGGGGTCCTCCGCGCGGCGCAGCTCCGCTCCGTGCGTGGCCGCGATCCAGCGGTCCATGCGGCGCAGCCGGTTGGGGTTGGTGGTGCCGCGCGTCACGGTGCCCAGCGGGCGTCGGGGGGCGCGGACTGTCATACGTCCGAGTATGCGGGTACCCGGAGGGCGTCCCGACGTGGGGGACGCGTCACGGGCTCGAACGGTTGAGCGACAGTCGGTAATGATTCGGCAAAGACCGGGACCCGGGGGCCCCGCCGGAAATGGGAACGCAGCCCTCCGGCGTTGTGCTCCCCGAGGGCCCGCACCACCCTCCGACAGCCATGCCCACCGCGAGGAGGAACGCCACGTGAGCCAGTACATCGCGAGGCTCGGGCGGCGCTCCCCCGCCGCACCGCCGCGGCTGCGCCTGCACCGCAGGCCCCGCCGCGTGGCGATGCTCTCCGTGCACACCTCCCCGCTGCACCAGCCGGGCACCGGCGACGCCGGCGGCATGAACGTCTACATCGTGGAACTCGCGCAGCGCCTCGCCGCGATCAACATCGAGGTCGAGATCTTCACCCGCGCGACCGCCGCCGCCCTCCCGCCCAGCGTCGAACTGGCCCCCGGCGTCCTCGTCCGGCACGTCGACGCCGGCCCCTACGAGGGCCTCGCCAAGGAGGAGCTGCCCGCCCAGCTGTGCGCCTTCACCCACGGCGTGATGCAGGCCTGGGCCGGCCACCGCCCCGGCCACTACGACCTGGTCCACTCCCACTACTGGCTCTCCGGCCACGTCGGCTGGCTCGCCGCCCAGCGCTGGGGCGTCCCCCTGGTGCACGCCATGCACACCATGGCCAAGGTCAAGAACGCCAACCTCGCCGACGGCGACACCCCCGAGCCCGCCGCCCGCGTCATCGGCGAGACCCAGATCGTCTCCGCCGCCGACCGGCTCATCGCCAACACCGCCGAAGAGGCCGGCGAACTCATGGAGCACTACGCCGCCGACCCCGGCAAGGTCGCCGTCGTCCACCCCGGTGTGAACCTGGCCCGCTTCCGTCCCGCCGACGGCCGCGCCGCCGCACGGGCCCGCCTCGGCCTGCCCCAGGACGCCCTGATCCCCCTCTTCGCCGGCCGCATCCAGCCCCTCAAGGCCCCCGACGTCCTGCTCCGCGCGGTGGCCGTCCTGCTCGGCGAACGCCCCGAGCTGCGCTCCCGCATCTGCGTCCCCGTCGTCGGCGGCCCCAGCGGCAGCGGCCTCGCCAAGCCGGAGGGCCTGCAGAAGCTCGCCGCGCGGCTCGGCATCGCCGACGTCGTCCGCTTCCACCCGCCCGTCGGGCAGGAACAGCTCGCGGACTGGTTCCGCGCGGCGTCCGTCCTCGTCATGCCCTCCTACAGCGAGTCCTTCGGCCTGGTCGCCATAGAGGCGCAGGCCGCCGGCACCCCGGTGCTCGCCGCCGCGGTCGGCGGCCTCCCCGTCGCCGTACGGGACGGGCACACCGGTTTCCTCGTCCAGGGTCACGATCCCGCCGCGTACGCGCGCGTGCTGCGCGACTTCGCCGACCACCCTCCCCTCGCCGCACGTATGGGCGCGGCCGCCGCCCGGCACGCCCAGTCCTTCGGCTGGGACGCCGCGGCCGCCGCCACGGCCGACGTCTACACGGCCGCGACACAGGCCCACCGCCGTCACGTACGCTCGCACCATGGCTGACAAAGCGGCGGAGGCGGCGCAGGTCGTCGAAGGTGTGCTGAAGGACGCGGAACTGGAGTGGGAGAGCCCGGCCCCCGGTTCGTACGTGGTCAAGCTCCCCGGCACCCGCAAGCTCTCCACGACCGTCTCCCTGATCGCCGGCCGGCACACGCTCTCCCTGAACGCCTTCGTCATCCGCCACCCCGACGAGAACGAGGGCGGGGTCCACCGCTGGCTCCTCGAGCGCAACCTCAAGCTCTACGGCGTGAGTTACGCCGTCGACCCGCTCGGCGACATCTACGTCACCGGCCGTCTCCCGCTCGCCGCCGTCACCGCGGAGGAGGTCGACCGCCTCCTCGGCCAGGTCCTCGAGGCCGCCGACGGCAGCTTCAACACGCTCCTGGAACTCGGTTTCGCCACCGCGATCCGCAAGGAGTACGCCTGGCGGGTGTCACGCGGCGAATCCACCCGCAACCTGGACGCGTTCACCCACCTGCTGGAGCGCCCGTCGCCCGGTAGCGTCCCGGAGTGACGCCCACCAGCTTCCGGAAGTGCCGGGTCAGATGGGCCTGGTCGTAGAACCCGGTGGCGACCGCCACCCCGCTCGGTGACCGCCCCTCCAGCAGCAGCCGCCGCGCCCGCCCCACCCGCCGGGACATCAGGTACTGGTGCGGCGCGATGCCGTACGCCCCGCTGAACGCCCGTACCAGGTGCGCGGGATGCGCGGACAGCAGCCCGCCCGCCTCCTGCAGGGTGAGCCCCTCGACCACCCGCTCGTCGAGCAGCTCCCGCAGCCGCCGCGCGAGCACGGGATCCCGCCGGACCTCCCCGGCACCCTCGCGCGAGCGCAGATGCTCCCGCAGCCGCTCCCCGACGAGCGTCAGCCGGCTCTCGGCCTCCAGCTGGTCACCGGGCCGCACGAGGGCGGAGTGCACCTGTCCGACGCGCCGCCGCAGCAGCGGGTCCCGCAGATCGGGCCGGTCGACGGCGGCTCCGATGAGATCGTCCCCGAGGCGGCCGGTGTCCAGGTACAGCACCCGCTTGCGGAAGCCGTCGGCCGTGGCGGGGGCGCCGTTGTGGGGGACGTGCGGCGGCAGCAGCGTCACCGTGTCGTGCGGGGTGCCGTGCTCGTGCCGGTCGAGGTCGTACCGTACGGCGCCGTCGTCGACGATGAGCAGCGTCCAGGCGTCGTGGACGTGCATCGGGTAGGCGTACTCGGTGAAACGGGCGTGGAAGACCTCGACGACGCCCGGGACGCGGGGCCGCCAGGCGGAGACCGTCGCCCCGGAGGCTGCCTGGGAGGGCATGCAAACAACGTACAAGACGCCGCCGCGGCCGGACCGGCAGTCTCACTCCATGACCACCAGCACCCGCTTCGACACGAAGATCGCCGTCCTGCTGCGCGAGGACCTGGAGCCCTGGCAGCGCCTCAACGTCACCGCGTTCCTGGTCAGCGGCCTGAGCACCCAGTTCCCCGAGCTGATCGGGGAACCGTACGAGGACGCGGACGGCGTGCCGTACCTGCCGATGTTCCGCCAGCCGGTCCTGGTCTTCCAGGGCACGAAGGAGACCCTGAGGACGGCCCACGCGCGAACGCTCACCCGGGCCCTGCCCCGCGCGGTGTTCACCGGCGACCTGTTCGCCACGGGCCACGACGAGGCCAACCGCGCGGCGGTCCGCGCCGTCGGCACGAGCGACCTGGACCTGGTCGGCCTGGCCGTCCACGGCCCGAGGAACGCGGTCGACAAGGTCCTGAAGGGCGCCAGGATGCACCCGTGAGACGCTGACGCCATGACCGCGCCCGGCCGCCCCGTCCTCTTCCTGGACGTGGACGGCCCGCTGATCCCCTTCGGCTCGGGCACACCCGCGCGGGGCCCGCTCCCGGACGCCGGAAACCCCCTGCTGCACCGCCTCGATCCGACCGTGGGCGCCCGTCTGCTCGCCCTCCCCTGCGACCTGGTGTGGGCGACGACCTGGCAGCACGAGGCCAACGCCACGATCGCCCCACGCCTCGGCCTGCCCCGCCTGCCGGTCGTGCCCTGGCCGGAGCACGAGGACGCCCCCGCGCCCCGCGGCGTCCACTGGAAGACCCGCCACCTGTCCGAGTGGGCCGGCCTCCGCCCGTTCGTCTGGCTGGACGACGAGATCGGCGCCCCGGACCGCACCTGGGTGGAGGCAGCCCACCCGGCCCCGGCCCTGCTGCACCGGGTGGACCCGGCGAAAGGGCTGACGGAGGCGGACTTCGAGGCAGTGCGGGAGTGGCTCGGCACGGTCGACGGCCGACCGTAGCGAACGGCGACGCCCGGCCGGCGGGTGATGTCGCGCTCCGCGCCAGGCGTCCGCGCGCACCGTGCCCCCGCGCGCACCGTGCCCCCGCCCGGGCGGGACCCTCGGCGGGCGATCAGTGCGAAACGGACGTAACGTCGAGGCGGACGCACGGTCGAGCGGCGCTGCACCCGCAGGGACGGCCTCCGCATCCCGTGCCCGTCGGTTCCCCTTCACCACTCACAGGAGAAGACGGCCCATGGCCACAGCATCTGAGACCCCGGTACTGGACACCCTTGTCGCGATGACGACCGACTCGGTCGAGCGGTGCGGGCTGGACCAGGAAACGTTCATGCTCACCCGCATCGCGTCCCTCGCCGCGTCGGACGCCCCGCCGATTTCCTACATCGCGCACATCGACCCCGCCATCCAGTCCGGCGTGACCGCCGAGAAGGTGCAGGACGTGCTGGTCGCCATCGCACCCGTCGTGGGAACGGCCCGCGTCATGACGGCGGCGGCGAACATCGCCAAGGCCCTCGGCATCACGATCGCTGTCGCCGACGCCGAGACGGAGCGCCGGGCGTAGGGACGCGTGGGCACGTGGCAGTCCGGCGGTCGTCGCGGATCCCGCGGTGGCCGCCGGTCAGCGTGAGCAGACCCCGCGGTCGGTCTTGGCGCGGTCCACACTCCCCGACGCGACGGGAAGTGCGTGCGCGTCCCCCTCGCGAACCTCCACCCGCAGCAGGTCCGCCGTGCCCGCCCGGGCCTGCGCCGGCGTGCGCGACGAACCGTTCGACCAGGTTCTTTGGGGAGGTCGGCGGCCCACCGGCTCCTCGGCGGCGAGGTACCGGCGGGCCGGGACGACGGGACGTGACCGGTGCCTGGCGGACTCAGTTCCGGTGGCGGCCGGCCGCCTTCAACTCGCCTATGAACGCGGTCCAGGATCCGTTCCCGAAACAGACCGCGGGACCGTGCGGGGCCTTGCTGTCACGGACGGGGACGACGCCGGGGAATCCGTCCGCCACCTCCACGCAGTTGCCGCCCTCCTGATTGCTGTAGCTGCTCCTGCGCCAAGCGACGCCGCTCAGATCGGGATGGGACCTTCGCTCCACGGTAAGTGCCCTCCATCACGGATCGGATCATGTCGAGTGACATGAGCGGGGGCAGGGCTGCCGCCCGTAGCTGATCGTAGGTGAGAGCGAAGTCCCTGACGTCGTCCGGTTCTTCGATGAGTTGGCCGAAGTGCGCACCCTCCGTGTAGGCGACGTCGGAGCCGTCCGGCAGCGTGAGAATGGTGAGTGAGCCACCCATCGCATCGTGCTCGCCCTGTGCGAAGGGCAGCACTTGCAGCGTGATGCGACGGTCGGCCGCGGCTTCGAGCAGCCACCCCAACTGCTCCCGCATCACCAAGAGGCCACCGACCGGGCGACGCAGTACTGCTTCGTCCAGCACGACCCGCAGGACAGGCCGGTCGGGCGAGGTGAGCCGTTCCTGTCGTGCGAGTCGGGCCGACAGCCTTTCCTCCAACTGCTCGTCCCCGCTGAGCGTGAGGCCGACGCTGAGAACGGCCTTCGCGTAACCCGGGGTCTGCAGCAGACCGGGGACCACATGTGCCGCGTACTCCCCAATGGAAACGGCCTGCTCGGCGTACGCCATGAACTTCCGCGACCAGTCCGGAAACGTCTCCCGGTACACGTACGGCCACAGCTCGACGAGCAGATGGTCCGCACCGAGCACCGCATCCAGCGCCCGCGCCAGTTCCAGCGTCGGTTTCGCTCCCGAGGCCCGTTCGATCTGGGTGATCCGCGTTCCCACCACGTGGACCCGCGCGCCGAGTTCGGCCTGGGTCAGCCCCGCCGCCGTACGGAGTCTGCGCACCCGGGCGCCGAACAGGGCGGCCATGGACGTACTGGGATCAATTCCGTTGGCCAAAGGGTCACTTCCGTCCTTTACGAACCGAAAGGTAAGGCTGTGTCACCTTCCGAGCGTAGGACGATCCGACGACGCTTGACCACGGAACGTGATGACTCGCGTGCGAAGCGAAACGGCTACAGGCAAGGGCGGGACCCACCGTGCTCACAGGAACGACGACCACCACCACGCGAGAGGCGCAGTTCGCCTCGACACCGCGCGGCGCCCAAGCGGCCCGGCGCCTCTCCGCGCGGTGGATGGAGGAGTGGGGCCACCCGCCGGCGTCGGACGCGTCCTGCGCGGTCGCCCTGGTCGTCGGCGAACTCGCCGCCAACGCCGTACAACACGGCCGCGTGCCGGGGCGGGACTTCCACCTCCGGCTCGTGCTGGACACACGCTCGGGCCTGATCCGTATCGAGGTCGCCGACGCTGCCGCCCACAAGCGGCCACCCGTCGCTCCGCCCTCGACGAGCCCCGAGGGGGAGTCGGGCCGTGGACTGTTCCTGGTGGACGTCCTGGCGGAGCGCTGGGGCTGGGCGCCTCGGCACCCGGTCGGCAAGACGGTCTGGGCGGAAGTAACTACTTGTCGGCGTACAACCATTCAGGGTCTGTGAGCGTCCAAGATCCCGTTCAAGTGTCCGTCCACAGGACGCTCCCGGGACCTCGGAGAATCATGCCCTCCTCACGCACCGTCCTCGCCGCCACGGCCGCACTCGCGACGGCACTCTGCTCGCCGCTCCTCCTCGCCCCCACGGCCACCGCCGCACCCGCCAAGCTCGCCGACGACTTCAACGGCGACGGCTACCGCGACCTGGTCATGCTGGGCGGGACGCACGGCAAGGACGGCCGGGTCACGGTCGTCTACGGCACGTCGACCGGCCCGGGTACGCGCGTCCAGGTCATCCACCAGGACTCGCCGGGCATCCCGGGCGCGGTGGAGGAGGGCGACCAGTGGGGCTTCGCCGCGACCAGCGCCGACCTCGACCGTGACGGCTACGCCGACCTCGTCGTCGCCTCGCCGGGTGAGGCCGTCGGTGACATCCAGATACGCGGCGGACTGACCGTCGTATGGGGCGGGTCCAAGGGCCTGGGCTCCGGCACCGTCTTCCACTCGCCCATCGCGCCGGAGTACGCGGGCTCGGGCGACTCCTTCGGTGAGGACGTCGTGGCCGGTGACTTCGACGGCGACGGCGACCAGGACCTCGCGGCGGTCAGCCACAGCCGGGCCGGCGCGATCCTGTTCGAGGGCCCGTTCACCCGCAGCGGCGGCAAGGCCGGCTGGAAGCCCCTCGGCGAGGACTACGACTACCTGAGCGCCTCCCAGCTCGCCACGGGCCGGGTCACCGCGGACGCCGCCACGGACCTGTACATCCTCGGCTCGGACCTCGGGGACGACGACGAAGCCATGGGCGCCTTCTTCCACCGCGGAGGCGCGGGCTTCGCCCGCCTGGCCGGTGAGCTGCGCGTACCGGACGACCTCGGTCACCAGGTCGGCGGCGGCACGATCACCACCGTCGGCGACTTCGACAAGGACGGCTACGGCGACCTCGCCATCGGCCGCGGCTACGAGAACCCGGACAAGGGCCGGGGATACGTCACGGTCCACTACGGCGGCCCCTCCGGCCCGGACACCGCGCGCAAGCCGGTGACGTTCACGCAGAACACCGCGGGCGTGCCCGGCGGTTCGGAGGACGACGACCACTTCGGCGCCTCCGTCTCGGCGGGCGACGTCAACGGCGACGGCTACGCCGACCTCGCCATCGGTGCCCCCGGCGAGGACCTCGTGGGCAAGCGCGACGCGGGCATGGTCACCGTGCTGCTGGGCCGCGCGGGAGGCCTGTCCGGCACCGGGGCCAAGGCGTACGACCAGAACACCTCCGGTGTCGCGGGCGGCATCGAGAACGACGACTACTTCGGCTGGAGCGTCAAGCTCACCGACTACACCCGCGACGGCCGCGCCGACCTCCTCGTCGACACCAACGACTGGCTGGACAGCAGCCGCCACGGCATGGTCCACCTGCTGAAGGGCTCGTCATCCGGCACCACCGGCACGGGCTCGAAGACCTACACGGTGAACACCCTCAAGATGTCCTACAAGACGCTGAGCGGCCCCTTCACGCACTGATGCCTCGCCCTTGAACGCCCCCTGGCCACCGCCCGACCGCCTTCCCTCCGCCTATCCTGAGCCGCGAGCGGCGAAGGTCGAGGCTGCGATCGAGGGACGGGGCGGCGGCCATGGCGTTTCGGGGGGCGAATCCCGAGGACCTGGAGCAGTTGGCGAAGCTCCTGGACGGGCGCGGTGGCGTGGAGGACCGTCTCGACGAGGCCTTCACCCGGGCCGCCCGTCTGGGAGTGACCGGGCAGCTGGCACCGTTGAAGCCGATGCGCTCCTGGACCCGCGACGAGGCCAAGGACCTGCGCAAACGCGCGCTGCTTCTCCGCCTGGAGAACGGCGACCCGACGGCCGGGCTGCTGTGGGCGGGCTTCACGGCGAAGGATCTGGAGAACTACCGGGGCGAGGGCATCAAGCCGGAAACGTTCCTGCTGGCCAACTCGGTGGCGGCGAGCGACGACCCCAAGGCCCGGGAGCTGGCCCGGCAGCCGGGGGAGAAGCTCGGCGACTGGATCGTACGGCTGGAAGCGCACGCACTCGCGAAGATCCCGGGCCTGGAACGCACGAGGAGACCCTCACCGAGCTGATCAAGTTCGGCAGCGACGCGTTCAACGTGGCGGCCGCGGCCCAGGTCTCGGTGGCCAGCGGCTTCTCCGGCACCAAGGTGCTGCTGGGCAACGCGGTGAAGACCGGCAAACTCGGACCGATGAAGGACGCCCTCGCCGCACGCTGGACGGCGGCCGGAAGCAACCGCATCCTGAGCTGGGCGGGCAGAGGGCTCAGCAGATACGACCCGCCCATCCGCTCCCTGTCCGCCCCCGGCAGCTGGCTCCCCGGCCAGCTCGGCAACATGGCGTCACGGAGCCCGGCGTACCAGCGGGTGGCCAACGTTCCCTTCAGCTCCGGTTTCCTGGGCGACCGTTGGGGCGGCGGATGGGACATGCTGCGCCGACGCGGCTTCATGAACGCGAAGCTGCTGGGCTTCACCCCCAACCAGGCCATCAACTTCTTCGCCGGCTCGGACGACATGGCCCGGATGTACGGCGGTCTGACGCACTCCGGGCAGCAGGTCGTCCGCGCGGGACAGGCCAACCTCCTGACGGTCGGCAAGGCCGGTGGATTCAGCGCGGCGGCGAAGACCGCGGTGCTGTGGCGCGGGGCCGGCATCGTCGGCTCGGCGGGCGCGACGGCGTTCTCGATAGCCAGTATCGCCACGGTGGACCACGCCAAGGAGTGGGAGAAGAGCAAGGCCGGCTACCTCGCCAACTACGCGGAGGTCGGCTTCAACGCCTCCCTGACCGCGGCGATGGTCGCCCCGGACAGGGGGCCCGCCATCTCCTCGGACGTACCGGCACCCCTGAGCGCATCCCGAACCGCGCCGGGATCATCGTCGATCACCCCGAACGCGGCATCCAGAGCCTTCATGGTCGATACGACACGGGGCACCGCCGGCTGCTCATCGGCACCACGGCGCAGACGCACCATGCGGGCGAGCTCGAAGACGAGCGTGCGCGGCTCGACCGGTATGTACTCCGACTCCTCCTCGCCCGGCCAGCCCTCGTGGACGATCACACTGTCCGCCCCGACGACGACCCCGTGGTGCACGCACGGGCCCGGCCTCGCCGGTGATCTCGACACTGATCGTCAGCACGGGAGCCCGGGGAGCCTCCACCAGCTCCCTCAGAAGCGGCGAAAGCTGCCCCTCCTCGCCGACCAGCCCGAGTTCCTGCAACTCCCCGAGCGCGGGGAAGAGCTCCGCGGCCGGTATCACACCTTCGGCAAGACGGGCGATCACCCGGACATGCCGGTCGGCCAGCCGCAGCCGTGACCTCGAACTGTCGTAACCGGGCATGAACACGTCCTCCACGGGTGGGCCGGCACGAGGCTAACCCAGCCGGAGGTCACGTGGACGGCCCTTGTCCTTCCTCGGCCGCGTAGGCCTCGTCCTCCCCGAAGTCGGGGGCCTGGAAAGGGTCGGTCGTCGGAGGGGGTGAGGCCGCGCCGGAACTGCGCGGCTGCCCCTCCGGAGCGGAGAACAGCGAGGTCAGGTCGATGAGAGGTGCCTCTTCCTAGAGCTTGGTCATCTTGGCGTAAGGGCTCAGGATGCGCATTTGGGACGAGCCGAAGTCGACGAGCGCGGCGATTCCGTCCTCGACGGAGATCACCCGGCCGAGGCCGTACACGTCATGGGTGACCTGGTCCCCCGCAGCGAAGTGCTTGGGGGCCGGTGCGACAGCAGCCTTGAAGGGGCTGGTGGGCAAGTGACGCTTCGGAGCAGCAGATTTTGTCATTGCCCTCAGTATGCGCCCCCGACCCCACCCTCCGCTGTGGCCGCGGTCTCCTTATTTCCTCCCACGCGCTCGTACCCCTCGGTGCCGCGGCGTCCGGCGAGCCACCGAACCCCGACCGTGCCGCGCACGAGGAACCCGGGGCACGCGGGGCGAGGACAGCGCCGGCAGGTACGTCCGTGGCTGCACGTCCCTAGACGTGCTTGTGGGTGCCACCGCCATGGGCGACCGCGCTGGGAGTCAGGCAACCGACGATCGCCGGGGCCTGCTGGACGAGCGTGTCGTCGGTGAGCGCCTCCACCATGAACAGTGCGAAGTCCACCCGGCGCGTCAGGTTGCTGGCCAGGACCGGATCGCCCACATGCCGGCTCCACACGGGCAGGCCCTGGCTCGGGCCTTCCTCCAGGCTGCTGCCGCGCACCACGGTCCACCGGGTGTCGCTGGCGAACACCCGGCGGCACGCCTCCACTTGGTCGTCGATCTCTACGGCGCGGACGAGCTTGCCGAGCACGGCGGCCATCCGGACGCCCAGGGTGAACATCCGCGAGTACCTGTCCTCGCCGTCGCGCGTGATGTGCCAGCCGCAGGAGAAGATCAGACGCGCGCCGGGCGGTGCGTGGTCGAGTACTGCCTGCGCCGTGCCCGACGCGTACTGCTGCACACCCCAGGGGACCAGTACCGTCAGCACACCGTCGCACCCGGCGACCGCCCGCCGGATCACCTCCGGGTCGTTCGTGGGTCCGGGGACCACGGTCATCCGGCCTTCGAACGCGGCCAGCTTCTGCACGCTGCGTTCCCGGCACACGCCGACCACCTCGTAGCCGCGTTCCAGCGCCTGCCGGACCATGTACTGCCCGAGCTTCCCGGAAGCGCCGATGATGCAGACCTTCTTCGCGCCATCCGTACCCATGCCGTGTCCCCTCCGCCGACCTCACAACCTTATGCTGTAAGGCACAAGCTAGCCTTATGCTGTAAGGCGGTCAAGGGAACGGTAGGAGGGACGGATGGCCGAGGGCAGCAGGAGCCGGCGCGGGGCGTCCGCGCGCACCCCGCTCAGTCGCGAGCGCGTGATTCGCACGGCGGTGGCGGTGGCCGACGAGAAGGGGGCAGGCGCACTCACCATGCGGGCCATCGCTGAACCCCTGGGAGTCGAGGCGATGTCGCTCTATCACCACGTCGCGGGGAGGGAGGACATCCTCGACGGCATGGTGGACGCGGTGTTCGGCGAGATCGACCTGCCGCCGCGCGACACGGACTGGAAAAGTGCCATGCACCACCGCGCGGCCTCCGCCCGTGACGTCCTCCGGCGCCACCCGTGGGCCATCGGCCTCATGGACTCCCGCTCTCGGCCCGGCCCCGCGACCCTGCGCCACCACGACGCCGTCATCGGAGCGTTGCGAGCCGGAGGGTTCTCCGTTCCCATGGCCGCGCACGCCGTCTCACTGATCGACAGCTACCTCTACGGCTTCGTCCTGCAGGAGTTGAGCCTGCCGTTCACCGGCGCGGCGGAGCTGCACGAGGTAGCGGGCGCCATCCTGCGGGACATGCCCGCCGACGCCTATCCCCACCTCACCGAACTGGCCACCGAGTACACCCTCAAGCCCGGCTACGACTACGCGGACGAGTTCGCCTTCGGTATCACCCTCATCCTCGATGCCCTCCACCCGGACGAGCCCGCGAGCGCCTAGGTGTGGTGCCGACCATGCACAGCGGACTCCTCGCGTGACCTCTCAGGGCTTGTCTCGAGAGTGGGTCGACTGTCAGACCTGCCTGGGATGCTCCGTGCATGGAGATGACCGTGCAGCTGACGATCGACTGCTCCGATCCGCAGAGGATGGTGACGTTCTGGGCCGAGGCCCTGAGCTACGTGCCGGAGCCCCCACCGGCCGGGCACGCCACGTGGCGTGCCTACTGGGCGGCGATGGGGGTGCCCGAGGCGGAGTTGCCGCCCGGTGCCGGGGACATACCGGAGTCGATCATCGACCCTGCGGGACGTGGGCCGAGGGTGTGGTTCCAGCAGGTTCCGGAACCGAAGGTCGCCAAGAACCGGTGGCACTTCGACCTGAAGGTCGGTGGGGGCCGTGACGTCCCACTGGACGTCCGCACACAGCGGGTCAAGGCCACGGTGGAACGGCTGGTCAAAGCCGGTGCCACCGTGGTGCGGATCAAGGACGAGCCGGACATGGGGCTCTACGCCGCGGCCCTGCAGGACCCCGAGGGCAACGAATTCGACGTCGTCTGAGCCCCGTTGCGCCAACACCGCCAACAAGCCCCCCGCTCACGAAGAAGTCGCAGGCAGGGGGCTTGTCCGCGGGCGGCTACTTCTTCTTGCCCTGGTTCTTGACCGCTTCGATGGCAGCCGCGGCCGCTTCCGGGTCGAGGTACTTGCCGCCGGGGGTGACCGGCTTGAAGTCGGCGTCGAGCTCGTAGTACAGGGGGATGCCCGTGGGGATGTTCAGGCCCGCGATGTCGGCGTCCGAGATGCCGTCGAGGTGCTTGACCAGGGCGCGCAGGCTGTTGCCGTGGGCGGCGACGAGGACCGTGCGGCCGGTGAGGAGGTCGGGGACGATCGAGTCGAACCAGTACGGGAGCATGCGGACGACGACGTCCTTGAGGCACTCCGTCTGCGGGCGCAGCTCCGGCGGGAGGGTCGCGTAGCGCGGGTCCGCGAACTGGGAGTACTCGGCGTCGTTGGCGAGCGCCGGCGGCGGGGTGTCGTAGGAGCGGCGCCAGAGCATGAACTGCTCCTCGCCGAACTCCGCGAGGGTCTGCGCCTTGTCCTTGCCCTGGAGGGCACCGTAGTGACGCTCGTTCAGGCGCCAGCTGCGGTTCACCGGGATCCACAGGCGGTCGGCGGCCTCCAGCGCGAGCTGCGCGGTGCGGATCGCGCGCTTCTGCAGGGAGGTGTGGAGCACGTCGGGCAGCAGGCCGGCGTCCTTGAGCAGCTCGCCGCCGCGCGTCGCCTCCTTCTCGCCCTTCGGGGTGAGGTTGACGTCCACCCAGCCGGTGAACAGGTTCTTCTCGTTCCACTCGCTCTCGCCGTGGCGGAGGAGGATCAGCTTGTACGGTGCGTCGGCCATGCGTCCGAGCGTAATCGACGCTCCGAGGGCGCTGCGCGCCCTGCCCGCCTGGCGGACGGTTGACGGGATCTGTTAATTGAGTGGTCCCCCGGAGCCATGACTCCGTAAGTTGTGCTCGGCGCTTCAGCCGCTTACATCTTTCGTCACGGGGGTCCGCATGTCCGTTGTCGCAGTGAGACGTGCCGTGCGCGAGTCCGTCTCCGGGCTGCCCCGTGAGTTCTGGTGGCTGTGGACCAGCACCCTCGTCAACCGGCTCGGCGCCTTCGTCGCCACCTTCATGGCGCTCTACCTGACCCTCGACCGGGGATACTCCGCCTCCTACGCCGGTCTGGTCGCCGCGCTCCACGGGCTCGGCGGGGTGATCTCCTCGCTGGGGGCGGGCGTGATGACCGACCGGCTGGGGCGGCGGCCCACCCTGCTCGTCGCCCAGCTGGCGACCGCGCTGTCCGTCGCGCTGCTCGGCTTCATGCGGGACCCGCTCGCCATCGCGGCCGTCGCCTTCCTCGTCGGCATGGCCTCCAACGCCTCCCGGCCCGCCGTGCAGGCGATGATGGCGGACATCGTGCGGCCGGAGGACCGTATCCGGGCCTTCTCGCTCAACTACTGGGCCATCAACCTCGGCTTCGCGATCTCCTCCGCGGGCGCGGGGTTCATCGCCGAGGTCAGCTATCTCGCCGGGTTCCTGATCGAGGCCGGTATGACGCTCGTGTGCGCCGTTCTCGTCTTCGTGAAGCTGCCCGAGTCGCGGCCGGGTGAGAAGGACTCCGCGGAGGCCGGTGCCGCCGCCGCGGGGGAGTCCGTCTCGCTGGTGACCGTGCTGCGCGACGGGCGCTTCATGAGCGTCGTCGGGCTGTCCTTCCTCATCGCCCTGGTCTTCCAGCAGGGGTACCTGGGGCTGCCGGTCGCCATGGGGGAGGCGGGCTTCACGCCCGCGGACTTCGGCATGGCGATCGCCGTCAACGGTGTGCTGATCGTCGTGCTCCAGCTTCCCGTCACGCGGTTCATCGAGCACCGGGACCCGCGGCACCTGCTCGTCGCCTCGTCCCTGCTGGCGGGGTACGGGTTCGGGCTGACCGCGTTCGCCGGGTCGGTCGCCGTCTTCGCCCTCACCGTGTGCGTGTGGACGCTGGCCGAGATCGTCAACGCGCCGACGCAGACGGGACTGGTCGTCATGCTCTCCCCGGTGCACGGGCGCGGGCGCTACCAGGGGATGTACACCATGTCCTGGGCGGTCGCCGCCCTCGTCGCCCCGCTGATGTCCGGCTTCGTCATCGACCGCTGGGGCGCCGAGTGGCTCTGGGGGATGTGCGCCGTCGTCGGTACGGTCGCCGGGCTCGGCTACGGGCTGCTGATGCGCCGGCTGCCGGACGGGGCGGTCACGGAGACGGCCGTCGAGAAGGGCGAGGCGGCGCCTGAGAGCGTTGCTGCGCGGACGTCCTGAGCGGACGGCCGAGGGCCCCGGCGACCGTCATCGGCGCCGCGGCCCTCGGCCGTTTCGTACGTCCGGAATCAGCCGCACTGGCACGGGTTGCCCGACTGGCACCCGCAGCCGCAGCCCGAGCCGCAGCCGCAGGCGGCGATCAGGGTCAGGTTCCTGATCTCGGCGGGCTGCTCGGTCTCGCGGTCCTGCGTCGGGTCGGGCGTCGTGCTGGGGGATTCGGCCATGGGTCCCTCCTCGGGGCTGGGGCCTGCGCACACCTCTCACCATGGGATGCCCGGGTCCCCGGGCGCGGCAACCGCGCATCGACGGCGCACTGAGGGTCGTAGGGGCTCGTACGCACCCGGACGGCCCCGCGCACGCCCGCCGCCCCCCGCGCACGCCCGCCCCGGCCAGGGGTCAGGCGCCCTCGGTTCCCGGCACCGTCTGGATCTCCGTCTGGAGTTCCGCCTGGATCTCGTCCGCGTGCTCGCCGGTGACCAGGTAGACCACCCGCTTGGCGACCGAGACCGCGTGGTCGGCGAAGCGCTCGTAGTAGCGGCCCAGCAGGGTGACGTCGACGGCCGTCTCGATGCCGTGCTTCCAGCGGTCGTCCATCAGGTGCTGGAAGAGGGTGCGGTGGAGGAGGTCCATCGCGTCGTCGTCCTGCTCCAGCTGGAGGGCCAGGTCCACGTCCTTGGTGATGATCACCTCGGCCGCCTTCGCCATCAGGCGCTGCGCGAGCTGGCCCATCTCGAGGATCGTCGCGTGCAGGTCGTGCGGGACCCCGCGCTCGGGGTAGCGCAGCCGCGCGAGCTTCGCCACGTGCTGGGCGAGGTCGCCGGAGCGTTCCAGGTCCGCCGACATCCGCAGCGAGGTGACGACGATGCGCAGGTCGGTCGCCACCGGCTGCTGGCGCGCCAGCAGGGCGATGGCCCGGGCCTCCAGGTCGTGCTGGAGCTCGTCGACCTTCTGGTCGGCCTCGATCACGCTCTCCGCCAGCTTCAGATCGGCGTCCAGGATGGCGGTCGTGGCGCGCCCGATCGCCGATCCGACCAGCCTGGCCATCTCCACCAGACCGTCGCCGATCGAATCCAGTTCCTCGTGGTACGCGTCCCGCATCAGGGTTCCTCTCGTACGTCTGTCCGGGCTTCGAGGGCCCGGGCTCCTGCCCACGCTCCCACGTTCCGTCCGCTACGCGTCCGGTTCCGTCACCCCAAATGAACCATCCCTGGCTCCGAGGTGAACTCTGGGCGACGAGTGTTCGAGCTCGCCCGCCGACGGCTGTGGGCACCGGCCGCCCCATGCCTAACCTGGACGCATGGACGTGAACGCGGCGGTCGCCGCAGTGGCTGCGATCGCCGGAGTGCTCACCGGCGTCATCGCCACGCTGGCGTTCCGCTTCAGCGAGCGCGAACAACGGCGCCCCACGCGCACCTCCCTGCACACCGACCCGGTGCTTCCCCCGGGTGTGGACACCGTGCTGTCCGTGCTGCGCTCCTCCGCCGTCGTCCTGGACGAGGCCGACGGTGTCGTCAAGGCCAGCTCCGCCGCGTACGCCCTCGGACTGGTCCGCGGCGGCAAGCTCGCCGTGGAACCCATGCTGAAGATGGCCCGCGACACCCGGCGCGATGGCGAGATACGTCAGGTCGAGCTGGACCTGCCCCGCCGGGGGACCGGGCGCGGCGAGGCCCTCGCGGTGTCCGCGCGGGTGGCGCCGCTCGGCTCCCGGCTCGTTCTGCTGCTCGTGGAGGACCTCACCGAGGCCCGCCGCATCGAAGCCGTACGACGCGACTTCGTCGCCAACGTCAGCCACGAGCTCAAGACCCCCGTCGGCGCGCTCTCGCTGCTCTCCGAAGCCGTGATGGACGCCTCCGACGACCCCGAGGCCGTGGAGCGCTTCGCCGGGCGCATGCAGATCGAGGCCACCCGGCTGACGAACCTGGTGCAGGAGCTCATCGACCTCTCCCGGGTGCAGAACGACGACCCGCTGGAGGACGCCGAACCCGTCCGGGTCGACGAACTGGTCGCCGAGGCCATCGACCGCTGCCGACACCAGGCGGGCACCAAGGAGATCACCATGGCGGCGGGGGGCGCGGCAGACCTGCGGGTGTGGGGCAACCGCGGCCAGCTCGCCGCCGCGCTCGGCAACCTCGTCGAGAACGCGGTCAACTACTCACCCGCCCGCACCCGCGTGGGCATCGCGGCCCGTTCGGTCGTCCAGCCCGGCGGGGACCTGATCGAGATAGCCGTGACCGACCAGGGCATCGGCATCTCCGACAAGGACAAGGAGCGCATCTTCGAGCGCTTCTACCGCGTCGACCCCGCTCGCTCCCGTGCCACCGGCGGTACGGGACTGGGCCTCGCGATCGTGAAGCACGTGGCCGCCTCGCACGGCGGGGAAGTCACTGTGTGGAGCGCCGAGGGCCAGGGCTCCACCTTCACCCTGCGGCTGCCGGAGGCCCGAGCGGCCCGCGACCGCGCCCACCAGGCGTCCCGCCGGGACGACGAGATCGACGAAACCGACGACACCGACGGCCTCGACGGTGAGGCCCGACGGTCGTCCCACTCATCCCCCCACTCTTCCGATTCATCCGCGTACGAAACGCTTCCCTCCCCGGAGGTCCTTCCGTGACCCGAGTGCTCGTCGTCGAGGACGAGGAGTCCTTCTCCGACGCCCTGTCGTACATGCTCCGCAAGGAGGGCTTCGAGGTCGCCGTGGCGACCACCGGGCCCGACGGACTCGACGAGTTCGAGCGCAACGGCGCCGACCTCGTGCTGCTCGACCTGATGCTGCCCGGGCTGCCGGGCACCGAGGTGTGCCGCCAGCTGCGCGGCCGCTCGAACGTTCCCGTCATCATGGTGACGGCCAAGGACAGTGAGATCGACAAGGTCGTCGGCCTGGAAATAGGCGCCGACGACTACGTGACGAAGCCTTTCTCCTCGCGGGAGCTGGTCGCCCGGATCCGTGCGGTGCTGCGGCGCCGCGGGGAGCCGGAGGAGGTCGCTCCGGCGGCGCTGGAGGCGGGGCCGGTGCGGATGGACGTGGACCGGCACGTGGTCACCGTGGGCGGCACGAAGGTGGATCTGCCGCTGAAGGAGTTCGACCTGCTGGAGATGCTGTTGCGGAACGCGGGGCGGGTGCTGACGCGGATGCAGCTGATCGACCGGGTGTGGGGGGCGGACTATGTCGGTGACACCAAGACGCTCGATGTGCATGTGAAGCGGTTGCGGGCGAAGATCGAGCCGGATCCGGGGGCGCCGCGGTATCTGGTGACGGTGCGGGGGCTCGGGTACAAGTTCGAGCCGTAGGCCGGGCCTGGTGCTCGGTGCGGGGGGTTGGGCCGGGCGGGGGGTGTTGCGCTGCCCGGCGTTGGCGGGGTGCCTCCCCCACTCTCGGCTTCGCTCGAGCGGGGGGACCCCCATCGCCCACCCGTGCCGCCCCAGCGGCACGATTGCCCGCAGCTGCGCGGGCATGATTGCCGCGGCTAAGGCGTAAGGGCGGGCCCCCGAGGGGTCCCGCCCTTACGCGTTGTGCGGCTGCTCAGTGGGTGGCCGGCTGGCTGGCCGAGGCTGCGTCGGAGGGGGTGCCGGAGGGGACCTCGGTGTCCGGGGCGCCGGAGGTCTCCGTGTCGCCCGGGGTGCCCTCGGCCTCGTCCGTGCTGCCCGCGGCCGGCTCCTCGGAGGACTCCGCCGACGGCTCCGTCGACGTCTCCGCGGAGGCGCCCGGCGCCGCCGGGATCTCGCTCGGGCCCCAGCTCTCGAAGAAGTTCTCGGCCGGGAAGACGAACGCGCGCAGGCTCACGTCACCGGTCTCGCTGAAGGTGAAGGTGACCTTCTGGGCGTTGCCGTCCTGGACGGCCTCACGGCTGCTGGGCAGGACGGCGGAGGCGTTGCCCTCGCCGCCCAGGATCAGCCTGCCGCCGGCCGGGACGGTGAGGCTGCCGCCCTCGGCGGGGGACAGCTCGGCGGTCTTGCCGGTGCCGGGGATGGTGACCGACTCCAGCGTCTGGTCGGTGTCGCCCTCGTTGAACAGCGTGGCCGAGACGACGGCCGGGCCGGTCGACTCGAGGTCGGGCTGGGTGACGACGATGGCGTTCTGGATCTTGATGTCGCCCACGGTCGTCGCGGCGTTGTCCGGCTGGATCTGCAGGGTCTGGGCGTTGTGGCCGGCCGCGCACGCGGAGAGCGAGGCGATCGAGAACGCGATGGCGGCGGCGGCGAGGGCGCCGCGTCGAAGGCTGCTGCTCACGGCGGCGGCAACTCCTTGACTCTAGCGTTTGGCGACCCGGGTAAAGCCGCCCTAAGTGTCTGTCAGCGGCCTCAGGTTACCGAGCCGTTCCCCCGCGTCCGCACCCGACCCTCCCCACACGGCGCAAGGATCGCCTCGGTAGCCCTCATGGAGGCACGGGTGACCCATGAGTAAACGTCGTCACTTCCGCCTTGCAGTTCCGGGCCATTCCGGTGATCGCGCATTTTCCGTGAAGGAATGATCGGGCGGCCGCGGAATTGATCACCGGCGCGGATCCTCACACCGTGTGATCAATTCCGGATTCGGCCGGAACCCGGCTCCGCTCACCGAACGGAGTAGCGGAAGTCGAGTGCTTGGAACCGGACATACGGGAAGAATCGCCTGCTCGGGCGAGCCTGTCGGCGCGTGTGACGTGCGCGATTCGCTTGCGTCGAAGAGCCGCTCCGACCTGCGAATACCTGCTTCCGCTAGGCGCCCGAAGCACGTTCCTGTTGCTGTTGTCAAGCCCCGAGAATGGCCCTGACCTGCGAAAACGCCATTCAGAAGACGCCGTATCCGTGTTACCCTGGATAGCCACGGAAGGGGTACCTGTCACATGACGTTCAAGGTTGGCGACACCGTGGTCTATCCCCATCACGGGGCCGCGCTGATCGAGGCTATCGAAACTCGCCAGATCAAAGGCGTGGACAAGACCTACTTGGTGCTGAAGGTCGCCCAGGGTGACCTGACGGTACGTGTGCCAGCGGACAATGCGGAGTTCGTCGGCGTACGTGATGTGGTCGGTCAGGACGGGCTGGACCGGGTCTTCGAGGTGCTGCGCGCACCGTATGCGGAGGAGCCCACGAACTGGTCCCGTCGTTACAAGGCAAATCTCGAGAAGCTCGCCTCGGGCGATGTCATCAAGGTCGCGGAAGTCGTGCGTGACCTGTGGCGTCGTGAGCGCGAGCGCGGTCTCTCCGCCGGTGAGAAGCGCATGCTCGCCAAGGCGCGTCAGATTCTGGTCAGCGAGCTGGCCCTCGCTGAGAACACCAACGAGGACAAGGCCGAGGCCCTGCTCGACGAGGTTCTCGCCTCCTGAGGCCGGACTCCTGAGCCACGGCCCGCTCGCTCGGCGGAGCGCAGCGGCCGGAACTCGGCAGCCATAACCTCAGCACATCGAAATGCCGCGGTGCCCGATGACGTCATGGATGTCGCCGGGCGCTGCGGCATGTCCGTACCCGGACACCGAACGTACGCTGCACGTGCGCCGTGGTGCGGAGTGTGGCATCGCTCACGTCTCCACCCCCGGCGTGCCGGGCCCGGGCGGTCGACTCGACCATGGTCACGGAAAGGGCTGGTCAAGGCGTCACGCCCGGCACTCCCCCCGCTCCGGGAGCAGGGGGTACGCCCAGGCCATACCCACGTAGGCCGAGCACACAAACCTGACAGGAACCGATGACTGACGATCCGCTCCCTCCGCCGTCGCCGAGCCCCGTCGCCGGCCGTACGGCCACCCGCACAGCGGCCGTGATCCCGGCCGCCGGCCGGGGTGTGCGCCTCGGTCCGGGCGCCCCGAAGGCGCTCCGCGCGCTGGGCGGCACGCCCATGCTCATCCACGCGATCCGCGCGATGGCCGACTCCCGTGCCGTCTCCCTGGTCGTCGTCGTGGCTCCGCCCGACGGCGCGGCCGAGGTCAAGACGCTGCTCGACGCGCACGCGCTGCCCGACCGCACCGACTTCCTCGTCGTCCCCGGCGGTGAGAGCCGCCAGGAGTCCGTGAAGCTCGGCCTGGACGCGCTGCCCGACGGGTACGACATCGTCCTGGTGCACGACGCCGCCCGCCCGCTCGTCCCGGTGGACACCGTCGACGCCGTCATCGAGGCCGTACGCGACGGGGCGCCCGCCGTCGTCCCCGCGCTGCCGCTCGCCGACACCGTCAAGCAGGTCGAGCCCGCCGCCGGACCCGGTGAGCCGGAACGCGTCGTCGCCACCCCCGACCGGTCCCTGCTGCGGGCGGTGCAGACCCCGCAGGGCTTCGACCGGGCCACCCTCGTGCGCGCGCACGGGACGGTGAAGGACAACGTCACCGACGACGCGAGCATGGTCGAACAGCTCGGCCTCACCGTCGTCGCCGTCCCCGGGCACGAGGAGGCCTTCAAGGTCACCCGCCCCCTCGACCTGGTCCTCGCCGAGGCGGTCCTGGCCCGCAGGAGGCTGAACGATGGCTTCTGAGCCGAGCCCCGCGTTCCCCCTGCCCCGGGTCGGCATCGGCACCGACATCCACGCCTTCGAGGAGGGACGCGAACTCTGGTGCGCCGGCCTCAAGTGGGAGGACGAGGGCCCCGGGCTCGCCGGACACTCCGACGCGGACGTCGTCGCGCACGCCGCCTGCAACGCCCTGTTCTCCGCCGCCGGCCTCGGCGACCTGGGACAGCACTTCGGCACCGGGCGCCCCGAATGGTCCGGCGCGTCGGGCGTGACCCTGCTGACCGAGGCCGCGCGCGTCGTCCGTGCGGCGGGCTTCCGCATCGGCAACATCGCCGTGCAGGTCGTCGGGCCCCGCCCGAAGATCGGCAAGCGCAGGGAGGAGGCCCAGAAGCTCCTGACGGAGGCGGCGGGCGCCCCCGTCTCCGTCTCCGGCGCCACGACGGACGGCCTGGGCTTCCCGGGCCGGGACGAGGGCCTCATGGCAGTGGCGACGGCGCTCGTCGTGCACGAGGGGTGACCGGGCGCGGGGCCGTGCCGCCATGCGGCTCCGCCGCAGGGGCGCGACCGGCCCCCACCGGCCCGTACGTGACGAACGACATCGATCCAGCGAGGCGCACCGCGCACCTTCCCGCGCCTACTACCCTGGTGCCGTGACTATTCGCCTGTACGACACCAGCGCCCGGCAGATCCGTGACTTCACCCCGCTCCGGCCGGGTTGCGTCTCGATCTACCTGTGTGGTGCCACCGTGCAGGCGGCACCCCACATCGGGCACATCCGCTCGGGCCTGAACTTCGACATCATGCGCCGCTGGTTCGAGTACCGCGGCCTGGAGGTGACGTTCATCCGGAACGTCACCGACATCGACGACAAGATCATCGCCAAGTCCGCCGAGCAGAACCGCCCCTGGTGGTCCATCGGCTACGAGAACGAGCGCGCCTTCACCGACGGCTACCACGCCCTCGGCTGCCTGCCCCCGACCTACGAGCCGCGCGCCACCGGCCACATCACCGAGATGGTCGAGATGATGCGCGGCCTCATCGAGCGCGGGCACGCCTACGAGGCGGACGGCAACGTGTACTTCGCCGTCACCTCGTTCCCCGAGTACCTGAAGCTGTCCAACCAGGAGCTCGACAACCTGCTCCAGCCCTCCGGCGAGGGCGAGACCGGCAAGCGGGACCCGCGCGACTTCGCGATGTGGAAGGCGGCCAGGCCCGGTGAGCCGAGCTGGGAGACGCCGTGGGGCCGCGGGCGGCCGGGCTGGCACCTGGAGTGCTCGGCGATGGCGCACAAGTACCTCGGCAGCGCCTTCGACATCCACGGCGGCGGCCTCGACCTGATCTTCCCGCACCACGAGAACGAGATCGCCCAGGCCAAGGCCTACGGCGACGAGTTCGCCCGGTACTGGGTGCACAACGCCTGGGTCACCATGAGCGGCGAGAAGATGTCGAAGTCGCTCGGCAACAGCGTGCTGGTCAGCGAGATGGTCAAGCGCTGGCGGCCCATCGTGCTGCGCTACTACCTCGGCACCCCGCACTACCGGTCGATGATCGAGTACAGCGAGGAGGCCCTGCGCGAGGCCGAGGTCGCGTTCGCGCGGATCGAGGGCTTCGTGCAGCGTGCCGTGGAACTCGCCGGGGGGCCGGTCGAGCCCGCCGCCGAGGTGCCGCCCTCGTTCGCCGAGGCGATGGACGACGACCTGGGCGTCCCGCAGGCGCTCGCCGTCGTGCACACCACCGTCCGGCAGGGCAACAGCGCGCTGGCCGCCGACGACAAGGAGGCGGCCGTCGCCCGGCTCGCCGAGATCCGCGCCATGCTCGGCGTGCTCGGCCTCGACCCGCTGGACCCGCACTGGGCCGGCGGGAAAGACCGCGGCGAGGACCTCCACGGCGTGGTCGACACGCTGGTCCGTATGGTCCTCGACCAGCGGGAGGCCGCCCGCGCGCGCAAGGACTGGCCGACCGCGGACGCCATCCGCGATCAGCTGGGCCAGTCCGGGCTGGTCATCGAGGACAGCCCGCAGGGACCGCGCTGGACCCTCGGCCGGGGCTGAGGAGCCCGGCCCCGGACAGGCGCCGACCTCGGCGTCCGATGATCGACTGTGCCGCCCGGGCCTCCGGGCGGCACACTTCACAGACACACGGGCACACGTCACAGACGTACGCACAGCAGCAGCACCGCCCACGACTTTCACGGAGACGGATACCTCATGGCCGCGAACAACCGCCGCATGTCCGGCAAGAAGGGCGCGCAGGTCGGCAGTGGCGGCCAGCGACGCCGGGGCCTGGAAGGCAAGGGGCCGACGCCGCCCGCCGAGATGCGCAAGGGGCACGCCAAGCAGCGTGCCGCCCAGGCGAAGGCGCGCCGCGCCCAGGGCCGCACCCCGCAGCGGCGCGGCGGGGGCCGCTCGACCTCCGAGCTCGTCGTCGGCCGCAACCCGGTCGTCGAGGCGCTGCGCGAGGGCGTGCCCGCGTCCACGCTGTACGTCCAGCAGTTCATCGACAACGACGAGCGGGTGCGCGAGGCGCTCCAGCTCGCGGCCGAGCGCGGCGGCATCAACCTCATGGAGGCGCCGCGTCCCGAGCTCGACCGGATGACCAACGGCCTGAACCACCAGGGCCTGGTCCTGCAGGTCCCGCCGTACGAGTACGCGCACCCCGAGGACCTGGTCGCGGGCGCCCACGACGAGGGACAGGACCCGCTGATCGTGGCCCTCGACGGGGTCACGGACCCGCGCAACCTCGGCGCGGTCGTCCGGTCCGTCTCGGCGTTCGGCGGTCACGGCGTCGTCGTGCCCGAGCGGCGTGCCGCCGGGATGACCGCCGGTGCCTGGAAGACGTCCGCGGGCACGGCGGCCCGTACGCCCGTCGCCCGCGCCACCAATCTGACGCGCGCGCTGGAGGCGTACAAGAAGGCCGGCATCACGGTCGTCGGCCTGGCCGCGGACGGGGAGGCCGAGCTCGGCGACCTGGAGGCACTGAGCGGGCCGGTCGTCATCGTCGTCGGCAGCGAGGGCAAGGGGCTGTCCCGGCTGGTCGGCGAGACCTGTGACGTGCGGGTGCGGATCCCGATGCCGGGTGGCGCGGAGTCGCTCAACGCCGGTGTGGCGGCGGGCATCGTGCTGTACGAGGCGGCGCGGCTGCGGAGCTGATCGCCGGGCGGTGTGGCGGGCGGGGGCGAGCCTCGGGCTTGTACGCGCGTTCGGTCGCGTCACCCACATGGAGTATTTCGGGTGGTCTGTACGAGGCCCGTACGAGGTCCGTACGATCTTGACGCGGTCCGGACACATCCGGCCGGTCAAGGCAGTGTCCTAACGCCATGTCACTCGGTTAGATGAGTGTGGACACCAGAACACCCCGCACACCCACGGGGGACCGCTCGTCGGGACTCGACGACGCTCCCGCGCTGAGCATGGTGAAGGTGCCGAGCGATCCGGCGCAGGTCATCGTCAATCACGTCAGCTTCCGCGTGCAGCTGGGCGCCTCGGCGCGGCGCGCCCCCTCGCCGCGGATCGCACGGCACGTCAGTGCCGCCGCGGACACCGCCCGCATCCCCGTCGTCACCAGTGTGGGCACGGCGGGAGCGGCCGCCGCCCGCCGTCGGCCCGTGGTCTGGAGCGGCCGGTCCGCACCCGACGACACCGGCGCCCACCGACTGCTCCAGGCCGTGCGGCAGCACGAGGGCGTCCGCCACGCCGACGACCTGTTCACCGACACCGGAGCCACCCAGGCCCTGCCCCGCGTGGGCGCCGGGTACGACGACGGCCCGGCCACCCGGACGCTCGAGACCCCGCTGGTCGCCGCCCCCCGCCGCCCCGCCGACGGGCCCCTGCTGCCGCCGATGCGCACGGTCGGCAGCGCCTACGACGAACCCGGCTACGACCACGACTACGGCGACCCGGGCCACGACGACGAGCTCGTCCACGACGACGCGTTCGAGAGCACCGGCCGGCGCGGCAGGCGGCACGGCGACGACCCGGGCCGGCACGCGTACTACCCCGGCCGCCGGATGAACCTCGGCGTCGTCCTGCTCCCGCTGCGCGTGTTCCTCGGCGGCATCTCCGTCTACGCCGGGATGAGCAAACTCTGCGACCCCCTCTACTTCGAGGGCGGCGAGCGCGGCTCCATGGTCAAGTGGCTGCACACCCTGCACCCCTGGGAAGCCGCGGAGCCGCTGCGCCAGTTCGCCCTCGAACACCCCATCGGCTCCGGTCTCGCCATCGCCTTCGCCCAGGTCGTCGTCGGTGTCCTGACCGTCCTCGGCTGCTGGCAGCGGGTGGCCGCGGTCGTCGGGGCGGCGCTCTCGGCGGCGCTGCTGGTCACCGTCAGCTGGAAGAGCGTCCCCGCGTACGAGACGCCCGACATCATCTACCTCGCGGCCTGGTCGCCGCTGATCATCGCGGGCGCCCCCGTCTACTCCGTCGACGGGCGCCTCGCGAGCGGGGCCTGGCGCCGGCTCGGCCCCCGCGCGGACATCTGGGACCTGCGGCGCCACGTCCTGCGCCGCGGCGTCCTCATCACCTTCGTGGTGTGCGGGCTGAGCATGCTCGTCGGCTCGCTGCTCGGCGGCGCGGTCCGGGACGCCGACCGTGTGGTCGTCCCCGAGCCCGGCGAGGCCCCGCGCAACGAACTCCCGGGCTCGCCGCTGCCGGAGGAGTCGGGCGAGCACCGGAAGGAGGAGCGGGCCCCGTCCGCCTCCACCTCGCCCACGCAGGGCGCCACGTCGGGCTCGGCGAGCCCGACCGCCGGAACCACCCCCGGGGCGACCCAGGGCGCCGGTTCCGTCACCGGCGCGCCCAGCCAGACCCAGGGCAGCGCCGGCCAGGCCCCGCCCCAGCAGTCCTCCCCGGCGGGCCGGGCGCCCAGCACCACCTCCGGGCCGACCTCGGGCGGCGGTGCGTCCGGCGGCAGCGGCGGCACCCCGAGCGGCGGCAGCGGCGGCTCCTCCGGGGAGCCGGGCCTCGTGGGCGGCCTGCTGGGCTAGGGAACGCAACCCGTACGACCACGGGGTCCCGCACGGTTCGTCCGTGCGGGACCCCGTCGCCATGGAGCGGTGCTACGGCCGGGCGGCGGCCTTCATGCCCCGCCCGTCCGCCCGCGTTGGCGCAGCGCGATCCGGTTGCCGTCCGGATCGACGGCCTCGATGCGCACACCGAACGGATAGTCCTCCGGCTCGGGCTGATCGAAGGTCACCCCGCGGTCGCGCCACACGGCGAAGTCCTTCCGCAGGTCGTCCGACTGCAGGAAGACCGTGCCGAGCGCCGTGCCCGGCTCCTCCCCGGCCGGCTGCCCCGCGGCCGCGGCCTGCGGCCAGAGGATGAACTCCAGAGCGCTGCCCGGGACGCCCACCGTGAGAAAACGCCCCTCGGGGCCCGGATGGTCCACGCGCTTCTCCAGGCCGAGCTGGTCCGTGTAGAACCTCAGAGCCCGGTCCTGGTCGGTCACGTTGATCGTCACGTACATGACGTCGGTCAGCATGGTGCGGTCCGTCCTTCCTGTCACCTGTCCGACGCGGCGGTGCCGCCCCGTCATGTCACTGACGGACGGCACCCGGACGATGTGACGGGCGGACGGAGGGAGAACAGCGACATCAACGGCTCTGTGCCGCCAGCTCCTTCGCCGCCTCCGTGAGGTCCTTCGCGGTGTCGATCGCCCGCCAGTAGGAGCCCTGGGGGATCGGGAACCCGGCGAGGCGCCGTTCCCGCGCGAGGTGCGGGAACGTGGTGCGCTCGTGGTCGCCGCGCTCCGGGAGCAGGGCGGCGAAGTCGGGGGAGAAGACGTACACACCCGCGTTGATCTCGAACGTCGACGGCGGGGCCTCGATGAAGTCCGTGATGTGACCGAAGCCGTCGGTGCGCACCGCGCCCCACGGGATGCGCGGGCGGGCCAGGGCGAGGGTCGCGACGGCGTCCCGCTCGGTGTGGAAGTCGGCCATGTCGCGCAGCGAGAAACGGGTCCAGATGTCGCCGTTGGTGGCGTACCAGGGCCGGTCCGGGTGCGGGAGGTGCGCGGCGGCGTACTTCAGGCCGCCGCCGCGGCCCAGAGGTTCCGACTCGACGACGGTGGTGACGGAGACCGGGAGCTCGGTGGTCTCCAGCCACTTCTGCAGCACCTCGGCGAGGTGGCCGCAGGAGACGACGACGTCGGTGACGCCCTCCTCGGCGAGCCAGGTGAGCTGGTGGCCGATGATCGGGGTTCCCGTGCCGGGGATCTCGACCATCGGCTTGGGGCGGTCGTCGGTGTACGGGCGGAGCCGGGAGCCCTGGCCGCCTGCCAGGACGACGGCTTGTGTGGGGCGGGTGGCGGCGCGCGGGTCGGTCATGCCCGCACTTTACGCGGCGCCGGGCGGGCGGGTGTGGGCGGTTGTGGCTCGGCCGTGCTGTGTGGGCGCCCGGTGTTGGTGCTGGGCGGGGGGTGGTGCGCAGCCCGGCGTGGGCGGGGTGCCTCCCCCACTCTCGGCTCCGCTCGAGCGGGAGGTGCCCCCATGAGCGGGGGGACCCCCATCGCCCACCCGTGCCGCCCTGGGGGTACCTCCCAGGCCTTTGGGGCACGGGGGGAGGCACGATTGCCCGCAGCTGGGACGGCGGGACTGCCTCGCAGTGGGGGCGGTGTGACTGCCCCCAGCGGCTGTTAGCTGTTGGCTGTTACTACTCCTGCTGCGAAGGATGTGTCGCAGACCGGGCGGGCGTAGGACTGGGCCTTGGTGGGGCCGTAGACGCGTACCGCTGCGCGGCCGAGGGAGCGGGCGATGGAGGCGCAGTGCTTCGCCAGGGACGGGCGGTCGTTCACGGCCTGCTGGAGGTGGGTGAGCGCCGCGCCCGGGTTCTCCTTCTGGAGCTGGACCAGCAGCTTGTCGCGCAGCACGTCCTGCGGCGCGCGGGCGCCGGTCCGTGACGAGGCGCCGGAGGCGGAGGTGTCGGCGGCGGTGAGCACCGGGCTCGAGGGAGCTCCCGACCAGTTGACCCGCGCGACAGCGAGAGTCCCGGAGAGCACCAGGACGACGGGCAGAACGAGGGCGAGGGAGCGGCCGATCCGACGGGCGGGGCCCCGGCCGCGTCGCGTCTGAGGGGTAGTGGAGTGCTTCACGCGAGTGAGGGTAGCGCCCGGTAGCGGTGAGAAAACATTCCGTCACCGTTACGGGGGACAGTGAACCCTTGATTCCGGGCGGCGTGTTGACGTGTGCGCCCGAAATGCCCGGTGTGCCGGGGTATTTGTCGACAACGTGAGGGGCCCCGCAGTGCTCTGCGGGGCCCCTCACGTCAATACCGTCGCTGCGGACGGCCTGCCTCAGTCGGACAGGCGCGCACCGGTCGACGTCGAGAACACGTGGGTCTCGCCCGAACGCGGCACGACGTGCAGCTCGCTGCCCTTCTCCGGGACGTCACGGCCGCCGACGCGGACCACGATGTCCTTGACCTCGCCGCCGACCTGCGCGGTGCCGTACACGAACGCGTCGGAGCCCAGCTCCTCCACGACGTTGACGGTGACCGCGACGCCCTGGTCGGAGTCGGCGCCGGCGACGTCGAAGTGCTCGGGGCGGACGCCCACGGTGACGGTCTTGTCGCTGGTCGCGGAGAGCGCGTCACGCTGCACCGGCACCACCGAGTTGCCGAACTTCACGCCGCCGTCGGCGATCGGGACCTCGATCAGGTTCATGGCCGGGGAGCCGATGAAGCCGGCGACGAAGAGGTTCGCGGGCTTGTCGTACATGTTGCGCGGGGTGTCGACCTGCTGGAGCAGACCGTCCTTGAGGACCGCGACGCGGTCGCCCATGGTGAGGGCCTCGACCTGGTCGTGGGTGACGTAGACCGTGGTGATGCCCAGGCGGCGCTGGAGCGAGGCGATCTGCGTACGGGTGGACACACGGAGCTTGGCGTCCAGGTTGGACAGCGGCTCGTCCATGAGGAACACCTGCGGCTCACGCACGATGGCGCGGCCCATCGCGACACGCTGGCGCTGACCGCCGGAGAGCGCCTTCGGCTTGCGGTCCAGGTACTCGGTGAGGTCCAGGATCTTCGCGGCCTCTTCGACCTTCTGCCGGATCTCCGCCTTGTTGACGCCGGCGATCTTGAGCGCGAAGCCCATGTTGTCGGCGACCGTCATGTGCGGGTACAGCGCGTAGTTCTGGAACACCATGGCGATGTCCCGGTCCTTGGGCGGCAGGTGCGTGACGTCGCGGTCGCCGATGCGGATGGCGCCGCCGTTGACGTCCTCGAGCCCCGCGAGCATGCGGAGCGAGGTGGACTTGCCGCAGCCGGACGGGCCGACGAGGACGAGGAATTCGCCGTCCGCGATCTCGATGTCCAGGGCGTCGACGGCGGGCTTGGTCGAGCCGGGGTAGACCCGGGTCGCCTTGTCGAACGTGACAGTGGCCATGGTGAATGGTCCCCTTCTACCGGCAGGAACGTGCCGGACGATCCGAGTAGGAAGGTGTTGCCACGACGGGTGTTCCGTTGTGGTGTGGTCCACATGAGTGAACTGGCTCAGGACCGTACCTGGCGTTCACCTGGTCTGTCAGTAGTTCCAGGGCTGTGAATTTCGCGGAAACTTTCGATCAAGGAGGTGACTGTTCGGTTTCGTACGCGATCACCTCGCTCGCATAGCGGTCCGCCAGCACCGCCACCGCCGCCGCGACCGCCTGCCGCAGCCCCGCCGGGCCGAGCACCTCCGCCTCGACGCCGAGCCGCAGCAGATCGCCCGTCGCCACCGCCTCCGACTCCACGGCCAGTTCCACCTCCACCCAGCCCTCCCCGTCCGGCGGCCCCGCGTCCGCCAGCGCCCGCGCTCCCGCCGCCCCGAACTGCATCGGCAGCAGCTTCTGCCCGCGCGGTGACAGCCGCAGCCGGGCCGTGCCGTGCCGTATCGCCGCCTCCATCCGGCGGGAGGACTCGGTCCAGTAGGCGGCCAGGTCGAACCCGGCGGGCCGGGTGAACTCCTCGCCGGTCTCCGCCACCGCCTGGAACCGCGACACCCGGTAGGTGCGCACCGCGTCCTCCGCCAGCGCCACCAGGTACCAGATGCCCCCCTTCAGCACGAGTCCCAGAGGACACATCTCCCGGTGCACCTCGCCGCGCCAGCGCCGGTAGTGGGTCTCCAGCACCCGCTGCTCCCACACCGCCCGCGCGATCGGCTCCAGATGCGGTACGGGGTCGGCGTCCCGGAACCAGGCCGGCGCGTCCAGGTGGAAGCGCTCGCGCACCCGCCGCGCCTGCCCGGCCAGTCCGCCCGGCAGGGCCGCCTCGATCTTCAGCTGGGCGCTCGCCAGCACGGCGCCGAGCCCGAGATCCCTGGCCGGCCCCGGCAGCCCCGCCAGGACCAGCGAACCGGCCTCCGCGTCCGTCAGTCCGGTCAGCCGGGTTCGGTAGCCCTCCATCAGGCGGTAGCCGCCCTCGGGCCCGCGATCGGCCCGCACGGGCACCCCGGAGGCGCCGAGCGCGTCGATGTCCCGGTAGACGGTGCGGACCGACACCTCGAGCTCCGCCGCCAGTTCGGGTGCGGTCATCCGGCCGCGGTTCTGCAGCAGGAGGAGCAGGGAGAGTAGCCGGTCGGCACGCATGGGAGCCATTGTCCCGGCGTACCTGACAGAAGATGTCAGGTACGGGGGACAGAGTGGCGGGACGCGTCGGTTCACCGCGGAGGACGCGTCGGTTCAGCACGGAAGGGAACTCCCATGCCCGCCACGACCAAGATCACCGGACACTTCACCTTCGCCGACTGGAAGGAGAGCCCCGTCACCCCCGAGGGCGCCTTCCCCCGGCTCGCGCACGCCACGGTCACCAACGCCTTCTCGGGCGGTATCGAGGCCGAGTCCACCACCTGCGACTACACGGTCACCTACCTCACCGGGGCGGTCGGCACCTTCGCGGGCATGGAGCTCCTCACCGGCCGTGTCGACGGCCGCGCGGGCACCTTCGCCCTCGAGGAGCGCGGCCGCTTCACGAGCGACGGCACCGTCCACTGCACGTTCGAGGTCGTCGAGGGATCCGGCACCGAGGAGCTGACGGGACTGCGCGGCACGGGCGGATTCACCTACCGGCACGGGGAGACGAAGGTGCCGTACGCCTTCGAGTACGACGTGGAGTGAACGGCGGGGGTCCGGCTCCCACAAGTGCGTGGCTCGGCGAAACCGGCACTGTGTACAGTGGACCAGCCTTCGCGCGCGCCGCGCGGTGCCTCCTTAGCTCAGTTGGCCAGAGCAACGCACTTGTAATGCGTAGGTCGTCGGTTCGAATCCGACAGGGGGCTCCGAGAAACCCCAGGTCACATAGCTCTTGACCTGGGGTTTTCTGCTGCTCGGGGCAGGGCGCGTCACACGGCCGGGCGGCCGTGGACGGGCATGCGTGGGCATGGCCCTCCGAGGTGACCGACGGTCGTGCCCGCGCTTGCGGTCACTTCTTCACGTACAGCACCTGGTGGAGGAGAGGAATGTCCGCGCCCCCGCGATATTCCGCGCGGCACAGGTACTCGGTCCAGCGGCCTTCCGCAATTCCTTTTTCTCCCTGGGACTTGCAGTAGGCCAAGTCCGAGGTGCCCAGCCATGAGGCCTCGTAGACGAATCCCTCCGGCGGGTTCCATCCTGCGGGAAGCCGCTGGGCGGGACCGCAGTCGGCATAGGGAGCGGCACTGCCACGGCAGATCTTGAGGAGCGTCGAGGCGCCGGCGTATTCACGGTATACCGGGAGCGACCCGGCATCGCAAAGTGTCGCCAGTTTTGTCATCGGTCCGGGGAAAGAGCCCAGAAGCGGCTGGGTCACCAGCGAATAGCATTCCGAACCGGTGCTCCGGAGTTCCCCGTCGATCGCGCTCTTGCCGTCGAGCGGACGGATCAGACCGGAGGCGCTCGCGTCCCTGTGGGTGACGGACCACTCGGACGTCGCTCTGGCGTCACTTCCCGTGGCCGTGTCGGCCGCGGTGGCCGTCGCTGCCGCGGAAACGGTGAGCAGGGCACCGGCGGTGGTCGCCGCGGCGATCCATGTGCGCATGTGCATCGGTCAGTTCACCCCTTGCTTCACGGGCCAGGAAGTGAGGGAGACCGCTTCTCCACAGTCCTGGGTGTCCTCGGTTCCGCTGCATACCTTCAGGGAGCCGGTGGTCGTCGGCCAGTACGGATCCAACCGGATGTCGACAGGTGCCGACCCGGTGCCGCACTGAGTGACGCGTTTGGTGTAGGGGTGGGTGACGAAGTCGTACGTCCACCGCACCCAGATCGAGTGGCACGCGGATCCGGTGTTGCGCAGCTTTCCCGTGATGACGAGTGCCGAACCGATTCCGCTGCTGCTCTTCTCGGTCCATCGCGTACCGGATGCGGTGGAGGATTTGTGGCTCGCGGACCACTCGACGGCGGCGGTCGCCGATGTGTCGAGAGTGTCGGCGGTTGCCGTCGGCGCGGCACCCATGCACAGAGCTGCCGCAGTAAGGCCGGTCACGCCTAAGATTGCGCGTTTCATGGTTTTCAATTCGTTCCCCTCGAATTGATGGAATGACTCGAGGGGTGTACATGCGTGTGGTCGACACACCCCCCGGTACGCGATCAAAAGCCTCACATATGTGATCGTGCTCGCACAAGGGTCAGCGACCATTTACGACCACCGTGGCCAGTTATCGCCCTCGGTGGGGTCCGGCTATGCCGTACCGCCGCGCAGTCGGCGGGCGATCTCCAGGTCGTTGTCGTCCAAGGGCCGGCCTTCCTCCGTTTCCCACAGACAGTTCTGCAGCAGACGCCCGTAGGTCCACGCGCGCGCCCGCGCGCGGTCCAGGCCGAGGACGTCGGTCATGGCGTCGAAGCGCCAGCGGATGTCCTCGGCGTCGAAGTTGTTGGCCAGCGCGGGCCACAGGTCGAAGCCGGGGTCACCGGCCAGGGGCTTGGGGTCGATGGCCAGCCAGGGGGCGCGGTCTGCGGCGAGGACGTTCTCGTCGTGCAGGTCCCAGTGCAGGAGGCGGTCGCCGGGTTCGTCGGCGACCTCGCGCACGGCGGCCGCGCAGTCGGCGACGAGGCGGCGGGCCGCCGGGTCGGGGATCCGGTCCAGCGCCCGGGGGGTCCGCTCCAGCATGGACGCGGCCATGTCGCCCAGGCGGCGCATGCCCTCGGGGGCCGGGGTGGCGTGGAGATGGGCGAGGAGCCGGGCGATCACCAGGACACCCTCGTGCACATCGGGCCGGTGCGCGAGCATCCGGGAGGAGTCCAGGCGCTCCAGGAGCATGGTGCCGGTGGGCTCGTCGTGGTCGAGGAGCCGGACCGCTCCGTCGCCGTTCCACAGGCGCAGGGCGGTCGGCTCGCCCTCGCTCTCGTGGTCGCGGATCTGGAGCTTCAGCACCGCGGGTGTGCCGTCCGCGCGGTCGACCGGCAGGACCAGGGCGCTCACGCCGTGCATGGGCGCCCCGGTGACGCGCAGCTCCCAGCGGTCCAGGAACTGCGCCGTCAGGTCCGGCAGGGCGGCGATGAAGGCCCGGCCGGCCTCCTTGTTGAACTTTTCCTGGGCGGCGGCGAGTTCCGCGGGGATGTCGATCACTTCTCGCACGGTAGTGGTGCACGGGCGCCGGGTCCCGCGGTTTTCGAGGGCGCTACGGCTCCAGGACGACCTTTCCGGTCGTGCCCCTGTTCTCCAGGGCCCGGTGGGCGGCGGCGGCCTCGGAGAGCGGGAAGCGCTGGACGGCGGGGGTGAGCCTGCCCTCGGCGGCCTCGGCGAGGGCGCGCAGTTCGAGGGTGCGGACGGGGTTGGGGCCGCCGGCCCTGCGCATCATCTCGGGGCCGAGGACGTTGAGCGAGACGCCCTCGACGAGGTACGGGCGGTCGCTCTCGATCCCCTCGGCCGACCAGCCGAAGACGACGTGCCGGCCGTCCGGCGCGAGCAGACCGACCCGCGCGGGCGACATCGCCGCCCACACCGTCGTACACGACGGTGACCTTGCCGCGGTGGCCCTCGAGCCGCTCGGTCCAGTCCGGGGCGGTGTAGTCGACGGCGAGGTCGGCGCCGCCCGCCGCCACGCGTGCGGTCTTCGCGGGGCCGCCCGCCAGGCCGATGACGGTGGCGCCGGCGTTCCTGGCGTACTGCACGAGGAGCGTGCCGATGCCGCCGGCCGCCGCCGGGACGACGACCACGTCACCGGGGCCGGGTTCGGCGAACTGCACGATCCCCATCGCCGTACGGCCCGTGCCGATCATGGCGACGGCCTCGGCGAAGTCCAGCCGCTCGGGGATCTCGTGCAGCCGGTCGGTGCCGGTGACGGCCAGCTCGGCGTAGCCGCCGGGCGCGAAACCGAGGTGGGCGACCACGCGGCGGCCGAGCAGCTCCCGGGGGACGCCCTCGCCGAGCGCGTCGACGACCCCGGCGACCTCGCGGCCGGGGACGGTCGGGAGCGTGGCCGGTGCCGGGCCGGGGCCCTGCATGCCCCTGCGCAGGG
The DNA here is from genome assembly GCF_055571035.1 of Streptomyces malachitofuscus. Classification (NCBI taxonomy): domain Bacteria; kingdom Bacillati; phylum Actinomycetota; class Actinomycetes; order Kitasatosporales; family Streptomycetaceae; genus Streptomyces; species Streptomyces malachitofuscus. The sequence goes on along the minus strand of NZ_JBVIGA010000005.1, from coordinate 272,662 downwards.
CGGCGTCCAGGAGGTGCACACCGGCCGCCCGGACGGCGATGCGGACCTGGTCCGGGCCCGGGCGCGGGTCCTCGACCTCCTCATAGGCGAGGTTCTCGGCCGGGCCGAAGGCGTGCAGACGGATGGCGTGCATGTGGGCTCCCCCAAAGTCGGTGCCGCCGGTGCCGGTGCGCGGCGTCGGGTGCGGCGGCGCCGGAGTGTGCGCCGCCACGGCCCCCACGGTGCGACCTCAAGCATGCTTGAGGTCAAGCGCGTTCCTGCCGAGCGCGAGCGAGACGGCCGTCAGCGCGCTGTTGAAGGACACCTCAGAGAGCACGCCGGGCGCGGCGACCTGGTCACCGGCGAGGTAGACGCCGTCCCCGCGGTCGACGGCGGGCCGGTCGCGCCAGCTGGTGCCGGGCAGGTCGACGGCGCCGGTACGGCCGTTCGCCACCGCCTGCCGCCGCCAGGTGACCCGCTCCCGCCAGCCCTCGTAGGCCAGGTCCAGCAGCGCCTCCGCGCGGGCGGTGCCGTCCGCCTTGGACTCGTGCGGGGCGATGGGGATCTGGCCCTGGATCAGCTGCTCGCCGGCCGGGGCGAGGGTGCGGTCCTGGGCGGTGAAGCGCTCCAGCCAGCCCGGTGCGTCGAGGTCGGACACGGCGAACGCGTCGCCGCGCCGGGTGCGTACGGCGAGGTCGACCAGGACGGTACGGCCGCTCGGCCAGGTCAGCGAGGCGTCGCCGAGGAGACGGCGGGCGGCGTCCAGCGAGGTGGCGACGACCACGGGCGTGTCGGTGGGCACGGCGTCGACCCGGGACAGCGTCTCCATCCGCACACCCAGGTTCCACGCGCGGGCGGCCATCCGGTCGATCAGCCCGCCCCAGCCGCCGCGCGGGTAGTGGGCCTCCGGGGGCAGCTTGGTGGCGCGGCGCAGGCGCTCCTGCACGAACGCGGCGGACAGCGAGCCCGGGTCGTGGTGGAACAGGGCGACCGCCGCGTAGTGGGCGGCGGCCCGCGCGCCCTCCTCCCCGGCGATTCCGGTGGCCCAGGTGAGGAAGTCGGTGTCGACGGGGGCCTGCGTGCCGCCGCGGCGCAGCAGCTTCAGCATCGCGAAGGGCGGGGTGCGGCGCAGGACGCCCCGGTGGCGCAGGCGCAGCCGGGCCGCCTCCAGGGGCGGGAGCGGGGCGAGCGGTCCGATGAGGCCGCGCTGCCGCAGCCAGGCCCAGTGCGGGCCGCCGTTGTAGAGGGCGTGCGGTCCCTCGTTCGTCCGGTAGGGGCCCTCGGCGGTGCGGGCGCGGCCGCCCAGCGTGTGGTGGGCCTCGTGGACGGTGACCTTCGCGCCCGCCTCTGCCGCGGTGATGGCCGCGGTGAGTCCGGCGAAGCCGCCGCCGATGACGGTGATGCGGTGCATGTCTGGGGGTCTCCCTCGGTCGGTCGCTTCCGGCTGTGTGGATGAGACGCAGCGAGAACCCCGGAATGTGACATGCGTGGCGTTTTCCCAGGTCAGGCTGATTGTCAGTGGTGAGGTGCAGCATGGGGCCATGGCGAGGAGAGCGGCCGGTGGTCCGGGAGTGAAGGCGGCGCGGCGCCCGGAGCTGCGGCTGCCCGCGCTGGAGCGGTACGAGGGGGGTGGGCTGGAGCCGGACGGGGACTACGACGGGCTGGAGTTCGGGGCAGCGGATCTCGTGGGGCAGGACGGCTGCGGGGCGCGTTTCATGGACTGCGCGCTGACGGAGTGCGCGCTGGACGAGACGCGGCTGTCCCGTGCGCGGGTGCTGGACTCGGTCCTGGCCGGGGTCCGGGGCGTGGGCACCGACCTCGCGGAGGCGACCCTGCGCGACGTCGAGCTGACCGACGCACGGCTCGGGGGCACGCAGTTGCACGGGGCGTCGCTGGAGCGGGTGCTGGTCCGCGGCGGCAAGATCGACTTCTTGAATCTGCGCGGGGCCGGGCTGAAGGACGTGGTCTTCGAGGGCTGTGTGCTGGTCGAGCCGGACTTCGGCGGGGCGCGGCTGGAGCGCGTGGAGTTCGTGGACTGCGCGCTCAAGGGCGCGGACCTCTCGGGTGCCACGCTGAAGGACGTGGACCTGAGGGGCGCCGCGTCACTGGAGATCGCGAGGGGGGTGGACCGGCTGTCGGGGGCGGTGATCAGCACGGCCCAACTGCTCGATCTGGCGCCCGTGCTGGCGGGGGAGCTGGGGATCCGAGTGGAGGGGTGAGCGGGGGAGGGGACAAGGGGCCGGGTCGGGGGATGGGGCCCGGGCCCAGGGCTCACTCCCCGTACCACCCCCACGCGCCCGCTCCTTCGGACGGGTCGAAGGACTGGTGCAGTGCGATGAGGGCGTTGATGAGACGACCGTCGACGTCGGTCCCCGGCATGCGGTACTCCTCGGCCACCGCGCGGAAGACGAGGTGCGCCCGGTGCGAGCCGTCCCGCCAGATGACACGCCGGGGCGGGCGGATCCCGCCGTCGCCCTCGCCCAGCAGGGTGGTGACCAGCCATACGAGGCTGAAGGGAAGTCCCACGGGCCACCACAGCGCCCACCACAGCAGGCGGCCCTCGTACCCGCGGAGGGTCCGTCCGGCGACGGGTTCCACGGTCCAGCGTCTCCGGCCGGGGCGGAAGGCCCGCCGGCGCCGCAGGGTGATCCGCCCGAGCGGCGCACCGGCCGGGTCCCGGACCTCGTACACGGCAGGGCGCCCGCTCAGCCGGGAGCCCAGGGGCTGCGCGGTGACCACCCGGGCGAGCGGGGCGCCGTTCTCGGCGTGGAGGTGGAAGGCGCGGACGGAGTGGAGCCGGTCGGAGGCGGGGCCGTCGGCGTCACGGGAGAGCCGGACGGCCGGCCCGAGTGCGTCCGGCGCCCCCTCCCGGACGACGGCCGGCGGGTACACGGTGTGGTGCATCCGGTAGGTCGCAGGACCGTGCGCCACTGCTCGCCCCCTCCGTCCGTGGTGCCGCTTCCGGGAGCGATGCTCTCATCGTCGTGATCGACAGCCGTCAGGGGATCCTCGGGAAGCGGGCCTGGAGGGTCCAGACGGCCGGGTTCTCGGCGAGGTCGTCGTGGAGGTCGGTCAGGTCGGCGAGGAGGTCGTGGAGGAAGTCGCGGGCCTCACGGCGCAGTTCGGAGTGGGAGAAGGTCAGCGGGGGCTCGGAGGCGGGGAGCCACTCGGCCTCGATGTCCACCCAGCCGAAGCGGCGCTCGAACAGCAGCCGGTCGGTGGACTCGGTGAAGTCCAGCTCCGCGCGCTGGGGCCGCGAGGCGCGCGAGCCGGCCGGGTCCCGGTCGACGCGCTCCACGATGTCGCACAACGCCCACGCGAAGTCGAGCACCGGCACCCACCCCCAGGCGGTGGACAGCTCCCGGTCCGACTTGGTGTCCGCGAGGTAGACGTCGCCGCAGAACAGGTCGTGGCGCAGGGCGTGGACGTCCGCGCGGCGGTAGTCGGTCTGCGGGGGGTCGGGGAAGCGGTTGGAGAGGGCGTAGCCGATGTCGAGCACGTGGGTGATGGTGTCACGGCACAGCGCACCGGCCCCTCATAGGATCCCGACGTGCGACCTTTCCGCCCCCGCCGGGCCTCCCGCGCCGTCGCCGCCGTCCTGCTCGCGGTGCCGGCGGCCGCGTGCGCGAGCGGCTCCGGGCCCGGTGCAGGCGGGGCCGGCGGGGCCGGTGCGGGCGACCCGTACTTCCCCAAGTCCGGCAACGGCGGCTACGACGTCACCCACTACGCCCTCGACCTCACCTACGACCCGCGCGACCGCCGTCTCACCGGCACCGCGACGATCGACGCCCGCGCGACGCAGGACCTCGGCGCGCTGAACCTGGATCTCGAAGGGCTCGACGTCGAGGACGTCACCGTCGGCGGCACGGCCGCGCGGTGGAGCCGTGCGGGCCAGGAGCTGACCGTCCGGCCGCGCGACGCACTCGCCCGGGACGCGCGGTTCCGTGCCGTCGTCCGCTACTCCGGCGCCCCGAGGACCGTCACCGACCCGGACGGCTCCGAGGAGGGCTGGCTGCCCACCGTCGACGGCGCGCTGGCCCTGGGGCAGCCGACGGGCTCCATGGCCTGGTTCCCGGGCAACCACCACCCCTCCGACAAGGCGACGTACGACATCGCGGTCACGGTTCCGAAGGGGCTGCGGGCGGTGTCCAACGGGGAGCCCGCCGGTGAGGAGACCGAGGGGGGCCGCACGACCTACCGGTGGCGTGTCGGCGAGCCGATGGCGAGCTACCTCGCCACCGTCGCCATCGGCCGGTACGAGATCGACCGCACCAGGACCTCCGACGGGCTGCCCGTGTACACGGCCGTCGACCCCGGACAGGCGGAGGCGAGCCGCACGGTCCTGGCACGGATCCCCGAGGTCGTGGCGTGGGCGGAGCGGACCTTCGGGCCGTACCCCTTCTCCTCCACGGGCGCGGTCGTCGACCGCCCGGAGGACGCCGGATACGCCCTGGAGACGCAGAACCGGCCCGTCTTCCCCGGCGCCCCCGACATCCTGCTGCTGGTCCACGAGATCGCCCACCAGTGGTACGGCAACTCCGTGACCCCGCGGACGTGGCGGGACATGTGGCTCAACGAGGGCTTCGCGACGTACGCGCAGTGGCTGTGGCAGGAGGACCACGGCGGCGACACCGCGCAGGAGACCTTCGACCTGCTGTACGCCGGTTCCTACTTCCCGGACGCGGCGACCAACGAGGCGCTCTGGGCCTTCCCGCCCGCCGAGCCGCCGGACGCGGCGCGCATCTCCGCGACCCCTGTGTACTGGCGCGGCGCGATGGTCCTGCACAGGATCCGGCGGACGGTGGGCGACGACGCCTTCTCCGCCCTCCTGCGGGGCTGGGCGGAGGCACACCGTCACGGCACCGCGGACACCGGCGACTTCACGGCGTACGTGGAGAAGTCGGCGCCGGACAAGGAGTTCGGCCGGATCTGGGAGGACTGGCTGCACGGGGAGGGGCGGCCGGACAGGGCGTGAGGCTTCCCGTGGCTCAGGACGTGTCGCGTCATCCCCTCGGGGAGGTCTCGGTGCGCGCCGGAGCCCCCGGCCGGAAGCCGGGCCGGGGGCTCCGTCATGCGGGTGGGGTCCCTCAGACGTTCACGCCGAAGTCCTGGGCGATGCCCACGAGGCCCGAGGCGTAGCCCTGGCCGACCGCGCGGAACTTCCACTCCGCACCGTTGCGGTACAGCTCGCCGAAGACCATGGCGGTCTCGGTGGCCGCGTCCTCCGAGAGGTCGTAGCGGGCGATCTCGGCACCGCCGGCCTGGTTGACGATGCGGATGTAGGCGTTGCGCACCTGGCCGAAGTTCTGCGAACGGTTCTCGGCGTCGTAGATGGAGACCGGGAAGACGATCTTGTCGATGTCGGCCGGGAGCGCGGCCAGGTTGACGTTGATCGCCTCGTCGTCGCCGGCGCCCTCACCCGTGCGGTTGTCACCGGTGTGGACGATGGTGTTGTCCGGGGTCTGCTTGTTGTTGAAGAACACGAAGTGGGCGTCCGAGTAGACCTTGCCCTGCGTGTTGACCGCGATCGCCGAGGCGTCGAGGTCGAAGTCCGTGCCGGTGGTGGTGCGGACGTCCCAGCCGAGGCCCACGGTGACGGCGGTCAGGCCCGGAGCCTCCTTGGTGAGCGAGACGTTGCCACCCTTGGACAGGCTTACAGCCATTGTTGGGAGTCCCTTCCCTCGTTTACGTACGGCTAGAAGCTACAGCTACCACCTTGAACGCGGAGAGGGGTACGCGAGGTTCCAGCTCGCTTTACTTTCTTTACTTGGGTCCGGATATTCGGATGACGTGGCCCTGTCGTTCGCGGGAACCTGTACGGCATGTCCGGTCCCCATGTCATCCGTGGCTCCGTCTCCCTGCCCGAGGCCGAGCTCATGTGGCGTTTCTCGCGGTCGTCCGGGCCCGGTGGACAGCACGTCAACACCAGTGACTCCCAGGTCGAACTGCGGTTCGATCTCGCCCGCACCGAGGCGCTGCCCGAGGTGTGGAAGGAGCGGGCGCTCCAGCGGCTGGCCGGGCGGCTGAACGATGGCGTGATCACTGTTCGCGCTTCGGAGCACCGCTCTCAGTGGCGCAACCGTGAGGCGGCGGCGGTGCGCCTGGCGGCGCTGCTCGCGGAGGCGACCGCGCCGCCGCCGAAGCCGCGCCGGCCCACGCGTATTCCGCGCGGGATCAATGAGCGGCGGTTGCGGGAGAAGAAGCAGCGGTCCGAGACGAAGCGGGGGCGCTCCGCGCGGGGGTGGGGGTGACGTCCGGGGTGTCTCCCCGGTGCCCCCTGTGCGCGGGGTCGGGCCGGAGGTCCTGGGGCGCGTGTTGTCCTGTCCCTGCGGGTCCGTCGGGGCTGGTCGCGCAGTTCCCCGCGCCCCTGGGGGGTGGTCCGGCCGTGGGTTGGCAGGGGGCCCTGGGGGGGTGGTTCGGTCGTGCGGTTCGCAGGGGGCGGGTTCAGGTCAGGGGGAGTACGCCGACCGTCTCCTTCTCCACGGTCTCGCCGGTCCTGCGGAAGCCCAGGGTCAGGTAGAAGTTCTCGGGGCCCTTGTCGCCGGGGTGCCAGGTGACGTGGAGTTCCTTGGTGCCGCGGCGGCGGAGTTCCTCGGCGACCGCCTGCACGGCGAAGCGGCCGTAGCCCTTGCCCTGTTCCTCGGCCGCGATGTTCAGCCGCCACAGGCCGGAGCGGACGGAACTGCCGTCGTCGTGCCAGTCGATGTCCAGGAACGCCATCAGGAAGCCGACCGCGCGGTCGCCGTCCATGATCAGACGGGGCCAGGCGGAGCCGGCGTGGACGTACGCCTCGGCGAGGGACTTCACGACCGGGGCGACGGCGAATTGCTGATCGGGGCGGACCCGTATGGCGAGGGCGGCCTCGAGGTTCTTCGGGGTGATCTCTTCGAGGCGGGGGGCCGTGGTCGTTGTCACCCCGGCACCCTAGGCAGCGAAATCGCGTTCCGTAAAAGGGATTTCGGGAACGTCGGCGAAGCATTCAGCCCAACTGCCGGTAACGGCCCCGGAAATACGTCAGCGGACCGCCCTCCGCGCTCGGTACGCGGGCGGTCATGACGCGGCCGATCACCAGGGTGTGGTCCCCGGCCTGTACCCGCTGCTCGGTCCGGCACTCCAGCGTGGCCAGCGCCCCGCCCACCAGAGGTGCCCCGCTGTACTCGCCGCGCAGGTACGGGATGTCCGCGAACAGCAGACGGTCGCTGACCCGGCCCTTCATCGCGAAGCGGCCCGCGATGTGGCGCTGGCTCTCGGAGAGCACGGACACCGCCCACGTCGGCTGCTCGTCGAGCAGTTCGTCCATGCGGGAGCCGTTGCGCAGGCTGACCAGCACCAGTGGCGGGTCCAGGGAGACCGAGAGGAACGCGGTCGCGGTCATGCCGACGTCCTCGCCGGCCGGTGCCTGTGGGTCGTCGGGGTCCAGCGGCGGCTCCTGTGCGGTCACCAGGACCACGCCGGCGGCCAGACGGGACATGGCTGCGCGGAACTCGTCGTTGCTCACCCCCTCAGCATGCCGGGCGGGAGGCGGAACGGTGATCGTGGCCGGTGCGGCGGGAGTGTTCAGCACACTGGAACGCTAATCTCCGCTCCATGGGCACCGCATCGGGCCATGGCCCGAGCCGGGACCTAGGACCAACGCCCGACCGGCGCCCGGTCCGGGCGCGGGTCCCGCGCAACCGCCGTAAAAACCGTGTTCGGTAAAAGCACGGGGAAAGCGCGGAAAGACCACGCAATTGTTCACGTTTAGCTGTGACTTGAGTCACAAGGGGCAGTAATTGTTGACCCTGTGTACCGAGTGGGCAGCGCGCTGTGATTCAGTGGCGGGGAAGCTGGTAGGACGATACGCCGAAGAGAACCCTTGATTCACTCCGAGGTCTCGGGGGGAGGGCGAGGATGGAGACCGAGTCGGAACCCTACGTCCGTCTTGCGTCGCTGCGGCAACTCCACCGGGCCATGGCCGACATGAACACGGCACGCAGCCTGGCGGACACGTTGCAGACGGTCGCCGACGGCGTCGTGGGCGCCCTCGGGTACGAGCTGGCCTGCGTCAACCTCGTACGCCCCGACGGCGATCTCGTGGTCGCCGCCCTGGCCGGGAACTCCGCCGCCGAGGCCCTCATCACCGGCCGGACCGGCTCCCGTGAGTCCTGGGACCGCCGCCTGGGCATGGGCGAGCGCTGGGGCGACCTGATCTTCATACCGCACACCGAGGGCTGGGTCCTCGACGACGACGACGTCCCGCAGTGGTACACCGACGGGCCCGCGCCCCGCTTCGAGGACGAGTGGCACCCCTCCGACCGGCTCTTCGCGCCGATGTACGCCCCCGGCCCGCAGGGCGGCGGCACCTCCGGCGAGCTGGTCGGCGTGCTCTCCGTGGACCGCCCGCGCAACGGCCGGCGACCCGGCGCCTGGGGCCGCGAGGCCCTCCAGATGTACGCCTTCCAGGCCGCCATCGCGATCAGCAACGCGCGCCTACGAGCCAACATGCAGCGCGCCCTGGTCCGGCTCGAACGCGAGCAGCAGGCACTGCGGGCCAGTGAGGAGAGCTTCCGGCAGGCCTTCGAGTACGCCCCCTCCGGCATGGCCATCGCCGAGATGGGCGGCGACCAGCACGGCCGCATCCTGCGCACCAACGACGCCCTGTGCCGCCTCCTCGGCCGCCACGCCTCCGCGATGCGCCGCTACTCGTTCTCCGACCTGGTCCACCCCGAGGACATCGGCACCCTGCTGCGCACGTCGGCCGAGGGAGGCCGGGCCGAGCTGCGCCTCGGCCGCCGCGACGGCAGCTACGTCTGGGTCTCCCTGCGCAACTCCGTGGTCGCCGACGCCGCCGACGGCCCCCGCTTCCTGCTCACCCACGTCGAGGACATCGAGGAGCGCAAGCGCCGCGAGCTCCAGCTCGCCCACCGCGCCTCCCACGACTCGCTCACCGGACTCCCGAACTCCGCGGAGCTGCGGGCGCGGCTGTCCTCCCGGCTGTGCCGGCAGCAGCCGCAGCAGGCGCTGCCCGCCGACGTCGACTCGATGGACCCCTACGAGTCCTTCGACTCCCACGACGCCGCCTACGGTCCGCCCGTCTTCGACCGGGGCCACGACTTCGACTTCCCGCCGGGCAGCGAGGGCTACGAGGGCTTCGACCACCATGTGCACACGGTCGCGCCGGCCGCGGAGTTCGACGACGGCACCAAGGGGCTTGCGGTGCTCTTCTGCGACCTCGACGGCTTCAAGTCGATCAACGACCGGTTCGGGCACAACGCGGGCGACGCGGTGCTCATCGAGGTCGCCCGCCGGCTCAGCAACGGCGTGCGGGACGGCGACACCGTCGCCCGGCTCGGCGGCGACGAGTTCGTGATCCTCGCCGACGGGCTCGGCCGGGCCGACGCCCAGGACCTCGCCGTACGGCTGCGCAACGAGATCATCCAGCCCATCCGGGCCGAAGGAAGGGCCGTGCGGGTCGGGGCCAGCTTCGGCATCGGGTGGGCACATTGCGGGATGACTGCGGACGAAGTGCTGAAGTCCGCCGACGAACGCATGTACGTCGAGAAACGATCTCGTCCCAAACAGCACAGACGCGCGGGATGATGCGCAGGTCAGTGAGTTGATGCGGTCCGGGTCACCCGTTCGGGTCATGGGGAGCGGGTAGGCTCGCTGTCGCCACCCACGTACCGCACCCGATCCGCAGCTAGGAGCACCAAGGGATGACGCCCGGCAACAACGGCGCGAGCACGCCCGAGGACGACGACCCGTTCGGCTACCTCTACGCCGACGGCCAGGCCAACGGGGCCCAGCCGCCGTCCGGGGGCTACGGCTACCCGAACTCGGTCAACCGGGTGCGGCCGGTCGGGACCCGGCAGTACGGCCAGCAGGCGCCCGCTCCGCAGGCACCGCCGCAGCAGGGCGCCTACGGGCAGCCGAGCGCCCACTACGCCGCCCCGGAGACCCTTCCCGGCGGCGCACCCGCGGCGCACTCCCCGCAGCCGTCGCGCGGCGGCGGTGGCGGCCGGGGCCGCGGCCCGAACACCAAGGGTCTCCTCATCGGCGCGATCGCCGTGGTCGCGGCCGTCGTGATCGGCATCGGCGTCGCCATGATCGGCGGCGATGACGACGACAAGGGCGGCAACGAGGCGGGCGCGAGCCCGACCCAGAGCCAGGACGAGGGCAAGCCGAGCCCGTCGGCGAGCGAGGGCGGCAAGGACGAGGAAGAGGCCGAGCTGCCGACCATCGACGCGAAGGCGCTCCGCTTGGACGGGGGAGCGGCCCTCGCCTCGGACGTCGAGGGTGCGCAGTCCGACGGCGGCATCTATGTCGCGGGACTCAACAAGCCGGGTGCCACGGTCACCTGGACCGTCAACGGCATCCCGAAGGACGGCGCCTACACGGTCTTCGTCCGCTACAGCACGACCGACGATCCCCAGTCGATGACGCTCACGGTCAACGGCAAGCCGTTCGGCACCAAGCTGAACATGGACAACTTCGCCAAGGCCAAGGACGGCGACTTCTCCAAGGGCTGGACCCAGACTTACGCCTATCCCACGCTCAACAAGGGCACCAACACGATCTCGGTCTCCTGCGGCGACGGCGACAAGTGCAACGTCCTGCTCGACCAGCTGTGGCTCAAGGAGGGCCAGGTCCAGAGCTGACCTGGCCTACGCCGCCGTCGTTTCCCGCGTCACCGTGATGTCCGGCAGCAGGTTCTCGTAGGTCGCCCGGTCGAATTCGCCGGCGGTCGGGGAGAGGACCGTGGCCGCCGACAGGGCGGCCGCCCGGGACAGACGGGCCGGCCAGGGCTGGTGCTCGACGAGGGCCGAGAGGATGCCCGCGACCGCCGAGTCGCCCGCGCCCGTCGGGTTGCCGCGGAGGTGGGCCGGTGGGGCGGCGCGCCAGCGGGCGTCCGGGGTGGCCGCGAGGAGACCGTCCGGGCCCAGGGAGGCGACCACCGTGCCCGCGCCCCTGCGGCGGGCGTCCTGGGTGGCGCGCAACGGTTCGTGGGAGCCGGTGAGTTCGGCCAGTTCGTCGGCGTTGGGCTTGAGGATGTCGGGGCGCCCGGCGACCCCGCGGCGCAGCGCCGCGCCGCTGGTGTCGAGGAGGGCCGGGACCCCGGCCGCGCGTGCCGTGCGGATCAGGCCCGCGTACGCGCCCACCGGGACACCCGGGGGCAGGCTGCCGCACAGGGCCACCGCCGAGGCGGAGGCCAGCAGATCCTCGTACACCTCCTGGAACGCGGACCACTCGGCGTGGGTGATGTCGGGGCCCGGCTCGTTGAGCTGGGTGGTGGTGCCGGAGCGCTCGTCCACCACCGCGACGGTGCGCCGGGTGGTGCCGGAGACCGGGACCAGTGCGTCCGTCAGCTGCGGGACCTCGGTGAGCCGGTCACGCAGGATCCGTCCCGTCGTACCGCCCGAGAAGCCGGTGACCGTCACCTCGTGACCGAGGGCGGCGAGCACCCGGGCCACATTGACGCCCTTGCCGCCGGGGCGTTCCGTCACCCCGGAGACCCGGTGGGAGTCCCCCGTCCGCAGGGACGGTACGTGATAGGTGATGTCGAGAGCGGTGTTCAGCGTGACCGTGAGTATCACCGGGCCGACCTCCCCCTTTGTGCGTGCGCCTGCCGTGTGTCCCGGGAGCACGATCATGCCAAACGGACGGCGGTCGGCCCACCCCTCGGACCGGCCACCGTCCGTCGACCGGCGGACGGATCAGCCCAGTTGGGGATCGACCACCCATTCTCCCCGGCGCATCACGCCCACCAGGTCGAAGCCGGCGTCCAGAACCACCAGGTCGGCGTCCTTGCCGGGCTCCAGGGAGCCGATCCGGTCGGCCAGGCCGAGCAGCCGTGCCGGGTTGGCGGAAACCGCCGCGACGACGTCCTCGACGGGCAGCCCGTCGACCGTCACCGCCCGTTTGAAGGCGCGGTCCAGGGTGAGCGTGGAGCCGGCGATCGAACCGCCCTCCACCAGCCGGGCCACGCCGTCCGCGACCTCGACCTCCATCGGGCCCAGCATGTAGCGGCCGTCGCCGAAGCCGGCCGCGTCCATCGCGTCGGTGATGAAGGCGACCCGCTGGGCGCCCGCGTGGTGGAAGGCCAGCTGGAGCGCGGCCGGATGCAGATGGGTGCCGTCGTTGATCAGCTCGACGGTGACCCGCTCGTCCTCCAGCAGGGCGGCGATCGGACCCGGGGCGCGGTGGCCGAGCGCGGGCATCGCGTTGAAGAGGTGGGTCGCGACGGTCGCACCCGCGTCGATGGCGGCGACGGTCTGCTCGTAGGTGGCGTCGGTGTGTCCGACGGCCGCGAGCACCCCGTGCTCGACGAGCAGCCGTACGGAGTCCAGGCCGCCCGGCAGCTCCGTGGCCAGCGTCATCATGCGCGCCTGTCCGTGCGCGGCGTCGAGCAGTTTGCGGACCTCGGCCGGGTCGGGGTCGCGCAGCAGTTGCTCGTCGTGCGCGCCCTTGCGGCAGGGGGAGATGAACGGCCCCTCGAAGTGGATCCCGGCGATGTCGCCCTGCTGGGCCAGTTCCGCGAGCATCCCGGCGTGCCGGGCGAGGAAGTCCAGGTCACCGGTGACGGCGGAGGCGACCACCGTGGTGGTGCCGTGCACGCGGTGGGCGTGGACACCTTTGAGCACGTCCTCGGCGGTGCCGCCGGCGAAGGACGCCCCGCCGCCGCCGTGGTTGTGGATGTCGACGAAGCCGGGGACCAGCCAGTGGCCGGACAGGTCGGCCGTCTCGGCGTCGTCGGGTGCCGTGGCGGCGATCCGCGTGCCCTCGACGATCACGCGCCCGTCGTCCACGGTCCCGGTGGGCAGGACCACCCGGGCACCGGTGAGAACCTTGGTGGGGGCCATCAGGTGGTTACCTCCGAGGGGTACGAGGGGTCAGTGGTGTCGATCAGATCCCAGGCGAGGAGCCCCGCGCCCAGGCATCCGGCGGTGTCCCCGAGGGCCGCGGGCACCAGGGACGGCAGCCTCTGGAAGGTGACCCGCCGCCGGACGGCCTCCCGCAGGGGTGTGAACAAGGTTTCCCCCGCTTCGGCGAGCCCGCCACCGACGATCAGCGTGCGCGGGTCCAGCAGGGTGAGTGCGGTGACCAGCCCGTCGGCGAGCGCGTCCACCGCGTCCTGCCACACCTGACGGGCCCGCGCGTCCCCGGACTCGACGGCCTTGGCGCAGTCGGCCGCGTCCGCGCCCGGGTCGCCGCAGGCGGCCGCCCACGCCTCGCTCACGGCGGCGGCGGACGCGAACCGCTCCAGGCAGCCGCGCTGCCCGCACGGGCAGGGAGCGCCCCCGGGCCGTACGACGATGTGGCCGATCTCGCCCGCGAAGCCGTGCGCGCCCGCCTCGACCCGGCCGTCGATGCCGATGGCGCCCGCGATGCCGGTGCCCAGGGGCACGAACAGGAAACGGTCAGTGCCCCGGCCCGCACCGATGCGGCCCTCGGCGAGTCCGCCGGTGCGCACGTCGTGGCCGAGGGCGACGGGGACGCCGCCGAGGCGCTCGGTGAGCAGCGCGCGCAGCGGGACGTCGCGCCAGCCGAGGTTCGCCGCGTAGACGGCGACTCCTTCCGACTCGTCGACGATGCCGGGGACGGCGACACCGGCGGCGGACGCGGGGACGCCGTGCCGGCGGATGCCGTGGGCACGCAGTTCCGCCGCGAAGTCGAGGATCTCCGCGACGACCGCGTCCGGGCCGCGTTCCCGGCCGGTGGGCCGGCGGGCCTGGTGCAGCAGCTCGCCGTCCGCCCCGACCAGGGCGGCCTTCATCCCGGTGCCGCCCACGTCGAGGGCGATGACATGTTTCACGGGAAACAGTGTGGACCGGGGACCCGCAAGAGGTCTAGTCCACTCACGTGGTGTAGACCTATTCTGAATCATCGAAAAATTTCGAACGGCGCGGGGCGCCGGGGCAGGGGCGAGGCACGTGCAGCGGCGGGTCGGGACAAGGGCGATCGCGGTGGTGTCCGCGCTGGGACTGGCAGGAGTCCTCGGCGGATGCGGCGGCGGAGGCGGATCGTCCGACGTGACCTTGAGTCTCGTCGCCGCGGACTACGGCAACAGCGCGGCCAACAGCTCCAAGAAGTACTGGGCCGACCTGGTCGAGCGCTACGAGGACGACCACCCCGGAGTGAAGATCGACGTCAGCGTCCACTCCTGGAACGACGTCGACCGCAAGGTCAAGGAGATGGTCGACGCCGGCGACCCGCCGGACATGGCGCAGATCGGCGCGTACGCCGACTACGCGGCCCAGGGCAAGCTCTACAAGGCCGGTGACCTGCTCTCCATACCCGTCCAGGCGGACTTCCTCTCCCAGCTCTCCACCGCGGGCGAGGTCAACAGCGTGCAGTACGGCATGCCGTTCGCCGCGTCCACACGCGTGCTCTTCTACAACAAGGACCTGTTCGCCGAGGCCGGTATCACCCCGCCGAAGACATGGGACGAACTCGCCGCGAACGCCGAGGCGCTCAAGGCGCAGGGCGTGAAGTACCCGTACGCGCTGCCGCTCGGCCCGGAGGAGGCACAGGCCGAGACCATGCAGTGGCTGCTCAGCGGCGACGGCGGCTACACCGACCTGGCGGGCACGTACGGCATCGACTCCACGGAGAACGTCGAGACCTTCAGCTGGCTGCGGGACGAACTGGTCGGCAAGGGCCTCACCGGTCCCGTCGCGCCCGGCAAGCTCGACCGGGCCAAGGCGTTCGAGGCGTTCGCCGCCGGTGACGTCGGCATGCTCAACGGGCATCCCTCGCTGATGGAGACGGCCGGCAAGAAGGGCGTCAAGTACGGCATGGTGCCGACGCCCGGCGTCGACGGCGAGAGCTCCGCCACCCTCGGCGTCGCCGACTGGATGATGGCCTTCAACGAGAACGGCCACCGCGACGAGGTCGGCGACTTCCTCGACTTCGTCTACAGCGAGAAGAACGTGCTCGACTTCTCCCGCGAGTACAACCTGCTTCCGGTCACCGGCTCCGCGTCCCGCGTGATGGCGGCGTCCGGCCAGGACAAGGACCTCAAGCCGTTCCTCGACCAGCTGCCGACCTCGGAGCTCTACCCGGTCGGCAACACGTCCTGGGCGGCGGTCAACGCGGCGATCAAGAAGCAGATCGGCAAGGCGGTCGAGCCGGGCGGCAGCCCCGCCGGCGTCCTGGGCGCGCTCCAGGCGACGGCCACGCGCGCGGAGAGCGCGGAGTAGTCTGCGGGGCATGGACGGCACGGGGGACGAGGGAGGCGGGCTCGCCCGGCGTGAGCGGGACATTCTCGCGCTGGAGCGCCGGGGCTTCACGGGGCCCGGGGTGAAGGAGCGCGCGATCCGGGAAGTGCTGGGCCTGGCGCCCGTGCGCTATTACCAACTCCTGAACGCCCTTCTCGACGATCCCCGTGCGTTGGCCCACGACCCGGTGACGGTCAACCGCCTGCGCCGCATCCGGGAGCGCCGTCGCACGGAGCGTTGATCGCCCCCGCCGCCCCTTCCCGTCCCGACCCCGGGGGCTGCGCCCCCAGACCCCCTGTCGGCCCTTCGGGCCTCGTCCTCAAGCGCCGGACGGGCTGGTGGGTCAGCCCCTCCGGCGTTTGAGGAGCGGGGTCTGGGGCGGAGCCCCAGGTCGGGACGGGAAGGGGCGGCGGGGGCGAGAACAAATCGTCACGGCATCCGCTCCGCCAGGGACCGCAGCAGGCGTACGACGCCGGCCGGGCCGTCCGTCACCACGTCCGCGCGTTCCCGCAGCTCCGTGACCTCCTCGCTGCCGCTGCAGACCAGCAGCCCGGGCGTCCCCGCCGCGCGGAGCTTGTCGACCGCCGTGTACGCGGCGAGGTCGCCCAGATCGTCCCCGGCGTAGAGCACCGACTCCGCGCCGATCTCCCGCGCGTACTCCATGAGGGCGACACCCTTGTCCATGCCCGGCGGGCGCAGCTCCAGGACCATGCGGCCCGGCTCGACGACGAGGCCGTGCCGGGTGGCGAGGTCGGCCAGCGGCTCGCGCAGGGCCTCGAACGCGGCCTCCGGATCGTCGGCCCTGCGGGTGTGCACGGCCACCGCCCGGCCCTTCTCCTCGATCCAGGTGCCCTGCCACGCGCCGACCCGGTCGAGCAGCCCCGGAAGCTCCGCGCGGGCGGAGGCGACACCGGGATGCGGCGCGGGCGCGGTGACGGTGCCGGTGACGGCGTCCCAGCGCTCGGCGCCGTAGTGGCCGAGCACGACGAGGTGCTCCAGACCGGGAACGCCCGCGAAGCCCCCGTTGCGTACCGCGACCCCCGCCGGCCGGCCCGTGACGACCGCGACCGCGGCCACCTTCGGGGCGAGCGCGGCGAGCGCGGGTACCGCGTCGGGGTGCGCGCGGGCCTGCTCGGGATCGGCCACGATCGGTGCGAGCGTCCCGTCGAAGTCGAGCCCGATCAGTGCTTTCCCGGGGCGGGCGAGAAGCGCCTCCAGTCCCTCCCGGCCGGCCTGCGTGGCGGGCGTGGGCGTGGCATTCGGGTCCGTGGAATCCGTATGGCTGGCCATACGCCCAACCTATCCACGGCCACCGGGTCGCACGCCTGCCCGACCGGCCATCCCGGTCAGCGGGACGGCGTCCCGTCCCGCAGTGCCTCCAACTGGTCCAGGAACCAGCGGGCCGGGGGGAGCGCCGTCGCCGAGGCCGCCAGGCGTTTGGTGCGGTCGGTGCGGTCGGCCGGGCTCATCGTCAGGGCCTCGTGCAGGGCGCGGGAGGTTTCGACGACGTCGTAGGGGTTGACCGTGATCGCGTCCTCGCCCAGCTCCTCGTGGGCGCCCGCCTCCCGTGACAGCACCAGCGCGCAGCCCGCGTCGGAGACGACCGGTACCTCCTTGGCGACCAGGTTCATGCCGTCGCGGATGGGGTTGACCAGGGCCACGTCCGCCAGCCGGTACGCGGCCAGCGAGCGCGCGAAGTCGTCCTTGACGTGGAGGACGACGGGCCGCCAGCCGGGCGTGCCGTAGCGCTCGTTGATGTCCTCGGCGAGCCGCTGCACCTCGGCGGTGTAGTCGCGGTAGACGGCGAGGTCCTGCCGGGAGGGGTAGGCGAAGGCGACGTGCACCACGCGCTCGCGCCACTCGGGGCGGTCGTCCAGGAGCTGCCGGTACGCCAGCAGGCCCCGCACGATGTTCTTCGACAGCTCGGTGCGGTCGACCCGGACGATGGTCCGGCGCCCCTCGCCGATCTCCTCCCGCAGCGCGGCCATCCGCTCGTCGACGTCGGCCTCGTGGGAGCGGGCGCGCAGGAAGTCCGCGTCGGCGCCCAGCCCGTGCACGCCGATCCGGGTGTCGCCGAGCCCGCCCGCGAAGCGCTCGCAGCACGCGGTGAACGCGTCCGCCCAGCGCCGGGTGAGGAAGCCCAGCCGGTCGGCGCCGAGCATCCCGCGCAGCACCTGGCGGGCGATGTCGTCGGGCAGCATCGCGAAGTACTCCGGCGGCGCCCACGGGGTGTGCGAGAAGTGCCCGATGCGCAGGTCCGGGCGGAGTTCCCGGAGCATCCCGGGGACGAGCGTCAGGTGGTAGTCCTGGACCAGCACCGCCGCACCCTGCGCCGCCTCCTCGGCCAGCGCCTCGGCGAACGCGCGGTTGTAGGTCTCGTACGACGCCCACTGGCGGCGGAACTCCGCGTCGAAGACCGGCTCCAGGGGCGTCTGGTAGAGCATGTGGTGCACGAACCACAGCACCGAGTTGGCGATCCCGTTGTACGCGTCCGCGTGCACGTCCGCCGGGATGTCCAGCATCCGTACGCCGTCCTCGCCGGCCCCGCGCCGCACGGCCTCGCGGTCGCCGTCGGACAGCGCCGAGCACACCCACAGCGCACCCGCCTCCGGCCCGATCGCCGACAGCCCGGACACCAGTCCGCCGCCGCCCCGCCTGGCCCGCAGCGAGCCGTCCTCTCCCACCTCGTACGACACCGGTCCCCGGTTGGAGGCGACCAGCACGCGAGCAGCACCGAAGCTTGCAGCCATACGCCTCAACCTAGCCCGGCCCCCGGAACCTCAAACGTGCCCGCGCGTCACCTCGGTGGCGATTTGGTCACGTGGGTTGTGTGGGGGATGTGAACGAGCGGAGGATGCGTGGTGCACGTTTCAACATCTGGGGGGTGGGCGCCATGCCCATACGCATACGCATGCGCGGATTCGCCGGGACGACGGCGCTGATCGCGGCCTCCGCGCTGGCCCTGGCCGGCTGCGGCGGCGCAGACGCCGGCACACAGGGCGCGGACGACCGGCCCGCGGCGGTCACCGCCACGCCGAGCAGCGGCAGCCCCACGCCCGAGGCGTCCCCCACCACCGAGACGCCCACCCCTACGCCCACCCCGACCCCCGTCACGTTGTCGGACCACACCGGCGACCGCGTCGGGACGGCCATCCGCGCGGCCGAGAAGGCCGGCCTCGACCACACCGTCCGCCTGGAGGGCACCGGCAAGCGGGCCTCCTCCTGGGGCAGCGGCGAGAAGGTCTGCGAGCAGACCGACGGGTCCGACGGCGTGACGTTCACCGTCCCGCGCGACGGCCGCGACTGCGACGGCCGCCTGCTGCACACCCCGAAGCCCACCCCGACCCCCGAACCGGCGCCGACGCAGGAGGCGGGCGGAAGCGGGGGCACCGGGGGCGGCGGTACGGGCACCTGCGAGCTCACCAGCCCGGCCGGCAACTGCTACGCCGACGGCCAGTTCTGCGCCAAGAAGCACCGGGGACTGAGCACGCACGGCCGGGGCGGCGAGTACCTGACCTGCGCGCTGGACTCCGGCGGCATCTGGCGCTGGTCGGACGGCGTGGCCGGCTGATCCCGGGGCAGGGGCGGCCGGAGGGTCAGGCCACCCTGCGGGCCTGGTACTCCGCGATCTCGGCCATCGGCGGCCGCTCCTCCGTGTCGACGGAGTACGTCCGGGCTTCGAAGGTGGCGCCCGTGCGCTCGAACTGGGTCAGGGACGGCCGGATCATGTGACCGCGGGCCAGGCGCAGCTGCGCGGTGCGGTAGATCGCGGCGGCCATGCGGCCGAGGGCCTGGCCGTCCTGGTGCCGGTGCTTGCGCACCCCGACGTCGACCTGGGCCAGCGCGTCCAGGCCCACCAGGTGCAGGGCGTCGACCAGCATGCCGAGCTCGACGCCGTAGCCGACCGGGAACGGGAGCTGTTCGAGCAGGGTGCGGCGGGCCGCGTACTCGCCGCCCAGCGGCTGGACGAAGCCGGCCAGCCGGGGCCAGTGCATGTTCAGCAGCGGGCGGGCCACCAGCTCGGTGACCCGGCCGCCCTGACCGGCCGCGACCGTGCCGGAGGCGGGCCCGCCGGACACCGTGAGCGGACGGTCGTACATGGCCTTGACCAGCTGCACGCCGGGTTCGGTGAGGAGCGGGCCGACGATGCCGGAGACGAAGTCGGAGGAGAACTCCCTGAGGTCCGCGTCGACGAAGCACACGATGTCGCCCCGGGTGACCAGCAGCGACCGCCACAGCACCTCGCCCTTGCCGGGGACCGCCGGCACCCGGGGCAGGATCGCGTCCCGGTGCACCACCGTCGCGCCCGCGGCCGCCGCCTCCTCGGCCGTGCGGTCGGTCGAGCCCGAGTCGACCACCACGACCTCGTCGACCAGCGGGGCCCGGAGCACCAGGTCGCGCCGGATCCGCGAGACGATCTCGCCGACCGTCGCCTCCTCGTTCAGCGCGGGCAGCACCACGCTCACCGTCTGCCCCGTCGCGCGTTTCGCCGCCAGGAGCCGGTGGAGCGGTCGGTCGGCCACGGACCAGGAACGCTCGGTCAGCCAGCGCTCGACTTCTTCCAGCACGGTCCCCGGCTCCTCACTGGCCTGTGATCCATCTCGCGGTTCGGACGGACTGTCTCCACCATCCAGGCCTTCGGTTACAGTCTTGAACAACGCCGATGACCATCGCATGCCGGGGTCGTCGCGCGGACAACTGAACACCGCTCATCCAGAGGGGCAGAGGGAAACGGCCCGATGAAGCCCCGGCAACCCTCCAGTCGGTTCTTGTCACAGGGACGTGGCGAGGCTCCCGGCTAGGGAAGGTGCCAAATCCGTCTCACGGCGAGATGCGTCGTGAGGAAGATGAGGAGAAAGGGCCTCGCCTCACATGGCTGTGCAGACTGTTGCAAGCTCCACCGACTCCGCCGCCGCGAACTCCGTCGACCTGGGCTCCGCCGCCGCGCTGTCCTGCCGCGAATGCGGTCACCGCGTGCCCCTCGGCCCGGTCTTCGCCTGCGAGGAGTGTTTCGGCCCGCTGGAGATCGCCTACGACTTCTCGGCCCACGACACCGAGGAGCTCCGCAAGCGGATCGAAGCGGGACCCGCGAACATCTGGCGTTACGCGCCCCTGCTGCCCGTCCCGGCGGACGTCGCGACCAAGCCGAACCTGAACCCCGGCTGGACCAAGCTCGTCCAGGCCGGCAACCTCGCCCGCGAGCTGGGCGTCACCGGCGGCCTGTACATCAAGGACGACTCCGGCAACCCGACGCACTCCTTCAAGGACCGCGTCGTGGCCCAGGCCATCGAGGCCGCCCGCGCCTTCGGTTTCACCACGCTGTCCTGCTCCTCGACCGGCAACCTCGCCGGCGCGGTCGGTGCCGCCGCCGCCCGCGCGGGCTTCCGCTCCTGCGTGTTCATCCCGCACGACCTGGAGCAGGGCAAGGTCGTCATGGCCGCCGTCTACGGCGGGGAGCTCGTCGGCATCGAGGGCAACTACGACGACGTGAACCGCTTCTGCTCCGAGCTGATCGGCGACCCGGCCGGCGAGGGCTGGGGCTTCGTCAACGTCAACCTGCGGCCGTACTACGCGGAGGGCTCCAAGACCCTCGCCTACGAGATCTGCGAGCAGCTGGGATGGCGGCTGCCCGACCAGATCGTGGTCCCGATCGCCTCCGGCTCGCAGCTCACGAAGATCGACAAGGGGCTGCAGGAGCTGATCAAGCTCGGGCTCGTCGAGGACAAGCCGTACAAGATCTTCGGTGCGCAGGCGGAGGGGTGCTCGCCGGTCTCCACGGCGTACAAGGCCGGGCACGACGTCGTCCGTCCGCAGAAGCCGGACACGATCGCCAAGTCGCTGGCGATCGGGAACCCGGCGGACGGTCCGTACGTCCTGGACATCGCCCGTCGCACGGGCGGTGCGGTGGAGGACGTCACGGACGAGCAGATCGTCGAGGCGATCACGTTGCTCGCGCGGACGGAGGGGATCTTCGCGGAGACCGCGGGGGGTGTCACGGTCGGCGTGACGAAGAAGCTTCTCGAGAGCGGTGTGCTCGACCCGTCCCTGACCACGGTCGTGCTCAACACGGGTGATGGTCTGAAGACGCTGGACGCGGTGGCCGGCACAGGGCTGACGGCGACGATCCGTCCGAGCCTGGAGTCGTTCCGTGAAGCCGGTCTTGTCTGAGTTGTTCTTCCGCGGGGCTGTCGTGACGGATCGCGCAGTTCCCCGCGCCCCTGGGTACGTCACCTGACCGGAGGTTTCACAGTGAGCGTTACTGTTCGCATCCCTACCATCCTGCGCACCTACACCGGCGGCAAGGCCGAGGTGAACGCCGAGGGGACCACCCTCGCCGAGGTCATCTCGGACCTGGAGAAGAACCACACGGGCATCGCCGCCCGGGTCCTGGACGATCAGGGCAAGCTGCGTCGGTTCGTCAACGTGTACGTCAACGACGACGACGTGCGGTTCGAGCAGGGGCTCGACACGGCCACCCCGGACGGGGCCGGTGTGTCGATCATTCCGGCGGTGGCCGGCGGCTGATCATTACCTTCGGTAATGGCGGTGACCGAGCGTAGAGGACTTTGCCCCCTCCGTGAGAGATGCGGAGGGGGCAATTCCATGGGATTGAGCGCGGTAGGGTTGGGGAACGCGCTCCTGATCCACTGATCGAGCACCGTGAATTTCTGCCGCCCGCCCGACTGGATGTAGCCAAAGTGTGGGCCCTTCTCGCGGCATTTGTGACGTTTGCCCGGCCCGACTTGACCTGAATTCAGGCGAATTCTCGCCACATTCCGGACCGGTGTCGTCCAGATTTCTCGTCCGATTGACCTGTTGCAGACGGCAGTTGGACAGATACATTCAGCCGCGGTCGACGCGTTCCGGCGCACGCCCCCAACCGTTGGGGGGTGAGGTCTGACCCGGATCCGCGAAGTGTGGATCTGTGCAAGGGCCAGTAATAGGGGAGTTAGGCATGGCTCAGGGCACCGTCAAGTGGTTCAACGCGGAGAAGGGGTACGGCTTCATCGCGGTCGACGGTGGTGCGGATGTTTTCGTCCACTACAGCGCGATCCAGATGGACGGCTACCGCACCCTCGAAGAAGGCCAGCGGGTCGAGTTCGAGATCTCGCAGGGTCAGAAGGGCCCGCAGGCCGACATGGTTCGTCTCAGCGCCTGAACGCGCTACCTGCCGCAAGGATCTTCTGCCGACGAAGGGCCCGTACCTCTTGGGGTACGGGCCCTTCGCCGTGCCCGCCACCGCCGTACGGCGGTGTTCGCGCGCGGCTGAGCGCCCCCGTGTACACCCCATGGGCGCTTGCACTCGCATGGGTCGAGTGCTAATCATTGGCGTTAGCACTCTGAAGGTGAGAGTGACAACGAGGACCGGGTCGGTGAGGCCCGCGGGCCGTGTGGGGCAAGGAACCACGGGGCCGGCGAGCCGTCCGTCGCGGGCGCGGGCGCGGTCCGAAGGAATCACCCCCAGTCCTGGAGGGACCACTTCACATGGCCAAGATCATCGCGTTCGACGAGGAGGCGCGGCGCGGCCTCGAGCGCGGCATGAACCAGCTCGCGGACGCCGTCAAGGTGACGCTCGGCCCCAAGGGCCGCAACGTCGTCCTCGAGAAGAAGTGGGGCGCCCCCACGATCACCAACGATGGTGTGTCCATCGCCAAGGAGATCGAGCTCGAGGACCCGTACGAGAAGATCGGCGCCGAGCTGGTCAAGGAAGTCGCCAAGAAGACGGACGACGTCGCCGGTGACGGTACGACCACCGCGACCGTTCTCGCCCAGGCCCTGGTCAAGGAGGGCCTGCGCAACGTCGCCGCCGGTGCCAACCCGATGGCTCTGAAGCGCGGTATCGAGAAGGCCGTCGAGGCCGTCTCCGCCGCCCTGCTGGAGCAGGCGAAGGATGTCGAGACCAAGGAGCAGATCGCCTCCACGGCCTCCATCTCCGCCGCCGACACCCAGATCGGCGAGCTGATCGCCGAGGCCATGGACAAGGTCGGCAAGGAAGGCGTCATCACCGTCGAGGAGTCCCAGACCTTCGGTCTGGAGCTGGAGCTCACCGAGGGTATGCGCTTCGACAAGGGCTACATCTCGGCGTACTTCGCCACCGACATGGAGCGTATGGAGGCCGTCCTCGACGACCCGTACATCCTGATCGCGAACTCCAAGATCTCCAACGTCAAGGACCTGCTCCCGCTCCTGGAGAAGGTCATGCAGTCGGGCAAGCCGCTGCTGATCATCGCCGAGGACGTCGAGGGCGAGGCCCTGTCGACCCTGGTCGTCAACAAGATCCGCGGCACCTTCAAGTCCGTCGCCGTCAAGGCCCCGGGCTTCGGCGACCGCCGCAAGGCCATGCTCGGCGACATCGCCATCCTCACGGGCGGCGAGGTCATCTCCGAGGAGGTCGGCCTCAAGCTGGAGAACGCCACGCTCGACCTGCTGGGCAAGGCCCGCAAGGTCGTCATCACCAAGGACGAGACCACCATCGTCGACGGTGCCGGCTCGGCCGACCAGGTCCAGGGCCGCGTGAACCAGATCCGCGCCGAGATCGAGAACAGCGACTCGGACTACGACCGCGAGAAGCTGCAGGAGCGCCTGGCGAAGCTCGCCGGCGGTGTCGCGGTCATCAAGGCCGGTGCCGCCACCGAGGTGGAGCTCAAGGAGCGCAAGCACCGCATCGAGGACGCCGTGCGCAACGCCAAGGCGGCCGTCGAGGAGGGCATCGTCGCCGGTGGTGGCGTGGCCCTGCTGCAGGCCTCCCAGGTCTTCGAGAAGCTGGAGCTCGAGGGTGACGAGGCGACCGGCGCCCAGGCCGTGAAGCTCGCGCTGGAGGCCCCGCTGAAGCAGATCGCCGTGAACGCCGGCCTCGAGGGCGGCGTCGTGGTGGAGAAGGTGCGCAACCTGACCCCGGGTCACGGCCTGAACGCCGCGAGCGGCGAGTACGTCGACCTGGTCAAGGAAGGCATCATCGACCCGGCGAAGGTGACCCGTTCCGCCCTGCAGAACGCCGCCTCCATCGCCGCGCTGTTCCTCACCACCGAGGCCGTCATCGCCGACAAGCCGGAGAAGGCCGCGGCCCCGGCCGGCGGCGGCATGCCGGGCGGTGACATGGACTTCTGATCCTTCCGAGGATCGGATCCGTCCGTCGCGTGTCCGAGGGCGGCATCCCCTGTTCCGACAGGGGGTGCCGCCCTCGGCGCGTGCGGGGCCGGTTCGCCCGGACCGCTCGGGGGTGTGGCGGGGATCACGGGTGGGTGGTGCGGGGTGGATGGAATGCCGCTGGGTTCCCTCCGGTTGACGTCGAAGCGGATTCAATGCATGCGCACATACCATCCGGTATCGACTCGAGGAGCCCTTCACGTGACCGTCACCGCCTCGGACACCACCGCCCGGGCCGCCGGGATTCTCTCCCGGCCCGCCACCATCAACGGCCTGACCGTTCCCAACCGCATCGTCATGGCTCCGATGACCCGGATGTTCTCGCCGGGCGGTGTGCCCGGTGAGGACGTGGTGTCGTACTACTCCCGCCGTGCCGCCGCCGGTGTCGGGCTGATCGTCACCGAGGGGACGTACGTGGGGCACGAGTCCGCCGGGCAGAGCGATCGGGTGCCGCGGTTCCACGGCGAGGAGCAGCTGGCGGGCTGGGCGAAGGTCGCCGAGGCGGTGCACGCGGCGGGCGGCACGATCGTGCCGCAGCTGTGGCACATCGGCATGGTCCGTGAGCAGGGCCAGGCGCCGTACCCGCAGGCTCCGGCGGTCGGTCCGTCAGGGGTGCGCACGGACGGCACCGAGGGCGCCGGCAAGGCGATGACGCAGGCCGACATCGACGACGTCGTCGCCGCGTTCGCCCGGGCGGCCGCCGACGCCGAGCGCATCGGCTTCGACGGCGTGGAGCTGCACGGCGCCCACGGCTACCTCATCGACCAGTTCCTGTGGTCCGGCACCAACCGCCGTGCCGACGGCTACGGCGGCGACCCGGTGGCCCGTGCGCGGTTCGCCGCGGAGATCGTGGCGGCGGTGCGCGCCGCCGTGTCGCCCGGCTTCCCGGTCGTCTTCCGCTACTCGCAGTGGAAGCAGGACGCCTACGACGCCCGGCTCGCCGAAACGCCCCAGGAGCTGGAGGCGATCCTCGCCCCGCTCGCCGCGGCCGGTGTCGACGCCTTCCACGCGTCCACGCGCCGCTACTGGCTCCCCGAGTTCGAGGACTCCGACCTCAACCTCGCCGGCTGGACGAAGAAGCTGACCGGCAAGCCCGCCATCACGGTCGGCTCGGTCGGCCTGAACGGGGAGTTCCTCAAGGCCTTCCAGGGAGAGGGCGCCGAGCTCGCCGGCATCGACAACCTGCTCGACCGGATGGAGCGGGACGAGTTCGACTTCGTCGCCGTGGGGCGGGCGCTGCTCCAGGACCCGCACTGGGCGGCCAAGGTGCTCGCCGGCCGCTTCGACGAGCTGGCGCCGTACGAGCCGGCGTCCCTGCGGACGCTGAGCTGAGCCCTCCGGGCACCCCTCAGAGATTGCCCATCGGTTCGATGTCCACCCTGACCGGGGTGCCCCACACCCGGAGCACCTCGTAGTCGGTGAACTCGTGCACGATCCGGTACGCCATGGCGGGCCGGGACCCGCGCCGCTGCGCCGCGATGAACAGCTCGGCCTCGCGCCGGTCCCGGCGCGGGGTCCCGCACAGCTGCCACGCCTGGCCGTTCCACGCCTCCGGCAGCCAGCGCTGCTGCGGCTGCGGCCGGTCACCGCGCACCCCGTACCGGGACTCCGCGCGCTCGGCGGGCCGGGACGCCGGCGCGGGGCCGTTGAACTCGGCGCGGCGGGCGGCGCGGCGCCGGGTCTCGCAGAGCAGGCACAGATCCGGGGCGCTCTTGTCCACCGGGCCTGTGGGGTGCTCGGCGCAGCGC
Organism: Streptomyces malachitofuscus; assembly: GCF_055571035.1. NCBI lineage: Bacteria > Bacillati > Actinomycetota > Actinomycetes > Kitasatosporales > Streptomycetaceae > Streptomyces > Streptomyces malachitofuscus. The sequence continues at coordinate 246,591 of NZ_JBVIGA010000005.1, read as the reverse complement.
GTGCTGGGCGCGGCCGTGGTGACGCTCTCCTCCAGCAGGTCCAGGGCGCGCCGCAGGTCGTCCTTCACTTCGTGCAGCCGGGCGTCCGGCGTGTCGGCGGACAGCGCCTCGCCGTGCTCCCCGAGCACACGCAGGGCGCGGCCCAGCGCGGTGAGCTGCGCGTGGTTCATGGTTTGTCTCCGGGTCGGGTCCCCCCAGTGTCTCCGGGTCGGGTCCCCCCAGTATCCGCCGGTCGCCTAGGCCCCGGTGCCCGCCTTGGCCAGCGCGGTGCGCAGGTGGCCGTCGGACTCGGTGAGGAGGCGGGTGGCCGTGGGGCCGTCGACGTCGGCCAGGATGACCAGGATCGCGTGTTTGACCTCACCGTCCGTGGCGGCCAGGGCGCGCTCGACGACGTCGTCCGCCGCGCCCGTCGCCTGCGCGACGATACGGCGGGAGCGGGCCCGCAGCTTCTCGTTGGAGGCGCGGACGTCGACCATCAGGTTCCCGTACGTCTTGCCCAGCCGGATCATCGTGATCGTCGACAGCATGTTCAGGACGAGCTTCTGTGCCGTGCCGGCCTTGAGGCGGGTGGAGCCGGACAGGAACTCGGGGCCCACGACGACCTCGATGCCGTGCTCGGCCGCCGCCGCGAGCGCGCTGCCCCGGTTGCAGGCCAGGCCCACGGTGAGGGCGCCCCGGGCGCGGGCGTACGCCACGGCGCCGATCGCGTAGGGGGTGCGGCCGGAGGCGGAGATGCCGACCACCGTGTCGTCGGCGGTCAGCTCCAGCGCGGCCAGGTCGGCCTCTGCCAGCTCCGGGGAGTCCTCGGCCCCCTCGACGGAGGTGACCACGGCGTCGGGGCCGCCCGCGATCAGGCCGACGACCCGCTCGGGGGCGGTGTTGAAGGTCGGCGGGCACTCGGAGGCGTCCAGTACGCCCAGCCGCCCGGCGGTGCCCGCGCCCGCGTAGACCAGCCGGCCGCCGCGGGCCATCCGCTCGGCGACGGCGTCGATCGCGGCGGCGATCGCCGGCACCTGCTCGGCGACGGCACCGGCCACGGTGGCGTCCTCGCCGTTCATCAGCCGCGCGATGTCGAGCGTCGGCAGCCGGTCGACGTCCGCGAACTCCGGCCGGAACGCCTCGGTGGTCAGCGTCTCCAACTGGGCACGAAGGTCGGGGTGGTGTGGGGTGGAAGTCATGGGCGGTGTCTTTCGAGTCTGGGTTGGGCGGCTCACCTAGGGGCGCGGGGAACTGCGCGATCAACCACAGACCACCCGCAGTCGACAACAGCGCTCAACCCCTACGGCCCTTTGCGGAGCACCCGGTGCCGATGCGCCAACGCCTCGTAGGAAGCGGCCAGCGCCGGTGCCGCCGCCTCGTACGTCCGCTGCGCGACCCCCACGAACAGACAGTCCACCACCAGCAACTGCCCCGTCCGGGAGGACATCGCGGCGGGCCGCAGCTCGCTCTCGCGGGCCGTGGACGTGGTCAGGACGTGGTCGGCGTACTGCGTGACGGGGCTGTCCGGGCGGCCGGTGACCGCCACGGTCGTCGCCCCGCGCTCGAAGGCCACCCGGAGCGGTTCTATGACGTCCCCGGTCGATCCGGAGTGCGTGACGGCGATCGCCACGTCGCCCGAGCGGAGCTGCACGGCGTTGGTGACCGCGAGGTGCGGATCGCTGTGGGCGTGGGCCAACAGGCCTATGCGCAGCAGCTTCTGGGTGAGGTCCTGGGCGACGAGACCCGACGCGCCCACGCCGTACACGTCGGTGCGGCGGGCGCCGGCGAGGGCGGACACGGCGGCGGCGAGCTGCACGGTGTCGAGGCCGGCCGCGGTGTCGGCGAGGGTCTGCTGCTCGTCGTAGGCGAGCTTGGCGACGACGTCGGCTATGGGGTCGTCCACCGCGATGTCCGTGGTGATGGCGGGGGCGCGCCCGGACTGCTGCTGGGCGGCGAGACCGGCCAGCGCCAGGCGCAGATCGCGGTAGCCGGGGTAGCCGAGCAGGCGGGCGGTGCGGACGACGGTGGCCTCGCTGGTGCCGGTGAGTTCGGCGAGGCCGGTGACCGTGAGGGCCGCGCAGCCGGCCGGGTCGTCGGCGACGGCTTCGGCGACCCGCTGCATGGAGCGGGTCATCGACGGCGCCAGCGTGCGCACCTTCGCCGCGAGGGCGGCGGGCGCGGGCGGGGCGGGCGTGGTGGCGCCCGGACCACTCGCGAAAGTTTCCTTCAGGTCATTGGTCACGGAATGAAAGATATTTTCGCGGCGGCCTCGCGGTCAAGAGTGCGCACAATAGGGGCATGGATCCCCAGCCCCACGGCGAACCCGGCGCCCGCCCGGTCGGCCCTCTGGAACAAGCGTTGCACGCGGCGCGCGCTCTCGTGCTCGCCGATCTGGTCGCGCGCGAGGTCGCCGAGGCGGACGTGGTGTCCATGGTCGAGGATTCCGTGGCCCACCGGCGCTGGTGGGTCGAACAGTGGCCGGACGGCGCCGGGTTCCTCCCCGGCCTGGTCGCCCAGGACGTCCAGGACGCCCTGCTGGAACGGTACGGGCGCTGGCCCCTGTGTCCGGTGTGCGGCACCGGCGACCCGCACGCGCTGGAGGTGGAGCCGGAACTCGGCCCCGACCCGCACTGGGTCTGCCACAAGGCGGGCGTGAAGGTCGCCGCGGTGGGCGCGCTGGGCGGAGCGATGCCCTCGTGACCGTGTACATCGACCCGCCCACCTGGCCCGGTCACGGCCGGATGTGGTCCCACCTCGTCAGCGACCTCTCCTACGCCGAACTGCACGCCTTCGCCGACCGTCTGGGCGTGCCCCGCCGCGCCTTCGAACGCGACCACTACGACATCCCCGGGCACCGGTACACCGACGCGGTGCGCGCGGGGGCGGTCGAGGTGAGCAGCCGCGAGGTGGTGCGGTTGCTGCACGGGGCGGGGCTGCGCCGGCGCAAGGGGACGGCTCAGCCGCGCAGTTCGTAGGTGATCTGCCCCACGTCCTCGGAGACCCGGGTGAAGCCGGCCCGGGCGACGACGTTCTGCGAGGGCACGTTCTCGTGGTCGACGACGGCCGCCACGGTCCGTACGCCGTCCTGCTCCAGCGCCCAGCGTGACAGCGTGCGCAGCGCCTCGGTGGCGTAGCCGTGGCCGCGTGCGCCCGCCACGAGGTCGTAGCCGATCTCGACCCGGCCGTCCCCGTCCGGGACGCCGTGGAAGCCCATCGCGCCGACCGCGAGGTCGTCCTCGCGCCGGACCAGCGCGTACATGCCCCACTCCGGGTGGAACACGCCTTCCTCGTACTGCTTGACCATGATCCCGGCGCCCTCGCGGGTGCCGTCGGCCGCGGCCCCGCCGACCCACGCGAAGCCGCCGTCACCCGCCGGCGACAGGTCGGCGGCGGCCGCCGGGGTGACGCCCTCCAGGGTCAGCCGCTCCGAGCGGAGCACCGGGTTGTTGCTCCAGCGCCAGGCGGTGACCGGCTCCCGGCCCGGCAGTTCACCGCGCCCGGTCGCCCACAGGAGCGTCCGCCACGGCGTGGGACCCGGCTTGACCTGCGGGAAGATCCGGGTCAGCACGAAGGACGCCAGCTCGGCCGGCGGTTCGTAACCGATTCCCATCCCCTCGGCGATGTCGTGGGTGTGCAGCAGCACCTCGGCCACGCCCATCGCGGCGAAGCCCTCGCGGCCCGCGTGCCGGAAGGGGTACGGGTGGAAGGCGCGGACCGCGCGCGGGGTGGTGCGGACGGCGGCGGCGAGCAGGGTGCCGGTCGTGGTGATCACCTGGAGGGCGCCCTCGTTGTCGGCGCGGGCCAGCCCCTCCTCGCCGGCCTCGAGGGTGATGTCGAAGGGCACGTACGCGTTCTGCGCCCGCCCGGCCAGCTGTCCCGCGTACGCGATGAGGTCGCTCGCGATGTGGGCGGCCGTCTCACGGCAGTTCCACTCCAGCCGCCCCGCTCGCACCGCCTTCCAGTCCCGGTCGGTGACCGCCCCCAGCGCCGCCACGCAGTCCGCGACGGCTTCCTCCACCTGTTCCGCTCCCGAAGCATGCATGCGGGGCAGGCTAGGCGGGCGGTGCGGGTGCGGTCGACAGCATTTCCAGCTCGCCGCGCATGTTGTAGCGGGCGGTGGCCTCCCAGTGCTCCCGCCCGTACGGCGTGCGGAACAGGCGGGGCAGGGCGAGCAGTTGCCGCAGCACATCGGCACGGCCCGCGCGGAAGGCGTCGCTCGGGACGAAGTGGTACTCCTCGCGGACGGCGGCGGTGTAGGCGGCGTACGACGACGGCGGGGCCGCGAGGATCGCCAGGTCCGCGTCGCACAGCACCTGCCCGTTCCGGTCGTCGTCGGCCGGGTCGTGCGTGACGGTGAGCCGGACCAGCCGGGCCGTCTCGGCGGTCTTCCCCGCCGGCACGCCGGCCTCGGGGAGCGCCCGCTCGGCGAGCCGCGCGGACCGCTCCTCGTTCTCCGACCGCTCCGGCAGATACACGGCGTCGTGGAACCAGGCGGCGAGCCGTACGACGTCCGGGTCGTCGGCGAGCTCCGCCAGCTCGTCGATGTGGTCGAGGACGGCCGTGAGGTGGGTGAGCGTGTGGTAGTGCCGCTGCGGCTCCTGCCAGCGGCCGAGCAGGTCGTCGGCGTACGGCAGCGGATCGGGACCGCCGCCGGGACCACGGGCCCCTTCCAGGGCGCGGACGAAACGGGCACGCAGGGCTTCGGTGTCGGCCATGGGTTCATTGTCCCCGGGCGGTACCCGCCGCCTCGACCCCCGGAGCCCTCCGCGGCACTAGCGTGGACGGCATGACGACTCCTGCGGATGTGCGGAACGTACGAGACCCCGAGCTGCCCGGGCGGCTGCTGGCCGTCGAGCGGGACGCGCTGGTGCCCCTGCTGCGGGGGCGGGACGACGCGGACTTCGCGCTGCCGGTGGCGGCGTGTCCGGGGTGGACGGTGCGGGATCTGCTGGCGCACTGTGCGGCCGCGTTCACCCGGGTCCTGGAGCGGCGGTTCGAGGACGGGGTGTTCTCGCCCGAGAGCAACGAGCGGGACATCGCCGAGCGGGCCGGGTGGGCGAACGCCGAGGTCGTGGACGAGCTGTACCGCGGGATGACCGAGGCCGGGCCGTTGATCGCCGACGCGGGCGGAGCGCTGGACGGGCTGGCGCTGGGCGAGTGGGTGCACGCGGGGGACGTGCGCGTCGCGCTGGGCGAGCCGGGCGCGTACGCGGGCGCGGGGCTGCCGTACGCGCTCGCCCTGCTGGGCCAGGTGACCGGCCGGAAGGGCCACCTGCCGCTGCACGCCGACCTCGACGACGCCGACGAGCCGCTGCGGCTGGGCGACACCTCGGGGGAGCGTCCCCCGGCCCGCTACATCGGGGACGGGCCGACCCTCGTACGGCTGTACGCGGGGCGTCCGGTGGACGGTGCCGTGTACGAGCTGGCCGGGGCGGAGGCGGCGGAGCTGAACATCTTCGGGGGCTGAGCGGAGGGGCGGGGGAGACCCGGGCGGGGGGTCGGACGGTACTCTGGATTGGACTAGACCTGTAGTCGCCGTCTGATGCCGAGGAATGGGGTCCCATGAGCAAGCGTGCAGTCCTGGAGGTGATCGCCCTCGACGTCGAGGACGCGGTCGCCGCCCAGGCCGGAGGTGCGGACCGCCTCGAGCTGGTCACGGACATGGCGGCGGACGGACTGACGCCTTCGGCGGCGACCGTCGCGGGGATCCGCGCGGCCGTGGACATCCCGGTGCGGGTGATGCTGCGGCTGGCGGACGGATTCGCCGCGGGGGACGTCGGGCGGCTGGTCGCCGCGGCCCGCGAGATGCGGGAGGCCGGGGCGGAGGAGTTCGTGCTCGGGTTCCTCGACGCCGACGGGTGCGTGGATCTGGACGCGGTGGAGCGGGTCGCCCGTGAGCTGGAGGGGTGCCGGTGGACGTTCCACCGGGCCATCGACCGGGCCGCCGACCGGGACGCGCTGCGCAAGCAGCTCGCGGACCTGGCGGGGCTGGACACGTATCTGACGGCCGGGGCGGCCGAGGGGGTCGACGCGGGGCTGCCGACGCTGGTCGCGGAGGCGCGGCGGCGAGGGGAGCAGGGGTACCGGCAGCAGTTGCTGGTGGGGGGTGGTCTGCGGCTGGAGCACGTGCCCGAGCTGAGGCGTGCCGGCATCGACGCCTTCCACATCGGCGGGGCGGCACGCCCCGACGGGTGGGCCGGACCCTTGTCGGCCGCGGCCGTGGCGGAGTGGCGGCGGGTGCTGGGGGGCTGAGCCGGTGCCGGTGCCGGTGCCGGTGCCGGTGCCGGTGCAGGGCGGGGGTGTTGCGCAGCCCGGCGATTGCGGGGTGCCGCCTGCGCCCACCCTCCCCGCTGCGTTACGTCAGTTGGGGCGGTAGCGGGGCCGTGTGCGTCAGGATCAGGCCTGAGACGGCTCGGGTGAGGGTGACGTAGAGGCGGCGGAGGCCGGTGCGTTCGTCGGGTTCGGCGTTCACCACGGCGGCGGGTTCGTCGAGGAGGACGTAGTCGTACTCCAGGCCCTTCGCCAGGGAGGCCGGGACCAGGGTCAGGCGGGTGGTCCGGGTGGTCTCCTCGCCCGGGGCGACGTACGCGATGCCCGCCGACGTCAGCGCCTCGGTGAGTTCCGGGATGCGGGTGTCCGCCGCGATCAGGCCGACCGAGCCCTCGTTGCCCAGGAGTTCACGGCACGCGGCCACCACGTCGTCCGTCCCCCCGGACCGGCGGACCTCGAAGAAGCCCGGGTTCTCACGGATCGACGCCACCGGGGTCAGCCCCGGCGCGATGTGCGGGAGAAGCCGGGAGGCGTAGGTGATGACGTCCGTGGGGACGCGGAAACCGGCCGTCAGCTCCTCGATCACCGCATCCTGTTTGCCCAGGTGGCGCAGGGCCTCCTCCCAACTGCGCGTCGCCCAGGGCGTGGTGCCCTGGGCCAGGTCGCCGAGGACCGTCGCCGAACCGGTCGTGCAGCGCCGGCCCACCGCCCTGTACTGCATGGGCGACAGGTCCTGCGCCTCGTCGAGCACCACGTGCCCGAGCGAGTGCGTGCGCTGGATCAGGTCGGCCGCCTCGTCGATCAGCACCGCGTCCGCCGCCGACCACTTCGCCGACTTCACCGAACGGGCGGGCTTGGCCCACAGGATCGTCTTCTGCTCCCGCTCGTCGAGCAGACCCTCCGCGTGCTCGGCCAGGAAGTCGGCGTCGCCCAGCAGCCGCAGCACCAGCTTCGCCGGGTCGACGGCCGGCCAGACCGCCTTCACCGCCGCCTTCACCGCCGCGTTGCGGGCCACCGCGTCCTGGACCCGGTCGTCCGGTGCCTCGCCCGCCCGCTCCATCTGCACCAGCACCGCGTGCGCGATGCGCTGCGGGAGGGCGTCGCGGGCGGCGCCGTAGCGGATGTCGCGGTCCAGCAACTGCTGGACGATCTCCTCCAGTTCGTACGCCGGGACCCGCCAGCGGCGCGACCCGCGCACGACCACGACCGGCTCGGTGGGCATCGTGACGTGGGAGTGGAGGGCCCTGCGCAGCACCTGGGCCATCCGGGCGTCGCCCTTGACCACCGCCGCCGCCGCGTCGTCCGTCCCGCGCACCTCCACGTGCGCCACCAGGTCGTCCACCGTGGCCTGCGCGACCGTCAGCTCGCCCAGCGCGGGCAGCACCTGCTCGATGTAGTGCAGGAAGGACCGGTTCGGGCCGACGACCAGGGTGCCGGTGCGGGCCAGCCGCTCGCGGTGGGCGTAGAGGAGGTAGGCGACCCGGTGCAGGCCGACGGCCGTCTTCCCCGTGCCGGGTCCTCCCTGCACGCAGACGCTGCCGGACAGCCCCGACCGTACGATCTCGTCCTGCTCCGGCTGGATCGTCGCGACGATGTCCCGCATCGGACCCACGCGCGGACGCTCGATCTCCTGCTGGAGGAGCTTGCTGGTGGTCGCCGCCTCGGCGGGGTCGGACAGGTGCTCGTCCTCGTACGCGGTGAGGTCGCCGCCGGTGTAGCCGAAGCGGCGGCGCAGCCCGATGTCCATCGGGTCCTTCTTGGACGCCCGGTAGAACGGCTGCGACACCGGCGCACGCCAGTCGATCACCATCGGGTCGCCGTCCCCGTCGTGCACATGACGGCGGCCGACATAGAAGCGCTCGCCCTCCGCCCCCTCGGCCTGTTCCGCGCCGGGGGAGTGCAGGTAGTCGAGGCGGCCGAAGAACAGCGGGGTGTCGCTGAGGTCGGCCAGCGCCTTGATGCGCTCCTCGATCTGGCGCTGCAGGACGGCCGCGTTGACCCAGTTCGCGGTGACATCGCTGATGTCGAGGGCCTCGACGTCCTCGCGCATCGCGCGCAGCGCGGAACGCGACGCGGAGAGGTGGGCGCGCTCTCGGGCGAGCGGGTCGTCCGCGGGAACGCTCGCGGGTTCGCCTACGGGATCGTCTACCGGCGTGGACGCGGACAAGGGGGTGCCTCCGGGGACCTGCTGCGGGGTGGCTGCGGAATACCGGCCGGTTTCCGTCCGGGCGGCGGCGCTCCGTGAGGGAGGCGGGGAAGAGCGGAGAGTCTAGGACGCGGGGCCGGTGCGGTCCAAACGGTTTTACGCGTCCGCTTCCCGTACGGCGGGCACGTCGGCCGGACCCCGCACCGGTCCCGTGGTCAGCGAGGCCAGCAGGGCGAGCCGTTCGGCGGCCTCGCTCCCCGGTTCGGCGTGGTAGACCGCGAGCATCAGGCCGTCGGAGCCGTCGACGTCCAGTTTCGACATGGTGAGGTCCAGCCGGCCGACCTGGGGATGGTGCATCCCGATCGGCCCGTTGCCCATCGGCCGCACGTCGTGGCGCGCCCACACCTGCCGGAACTCCTCGCTGACCAGCGACAGTTCGCCCACGAGCTGGACGACCCGCGGGTCGTCGACGTCCGACCCGAGCCGTCGGCGGAACGCGGCGACGCACCGGGCCGCCGTGTGCGCCCAGTCCGTGTGCAGGGCCTGCTCGGCGGGGTCGAGGAAGAACGACCGGAGCCGGTTCTCCCCCACCCGGATGCTCGGGGCCAGCGCGGTGGCGAGCGCGTTGGCCGCGATGACGTCGAGGGACCTGTCCGTCACGAAGGCCGGCAGCCCGATCGTCTCGAGCAGCTGTGCCGTGGCCGGTGGGACCGGCCGCCGACGGAACCGGCGCCGGGTACGCGGGCGCGGTGCGGCGAGCTGGTGGAGGTAGCCCGTGGCGGTGTCGTCGAGCAGCAGCACCCGGGCGAGCGCGTCGAGGACCTGCGCCGACGGATTGCGGTCGCGGCCCTGCTCCAGCCGCAGGTAGTAGTCGGAGCTGATGCCGGCGAGCATGGCCACTTCCTCACGGCGCAGCCCCGGCACCCGGCGTATCCCGTGCGTCGGCAGCCCGATGTCCTCGGGCGTCACCAGCTCCCGGCGCGCACGGAGGTAGTCACCGAGCAGGTTCTCCTCAGGCATGTCCTCCATGCTAGGCGCGCGGTGGCGGCCGTCCCTGTCCCTGTCACTCCCAGGATCGGCAGGGACCTGGGCGGATCGGCGGGCGGCCGGGACGGTGGGGCCATGAACACTTCGACCACATCCCTCCCCGGCGGCACCTGGACGATGGGCGACCTGACCGTCACCCGATTCGGCTACGGGGCCATGCAGCTGACCGGCCCCGGTGTGATGGGGCCGCCGGCCGATCGCGACGGCGCACTCGAGGTGCTGCGCGAGGCCGTACGTCTCGGCATCACCCACATCGACACGGCCGACGCCTACGGGCCGCACGTCACCAACCGGCTGATCCGCGAAGCGCTGCACCCCTACCCCGGCTCGCTGCACATCGTGACCAAGGTGGGCGCGGTCCGCGACGCACAGGGCGGCTGGCCCCCGGCCCGCGAGCCGGACGAGCTGCGCCGGGCCGTCCACGACAACCTCGAGCACCTCGGCGTGGAGTCGCTGGACCTCGTCAACCTCCGGCTCGGCAACGCCCAAGGACCTCAGCCGGGGTCACTGGCCAAGGCCTACGAGACCCTCGCGGAACTGCAGCAGCAGGGCCTGATCCGGCACCTGGGCCTGAGCAACGCCACCGCCGACCAGGTCGCCGAGGCGGAAACCATCGCGCCGTTCGTCTGCGTGCAGAACCTCTACAACCTCGCCCACCGCGGGGACGACGACCTCGTCGACCGGCTCGCCGGACAGGGCATCGCCTACGTGCCCTTCTTCCCGCTGGGCGGCTTCACCCCGCTGCAGTCCTCGGCGCTCACCGCCGTGGCCGCACGGCTGGGCAGCACCCCGATGTCGGTCGCCCTGGCCTGGCTGCTGCACCGGTCGCCCAACATCCTGCTCATCCCCGGGACCTCGTCGGTGGCGCACCTGCGGGAGAACATCACCGGGGCCGGCCTGGCGCTGTCGGAGGAGGACCTCGCCGAGCTGGACGCGATCGGCCGCCGACCCGAGGGGTCCCGCCCCTAGGGGACGCCCCGGTCCCGCCTGAGGGGTACGGGTCGCCCTGGAGGTGTACGCGCGGGGCCGGCGGATCGGTCCCTTCGACCGATGCCCGCGCGGGGGGCGAAGAGCAACCATGGAGGCATGAGCGCAGCGACCATCCACCCCACCACGCCGCCGGTCCGCCCGGCCGGCGCGACCCCGGTCCAGGGCAGTCACCCGCACCGCCTCGGTGATGCCCTGCGCGCCGTCAAGGTCTTCCTCGGTGCCGCCTTCGACGTGATCCTCCTCGGCGAGTACGGCGAGGAGGCGGGGGTCCGCCGCACGTAGGCGGCGCCCTCCTTCGCCCGGCCCGGTCCGCGCGGCGGCCGTCGCGCCCGCGGGCGGCCTGCTATCCGCGGTCGGCCGGCTGCCCGCGGTCCGGGTGCGGCCCGGCGGTGTCGTCCGAGGCCGCTCCGGGCTTCGCGAAGAGGACCTCGCGGGCCTGCTCGGCGGCGCGGATCATGGTCTCGGCCACGAAGTCGAGGAAGCGGGCGGCGTTCTCCAGCCGCACCGCCGCCGGGGTGCCGGGCCCCATGACGCCGATGCCCTGCCGTGAGGTCTCGGCGACCTGGGCGGTGGACAGGGCGCTGGCCATCATCGACTGGTACCAGATGTCCTCGTCGAAGAAGTAGCGCTCACGGCGGCCCTCCATGCGTTCCCTCCGGACGAGGCCCTGCTCCTCCAGGAACGTGACCGCCTTGGAGACGGACGCCGGGCTGACCTCGAGGCGGTGGGCGAGCTCGGCGGCGGTGAGGCTCCCGCTGTCGGTGAGGGTCAGGCAGGCCATCACCCGGGCCATCATCTTCGGCGTACCCGACGCTATGAAGACGGTGGTCAGCGTCTCCTCGTACGCGCGCACGGCCTCCGCGTCGCGGCCGTAGTCCTCCGTGAGCGCCTTCGGTCCCCGGGGCACGGCCCGTCTGCGCCGGTGCGCCCGGTGCTCGGTGGCGCGGTGGGCCAGGTCCGCGCGGTAGCCGGCGGGGCCGCCGTTGCGCATCACCTCGCGTGTGACGGTCGAGGTGGGGCGGTCCAGGCCCCTGGCGATCTCCGCGTAGGCGAGTCCGTCGGCCAGCCCCGTCGCGATCTGCTGGCGTTCCTGCTGGGTGAGCCTGCCTCCTGGCAACGCGGTCTCCTTCGTGGTCCGTGACGTCACGAGCATAGCGTTCACTCGCCGACCATTGCAACGCGTGATCCTTTTTTGTTGCGTTACCTCTCCACCGGTTGCAACGATTCCAGTCGCTTGACCTGCACATGCGAGCAATGCATGCAACAATCTAGTTGCCACGTCTATGAACGCAACGTAGCGTTTCGAGCGTCAGAAACGACAACTCGAAGGAGCGCACGATGCAGTTCGACACCCCCGCCCCCGTCTCGGTCGTCCTCGATGTTCCCGCCGGCCGCATCCGGTTCATCGCCGCCGACCGCGCCGACACCGTGGTCGAGGTCCTGCCCGCCGACGCCACGAAGAGCCGTGACACCAAGGCGGCGGAACAGACCACGGTCGTCCACGGCGACGGTGTCCTGCGGATCCAGGGCCCTTCCGCGAAGAACCAGCTCATCGGACCGTCCGGCGCCGTCGAGATCACCGTCCAGCTGCCCGCCGGCTCCCACGTCGAGGCGAAGACCGCCGCCGCCGAGCTCCGGGGCGTCGGACGGCTCGGCGACGTCGACTTCGAGGGCGCGCAGGGTCCGGTCAAGCTCGACGAGACCGCGAACGCCCGCCTGGCCGTCCTCGCCGGTGACATCTCGGTCGGCCGCCTGGGCGGTTCCGCGGAGCTCAGCACCCAGAAGGGCGACATCCGCGTAACCGAGGCCCTGCGCGGCACGGTCACGCTGCGCACGGAGCACGGCGACATCGAGGTCGGCGCCGCACGCGGCGTCTCCGCCTCCCTCGACGCCGGGACCGGCTACGGCCGGGTCCGCAACACGCTCCGGAACGCCGACGGCGCCGACGCCGGCCTGGCCTTCCGCGCGACCACCGCCTACGGCGACATCACCGCCCGCAGCCTGTAACCACCCGCGACATCCGAAGGAGAACCCCCTCATGACCGGCTTGGCCATCGCGGCGAACGGACTGCGCAAGTCCTACGGCGACAAGCTCGTGCTCGACGGCGTCGACCTCAGCGTTCCGGAAGGCACGATCTTCTCCCTGCTCGGCCCGAACGGCGCCGGCAAGACCACCGCCGTGAAGATCCTCTCCACCCTCGTCACCCCGGACGCCGGCGCCCTGCGGGTCGGTGGGCACGACCTCGCCACCGACCCGCAGGCGGTGCGGGCCGAGATCGGTGTCACCGGTCAGTTCTCCGCCGTGGACGGGCTGATCACCGGCGAGGAGAACATGCTCCTGATGGCGGACCTGCACCACCTCTCCCGGCGCGAGGGGCGGCGGGTGGCCGCCGAGCTGCTGGAGCGGTTCGACCTGGCGGAGGCCGCGAGGAAGCCCGCCTCCACCTACTCCGGCGGCATGAAGCGTCGCCTCGACATCGCCATGACCCTGGTCGGCGACCCGCGGATCATCTTCCTCGACGAACCGACCACCGGACTCGACCCGCGCAGCCGCCACACCATGTGGCAGATCATCCGCGAGCTCGTCACCGGCGGCGTCACCGTCTTCCTCACCACGCAGTACCTGGAGGAGGCCGACGAACTCGCCGACCGCATCGCGGTGCTGAACGACGGCAGGATCGCGGCCGAGGGCACCGCCGAGCAACTCAAGCGGATCGTCCCCGGCGGACACGTACGCCTCCGCTTCACCGACCCGGCCGCCTACCGCACCGCCGCCACCGCACTGACCGAGGCGTCCCGGGACGACGACGCCCTCGCCCTCCAGCTCCCCAGCGACGGCACCCAGCGCGAACTGCGCTCCATTCTCGACCACCTGGACGCCGCCGGCATCGAAGCCGACGAGCTCACCGTCCACACCCCCGACCTCGACGACGTGTTCTTCGCCCTGACCGACCCCGCCGCCGTCCCCGCCCAGTCCAAGGAGGCCGTCCGATGAGCACCTTCGCCCTCGCCGTGCGCGACTCGTCCACCATGCTGCGCCGCAACCTCCTGCACGCCCGGCGCTATCCGTCCCTCACCCTGAACCTGCTGCTCACGCCGGTCATGCTGTTGCTGCTCTTCGTCTACATCTTCGGCGACGTGATGAGCGCGGGCATGGGCGGAGCCGACCGCTCCGCGTACATCGCCTACATCGTGCCGGGTGTGCTGCTGATGACCATCGGGAGCACCACGATCGGCACCGCGGTGTCCGTCTCCATGGACATGAGCGAGGGCATCATCGCCCGCTTCCGCACGATGGCCATCCACCGGGGCTCCGTGCTCATCGGGCACGTCGTCGGCAGCGTGCTGCAGTCGGTCGCGAGCGTGGTCCTCGTCGGCGCCGTCGGCGTGGCCATCGGCTTCCGCTCGACGGACGCCACGGCCGTGGAGTGGCTGGCGGCGTTCGGGCTGCTGGTGCTGTTCGCCCTGGCGCTCACCTGGATCGCGGTCGGCATGGGCCTGGTCAGCCCGAACGCCGAGGCGGCCAGTAACAACGCGATGCCGCTGATCCTCCTGCCGCTGCTGTCCAGTGCCTTCGTCCCGGTCGACGGGATGCCCGCCTGGTTCCGGCCGGTCGCCGAGTACCAGCCCTTCACGCCCGCCATCGAGACCCTGCGCGGGCTGCTCCTCGGCACCGGGATCGGCCACAACGGATGGCTGGCCGTGGCCTGGTGCCTGGGCCTGGCGGTGCTCGGCTACTTCTGGTCGGCCGCCAGGTTCGGCCAGGACCCGAAATAACCCCCGTGAGGGAACGAGCCGCGGCCCGCCCCGGGGCGGCGTACTCCGACACCGTGTCGGCGCACGCCGCCCCGTCGGCGTATGAGTACGCGGACGCGTTCAGCTGAGTACCCGAGCCGGTGCGCCGGCCATCGCCGGGCCGCTGTACTGGACGTATGAGCCTCCACCACGCCGCCCCCGCGCAGCCGGTCCGGCAGTACCGGGCCGAGCGGGACCCCCGCGCCTGGATCGCCCCCGCCGTCGCGACCGTGCTGGGGGCGCTGCTGGCACCCGTGGCGGTGTTCTTCGGCGGGCTGTCCGTCATGGCCACCGACAGCTGCGGCCCCGACAACTGCTCGCAGGCGCTGACCGACGCCCTGAACGCGATCTTCGGAACCCTGTACTACGGCGGCATCCTCGCCTCCGGCGCCTGGCTCGCCTCCTGGCTGCTGCCGTGGACCCGCCGCTGGTCGGTGCCGCGGGTCTGGCTGGCGGGCCTGTCGCTGCTGCCCTGGCTGATCGTCCTGGCGCTGGTGCTCGACCTGCCCGAGGGGTGACGTGCCCGCTCAGCTCTCCGCCAGGAGCTCGTCCGCGTCCATGATCCGGTAGGCGTAGCCCTGCTCCGCCAGGAACCGCTGACGGTGCGCCGCGAAGTCCTGGTCGATGGTGTCCCGGGCGACCACCGAGTAGAAGTGGGCCTGATGCCCGTCCGCCTTGGGCCGCAGCACCCGGCCGAGCCGCTGGGCCTCCTCCTGCCGGGAGCCGAAGGTGCCCGACACCTGGATGGCCACCGTCGCCTCCGGAAGGTCGATGGAGAAGTTCGCGACCTTGGACACCACCAGCACACTGATCTCGCCCTGCCGGAACGCCTCGAACAGCTTCTCCCGTTGCGCGTTCGACGTCTCGCCCTTGATCACCGGCGCGTCCAGATGCTCGCCCAGCTCGTCGAGCTGGTCGATGTACTGCCCGATGACGAGGATCTGCTGGCCGGCGAACCGCCGGACGATCGCCTCGGTCACCTTCTGCTTGGTCGCCGTCGTCGAGCAGAACCGGTACTTCTCCTCCTGCTCCGCGGTCGCGTACGCCAGCCGCTCGGAGTCGGTGAGATTGACCCGGACCTCCACGCAGTCGGCGGGCGCGATGTAGCCCTGCGCCTCGATCTCCTTCCACGGCGCGTCGAACCGCTTCGGACCGATCAGCGAGAACACGTCCGACTCGCGGCCGTCCTCGCGCACGAGCGTCGCGGTCAGCCCGAGCCGCCGCCGGGCCTGCAGGTCGGCGGTGAACTTGAAGACAGGCGCGGGCAGCAGGTGCACCTCGTCGTAGAGGATCAGGCCCCAGTCCCGGGAGTCGAACAGCTCCAGGTGGGGGTAGATGCCCTTCCGCTTCGTCGTCAGCACCTGGTAGGTGGCGATGGTGACGGGCCGGATCTCCTTCTTCGTCCCGCTGTACTCGCCGATCTCGTCCTCGGTCAGCGAGGTCCGCTTCACCAGCTCGTGCTTCCACTGGCGCGCCGAGACCGTGTTGGTGACCAGGATCAGCGTCGTCGACTTGGCCTGCGCCATCGACCCCGCGCCGACGAGCGTCTTGCCCGCGCCGCAGGGGAGGACGACCACGCCGGAACCGCCGTGCCAGAAGTTCTCCACGGCCTGCTTCTGGTACGGGCGCAGCGCCCACCCGTCCTCGACCAGCTCGATGGGGTGCGCCTCACCGTCCACGTACCCGGCGAGGTCCTCGGCCGGCCAGCCCAGCTTCAGCAGCGTCTGCTTGATCTGCCCGCGCTCCGAGGGATGCACGACGACGGTGTCCGGGTCGATCCGGGCGCCGACGAGCGGCGCGATCCGCTTCGAGCGCAGCACCTCCTCCAGCACCGGCCGGTCGGTGCTGGTGAGCACCAGTCCGTGCGCCGGGTGCTTGACCAGGCTGAGCCGGCCGTAGCGGTCCATGGTGTCGGCGATGTCGACGAGCAGCGCGTGCGGCACCGGGTAGCGGCTGTACTGCACCAGCGCGTCCACGACCTGCTCGGCGTCGTGCCCGGCCGCCCGCGCGTTCCACAGGCCGAGCGGGGTCACCCGGTAGGTGTGGATGTGCTCGGGCGCACGCTCCAGCTCGGCGAAGGGCGCGATGACCCGGCGGCAGTCGTCGGCCTGCTCGTGGTCGACCTCGAGGAGCAGGGTCTTGTCGGACTGGACGATGAGCGGACCATTCACGCGCGGCTGCCTTTCTGCGGCTCGGCGACGGACGCGGCCGGGCACTGCACGGCCAAACGTCCAGTTTGCCTGATCGCAGGCTTTCGCGGTCCTGAGCGGGCCGCGCTACTTCGGTGCGGCCGGCGTGAGCTTGTTCACCAGCGGTCCCTCCA
Organism: Streptomyces malachitofuscus; assembly: GCF_055571035.1. Lineage (NCBI taxonomy): Bacteria > Bacillati > Actinomycetota > Actinomycetes > Kitasatosporales > Streptomycetaceae > Streptomyces > Streptomyces malachitofuscus. Next base: position 230,041 of record NZ_JBVIGA010000005.1, on the reverse strand, counting down.
CGGACGGGACGCGCCGGGCCGGCCCCGGGGACGAGGGACCGGCCCGCCGCGAACGAGAAACGAGAAACGGATCAGAACGCGAAACGGATCAGAACGCGAAACGGATCAGAACGCGAAACGGATCAGAACGCGAAACGGTCGGAACGCGAAACGGTCGGAACGCGGAGAACTTCCCTTCTGTCGCGTGCGAACGGGTCACGATGGTCTGCGCGCCCGTTCAGGACACCCGGTGGCTGCCCCACGGCCGGCCGCACCATGCGGAGGCGGCCGGAGCCTCGCTCGTCAGGTGGACATGCCGGGCGTGGCGTGCATGAAGCCCGCCGTACACCCGAACGGGTCAGCTTTCCTCGTCCGCCAGCTCCGCGACCCCCGTGATCCTGTGGAGCGGATACGTACGGACCTCGTCGGCGGTGTGGTCGTACGCCGTGACGAAGCCGCCCTCGACGCGCACCGGCGCGATCACGCGCTGGCTCGCCGCGCCCTCGGCGTTGACGTACCCGATCCACAGGGCCTCGCCGGTGAGGACCGCCGCCTGCATGGTGGCGAGGGTCTCGGCGGCGGTCGTACGGGGCAGTTCGCCACTCCGGCCGGAACGGTCATCGGAGGCCGGTTTGCGCGGGGCGGTGGAGGCGAGATCGCCGGCGCGGATGGCGCGGATCGCCGCCGTCAGCAGGGTGCCGTCGGGGACGGGCGGCCCGTCCGGGACCGGCTCCGGCGGCGTGCGCGGCGGGGTGCGGCGGGCGTCGGCCCGGGCGATCAGGACATCGCCCTCGGCGGACTCGGCGGCCGGTGCGAAGCCCATCGCGCGCAGCCCCTCCAGCAGGCGGGCCGGGTCGGCCTGGGCCGCCAGCACGGTCGGCGCGAGCCGGCGCAGTCCCAGCCCCGCGGCCCGCTTGTCGGCGAGGATCTCGCTGAGCACGGCGTCGTCGTCGCAGCGGACGTACGCGGAGGCGGCGCCCACCCGCAGGTGCCCGTGCCGGCGGGCCACGTCGTCGATCAGATACGCCAGCGGCTGCGGCACCGGCGTACGGGAGTGCGCGGCCAGGAAGGCGTGCAGGTCGGCGGCGGTCCGCCCGGCGTCGAGCGCGCGCCGGACCGAGCCGGGCGTGAACCGGTAGACCGTCGCGCCACCCTTCGATTCCACGTCCGCGAGAACACCCAGCATGTCGGCGAGCGGCCGCTCCAGCGGGCCCGGCGCCACCGCCGTCAGATCGGCCTGGAGCAGGACGTGGTCCAGCGGCTCCGGCAGCAGCGGTGCGAGCAGACGGGCGGCGGCAGCGGCGGCGGTGGCCTGTTCGGCGGGGGAGAGCGGCGCGGGCGGCGGGGCGGGCCGGTGGTGCACGGGCAGCTTGTCGCCGGGCCCCTCGGGCTCCGCCTCCGCCCGCCGGGGCGCGGGCGCGCCGATCAGCGCCCGCCCGTGCGTGGAGAGGGCACCCCGCCCGGTCACCCCCAGCATCTCCGCCTCGGTCAGCGCCCACCGCGCGAGCCGCGCCCGCGGATCGTCGCCGCCGTCCCCCGGATCGCGCCCACCCGGGACACCGGCGTACCCGCCCGTCGAACCACGCCCGCCCGTGCCGGGATACCCGGCGGCAGGGCCGGCAGGCTCACGTCCGCCCGGGCCGGCGCGGTACCCGGCTGCCTCACGCCGGCCCGCGCCCGCGGGTTCCCCCGCCCCGCCCCGGCGGCCGTCCGCCGGCGCACCGGCCCCCGCGCCGCCCCGTCCCGCGCGCGGCGGCCGTTCCCAGGACAGCCGGGCCAGTACCGAGTCACCGGCCGGCGCGGCCCCCTCCGGGAGGGCGGCCAGCAGGGTCAGCACCCGGTGCCGTACCTCCGGTGCCGCCGAGCGGTCCAGGCCCGGCCCCAGTGCCGACAGCGTGTGGTCCTTCGCGTCCCGCCCGCCGACCAGCCCCGCCGTCCGTGTCGCCGCCAGCCACGCCGTGGCCAGCCGCGCCCACCGTTCCTCCGGGGGCTGCTCGCGCCACTCGTCGTACGCGGGCGTCGCCGCGTACCGCTCGTCGTCCCCCACTGCCTTGAGGGCGTGGGAGGTACCCTCACCCCCGTCGGAGGCGACCAGACCGGCCGCGTAGGCCAGTTCGACCCAGAACGCGGCCACCGGCTCGGTCACGTCGAGGGCCACGGCGGTCCGCTTCAGGTCCCGCACGCTCAGCCCGCCGGCCCGCAGCACCGCCGGGCCGCCCTCGTGCCACTCCTTCAGCAGCTCCTCGACCGTCGCCAGCGCCGTGTACGCCTGCCCGGCCGCCGTCGCGTCCACAACCTGTGGACGGTGCGTGGCGGCGGCCTCGACGGGCGGCGGCACCGGCTCCGGCGTCCGGTGCGCCCGCCCCGCCCGCAGCCGCAGCGCCACCTCGCGCGGCAGGACCACCGTCCCCGGCGCCGTCGGCAGCAGCAGCCCCCGGTCCAGCAGCCAGCGCAGCCGGGGCGCGGGATCGGCGGTGACCTGCCCGTACGGCGGGCCCCAGACCAGCCGCTCCAGCACCTCGACGGACTCGGCCGGTGCCTCGTCGAGCAGCGCGGACATCCGCGCGGGATCGTTGAACAGCGCGGTCAGATCGGCCACGGCGGACACCGCGTCGTGCGTGGACGGCAGCCCCGCGGTCACCACGATCTCCTGGATCCGCCCCGGCGACATCCCCGCGGTGGCCTCCCGCACCGTCGGGCCCAGCCCGGTCGGCGACGGGTGCTGCGGCGACGGCGCCAGCAGCTCACGGGCCGTGCGGACCAGCCGCAGCCGGTCGTCACCGCCCCACACCAGGGCCTGTTCGCGCAGCACGGCGAGGGTGTGCGGCAACGCGGCGGAGACGGCCGGGTCACCGTCGTCGCCCGCCAGCAGCCCGAGGAGTTCGTCGTACGTCGCCGGATCCGCGGCCACCGCCAGCGCCTGGGCGGTCTGCAGCGCGAACCGGTCCAGTCGCTCCAGCGCCCGCACGACCGAGGCCCGGGTACCGGCACGGGTGGCGAGCTGGGTGAGATCGGTGGGCACGGGCGTGATGAGATCCGGCCGGCTGCGCAGCAGCGCGGCCAGGGAGACGTCGTCCCGCCCCCGAAGGGCCTCGGCGAGGGATCGGGGGGCCGCCGCGGGATTCTCCTCGGTGCTCATCCGCCTCACGTTAGCGGGTGGGCACGTCCGTGGCGTGGCGGGAGTTGGGTCGGCCGGGCCGCCACGCGGTACCGTCGGGCGACGGTGTCCCAACGCATCCGTCCCGGAGGGGACTTCGTGGGTATCGAGAGTGACCAGGTCGTCTACGAGTATCTGAGCCGCGTCGGCGATGTCGCGCAGCAGCGACAGCTGCCGTCGGCGGCCCGCATGCGGCTGGTCGCCGAACTGCGGGACGAGATCGACCGGCGGCGGGCGAAGGCCGTGGTCGATTCCCCCGCCGCGGTGCGCCGCATCATCTCCCGCATCGGTACGCCGACCGAGGTCGTCTCGGCGGCCGAGGGCACGGCGGCGGGGGGTTCGCCGGGGGAAGGGCCGAAGGGTTCCGCGGCGCCCGCGGCGGTGCCGGTGCAGCGGGAGGGTGAGCAGCGGCCCAAGGGTGTGCTGCGCCGGGTCGTCCCCCGGCCGCGCCCGGCCGAGCCGGCGGGTCCCGCACCGGCCGACGTGCCGTCGCCGCCGCACCGGGCCGGCACCGACGAACTCGGGGACAGTGCCGGGCAGCCCGACTGGTGGCGGGTCGACAACAGTGCCTTCGGCATCGGTGACGACGTGCCGGGCTTCGTGGGGGGTGTGGAGATTCCGGAGCTGCTTCGGGCTCCCGCCCCGGCTGCGGGTCCGGCTGCGGCTCCGGCGACGAAGGAGGAGCCGTCCGAGCCGGACACGTCCGTCGAGGCGGTCGTCGCGGGGGAGGCGGAGGAGGCCGTCGCGCCACGTCGGCGCCTGCTGCGGCTGCCGTCCCGGCGTTGGAGCAATCCTCTGCTGCTGCTGGCCGCCGCGTCGCTGGTCGCGGGGGCCGTGCTCGGCAACTGGTTCGCCCTGATCCTCGGGTGGCTCATCGCGTGGGCCTCGCGTCGGCTGACTCCGGCGGAGTCGAAGTGGGCGGTCGTCGTCATTCCCGGGCTCGCGCTCACGGGTGGGGTGGTCTGGCTGTGGGGAAGGGCGGCGGAGCGGTGGGGTGCGGCGATCGCCGAGGGTGAGATGAACGCGGCGATGGCGGAGACGTGGCCGTGGGTCATTCGGGGGGCGGCGGTTTCGTCCGCGCTGTTTCTTGTGTGGCGGTCCCAGCGGCGGCGCTGACGGGCGTTTGCAGGGGCCCGGTGATGCGGCTTGGACAACTGCGTCGGCGGCTCACGGCGCTGGGGGAGGCACGACTGCCCGCAGCTGCCTGGCTGCACAATGGGGCGCATGGCCTTGATGACCTCGCGCTCGCTCACCGTCGGTTTTGATCTTGACATGACGCTCATCGACTCGCGGCCCGGGATCCGGGACTGCTACCGGGCGCTGGCGGAGCGGACGGGGACGTACATCGACGCCGATCTCGCGGTGAGCCGGCTCGGGCCGCCGCTGGCGGACGAGCTGGCCAACTGGTTCCCGGCCGAGCGGGTCGACGAGGTCGCGGACCTGTACCGGGAGATGTACCCGGAGTACGCCATCACCCCCACGCTCGCCATGCCGGGCGCCCGTGCGGCGATATCGGCCGTCCGGGAAACGGGCGGGCGGGCGATCGTCGTCACGGCGAAGTACGAGCCCAACGCCAAGCTGCACCTGGCCCACCTCGGTATCGAACCGGACGCCGTGATCGGCGGCCTGTGGGCCGAGCAGAAGGCGCTGGCGCTGCGCGAGCACGAGGCCGCCGTCTATGTCGGCGACCACGTGGGCGATGTGCGCGGCGCGCGGGCCGCCGGTGCGCTGTCCGTCGCGGTGGCCGGCGGACCGTGCGACGCGACGGAGCTGCGCGAGGCCGGCGCGGACGTCGTCCTCGCCGATCTGACGGAATTCCCGCGATGGTTTTCGGACTACTGCTCGGACGGCAGCGCGGCGCGCGCCTGACGCCGCCCCGCCGCGGCCGAACGCAGTACCCCCGCGCCGGCCATCAGGAATCCGACGCCCATGAGCATGCTCAATCCGAACATGTACGTCGGAAAGGGCGACGTTCCGAGGAACAGCGGGGCCACAGTGACCAGAGTGGCCACGGCACCGACGAAGAAGACGATGGCACCGGCACGGACCAGACCGTCGCCGGGGGCGGTGGAATTCGCTTGGGTTTTGTCACGCACCGGACCAGGGTAGTTCCCAGCGCGAGAGGAACAACCGGGTGACGTCTTGTCACCGGCCTGAAGACCATTAGCCTTGGTACCGGCGGGTCATCGGGCCCGCCCGAGTGCTATGTAGAGCCGTTTTCAGAAGCAGTTTTCCCGACGAGTACGAGGACGAGGACAGACGTGCCCACCGGCAAGGTCAAGTGGTTCAACAGTGAGAAGGGCTTCGGCTTTCTCTCCCGCGACGACGGCGGCGACGTCTTCGTGCATTCCTCGGTCCTCCCCGCCGGAGTCGAGGCCCTCAAGCCGGGCCAGCGCGTGGAGTTCGGCGTGGTCGCCGGGCAGCGCGGCGACCAGGCCCTGTCCCTGACCATCCTCGACCCGACCCCGTCGGTCGCGGCGGCCCAGCGCAAGAAGCCCGACGAGCTGGCGTCCATCGTCCAGGACCTGACGACCCTTCTGGAGAGCATCACGCCGTCCCTGGAGCGGGGCCGCTACCCCGACCGCGCGGCCGGCAAGAAGATCGCCGGGCTGCTCCGCGCGGTCGCCGACCAGCTGGACGTGTAGGCCTTTCAGGGAAACCGCAGCGCGTCCGGGCCGAGGGGCGGCACCAGTCCCTCGGCCGCCGCGCGCGTGAGCAGCCCCCGTACGGCCGCGTAGCCGTCCTCGCCGAGGCCGGCCGTGAACTCGTTGACGTAGAGCCCGATGTGCTGGTCGGCGACGGCCGGGTCCATCTCCTGCGCGTGCTCCATGACATACGGCCGCGACGCCTCGGGGTCGTCCCACGCCGCCCGTACGGACGTACGAATGGAGTCGGCGAGCCGCGTCAGCGTCTCCTCGCCCAGCGACCGCCTGGCGATGATCGCGCCCAGCGGGATCGGCAGCCCGGTGGTGGCCTCCCAGTGCTCACCCATGTCGGCCAGCTTGTGCAGCCCGTAGCCCTGGTACGTGAAGCGCGCCTCGTGGATCACGAGCCCCGCGTCGACCTTCCCGTCCCGTACGGCGGGCATGATCTCGTGGAACGGCATCACCACGATCTCCCCCACCCCTCCGGGCACCACGTCCGCAGCCCACAGCCGGAACAGCAGATACGCCGTCGACCGCTCGCTGGGCACCGCGACGGTACGGCCGGTCAGGTCCACCCCGGCCTTCCTGGTCAGCACCAGGGGCCCGCAGCCCCGTCCCAGGGCGCCTCCGCAGGGCAGCAGCGCGTACGCGTCGAGCACGTACGGCAGCACCGCGTACGACACCTTCAGCACATCGAGCTCGCCGCGCTCGGCCATGCCGTTGGTGACGTCGATGTCGGCGAAGGTCACGTCGAGGGCGGGCGCGCCGGGGACGCGGCCGTGGGCGAGGGCGTCGAAGACGAAGGTGTCGTTCGGGCAGGGGGAGTAGGCGATCCGCAGCCGCTGCTGCTCGCCGGTGTGCTCACTGGTGGTCATGGTGGATCCAACTCTCCAGGACGGGCGCGAGCTTCCCGAAGCCCTCGGTGAGGGCGCTCAGGGCGTCGCCGATGCGCCAGGCGGCGCGGTCGCGCGGGCCGACGGGGTTCGACACCGCCCGCACCTCCAGCACGGGCCGCCCCTGGGCGACGGCCGCCTCGGCCACGCCGAAGCCCTCCATGCCCTCGGCCAGGGCGCCCGGGTGCCGGGCGCGCAGCGCGGCGGCGCGGTCGGCGGTGCCGGTGACAGTGGAGACGGTGAGGACGGTGCCGGGGCGGGCGCCGGTCACACGGACGGCCTCCCGCACGAGCGACCTCGGGGAGCGATGTGCGACGTGCCCGAAGCCCAGCTCGGTGACGGGGAGGAAGCCGTCCGCCGTCTCGGCGCCGAGATCGGCCACGGCGATCGTGTCGGAGACGACGAGTGAGCCGAGCGGCGCGTCGGGCTGGAACCCGCCGCCGATACCGGCGCACACGACGAGTCCGTAGGGGGTGCCGTCGAGCGCGGCGGCGGTGAGCGCGGTGGCGGTGGAGGCGGCGGCCGCGGCGGGGCCGACACCGGTGGCCAGCAGATCGCACCCGCCGTCCGTGCGGACCAGGCTCACTCCAGGAAGGCGCACCTGCCCGGTGTCCCCGGGGAACGCCTCGGCCACCGCGTCCCGCTCGACGGGGACCGCGGTGGCCACGAGAACGCGTACCGACGACGTGATCAGTCGTCCTGCTTCTTCAGCCGGAACGACCACAGACCCGTGGTCTCGTTCTCGCCCTCCTTGATCGACACCAGGGTCGAGTCGCCCTGGGCGCCGTACTGGGCGTTGAAGAACACGCTGCCCGGGATGGCCTGGTAGGTCTTCTTGCTGGACTCCACCAGCGGCTGACCGTTCATCAGGATGGTCCAGCCCTGGTCGGCGATGTCCGGGTCGACACCGAAGCGCACGGTCTCGGCGGGGTCGACGGTGATCTCGTCGACGCCCTTGTCCTTGAGGCACTTGTTGAGGGCCTCGCTGTTCAGCGCCTCGCCCTCGCCGCCGCAGGTGGCCTCGGAGCTCACCGAGTCACTGCCCACCGTGATGGTGGCCATCGACGTCGGCTTGTCACAGGCGGCCAGGACGAGCAGTCCGGCCGATACGGCGCCGGCGGCGGCGACGGCACGGCGGCGTCGCACAGCGCGGTGTCTCAGAGCGGCTGCGCCGCGGGGCAACGTGGTCATGGCCGAAGGCTATCGGGCAGGTGTGCCACGCTCCCCACGTGGGGTACGGCGTGGCCGGAGCGTTACGCCACTCGCGCCCGCCCTCCGTGCCCCTGCCGGGCCGAGCGGAGCAGCCCGCGCACGGTGGTCAGCCAGCCCGTCGCGACGATCGCCGCGCCCGCGGCCAGCCCCAGGGGCCCGATCAGGGGCATCGCGATGCCGATGGCGCCGCCCAGCACCCACGACATCTGCAGCAGCGTCTCCGACCGGGCGAACGCCGAGGTCCGCACCAGTTCGGGTACGTCCCGCTGGATCAGCGCGTCCAGCGACAGTTTGGCCAGCGCCTGCGCGAACCCGGCGATGGCGGCGAGACACGCCACCACCACCGCGCCGAAGAACGCCGCGGCCACGATCGCCGCGCTCAGCACACAGGCCACCACCGTCACGATGATGATCTCCGGGGCGCGGGACCGCAGCCCCGCCCCCACCGCCGTACCGAGCGCGTTGCCCGTGCCGGCCGCCACACCCACGATGCCGAGCGACACCGCGGCGCTCTGACCGGACATCGGGTGCTCGCGCAGCAGGAACGCCAGGAAGAAGATCAGGAAGCCGGTGAGGCAGCGGATGGAGGCGTTGGCGGCCAGCGCGTGGGTGACGGCCGGGCCGACCGTGCGCAGCCCGGGACGCTTCTCCGTCTTGCGGTGCGGGCCGTGCAGGTGCTGCTCGTCGGCGGCGAGCAGCGCCACGGCCTCCCCCTTGGCGGAGTCGACCTTCGGCGGCAGCCGGAAGGACAGCAGCATCCCCGTCACGAACAGCGCGAACGCCCCGTACAGCGGCCAGCGCGGCCCGATCTGGTGCAGGCCCGCCCCGATGGGCGCGGCGATCCCGGTCGCGAGGAGGCCGCCGAGGGTGACCCGCGAGTTCGCCTTCACCAGGGAGAAGGCGGGCGGCAGCAGCCGTGGCACGACCGCGCTTCTGACCACCCCGTACGCCTTCGAGGCGACCAGGACGCCCAGCGCGGCCGGGTACAGCTCGAGTCCGCCGGTGACGACCGCGCCGGACAGGACGAGCGCGAGCAGCGCCCGGGCGAGCATCGCGCCGGCCATGGCGGCACGGCGGCCGTGCGGCAGCCGGTCCAGGAGGGGGCCGACCACCGGTGCGAGGAGGGTGAACGGTGCCATGGTGATGGCGAGGTACAGGGCGACACGCCCGCGCGCCTCGTCCGTCGGCACGGAGAAGAAGACGGTGGACGCCAGCGCGACGGTGATCATGACGTCGCCGGCACCGTTCACGCCGTGCAGCTCGATCAGCTTGCCGAGCCCGGACTCCCCGGCGCCGTGCGCATGGGTCGCCCGGCGGATTCCGCGGGCGGTCTTCGTCACCGGGAAGCGCAGGGCGCGTCCGCACGCGCGAAGGCGGCCGCCCGCCCGGCCCGTGCCGGGGCGTCGGCCGCTCCCCTTGACCCCTTCCGCCCCACCGGCCCCGGTGGCGCCGTGGGGTGTCCTCGCGGTTGCCACGACGTCATAGTGCCCCGAGAAGGCGGTGCATAGTGCCGTATCCGCCAGGGAGGGCACCCGGGGTGCGGCTGTACGGCGCAACCCCGGGCCGGCCGGCCCGGCCCGGCGGGGGCCGTCGCGGGGCCGTCGGAACACGCCGCGGAAGTGGAGTGCCGTCTCCCGGAAACCGGCGCGCGGAACCCGGGAACCACCGTCGGTGTAGGCCCAGGGCACGCGAGCAGGTAGCGTGCGTATCTCAGCCATCCCGCAGAATGGATGGAGGCGCGCCCGAGCACGTTGTGGCGCGGACGTCGACGCGGTCCCGCTGTCCGCTCCGTCCGCCCCCCGCGCTGGGAGTGGCGCACTCGTGAGACGGCGTAGGAGAGAAGCGATACCTGTGAGCGCAGCGACAACGCGAAGCCGCACCCCCGACCGTCTGTGCGCCGAGGCCGTCGACCTCGCCCGCGCCGCAGCCGAGGAGGCCGCCGCACCCGGGGTCGTGGGGGAGCACGAGGGGCTGCTCTCCGAGGGCGACCGCGTCGTCACGCACTTCTTCGGGTGCCGGGAGCCCGGCTACCGCGGCTGGCGCTGGGCCGTCACCGTCGCCCGCGCCTCCCGCGCCAAGATCGTCACGGTCGACGAGACGGTGCTGCTGCCCGGCCCCGACGCGGTCCTCGCACCGGAGTGGGTGCCGTGGAGCGAGCGGCTGCGCCCAGGCGACATGGGCCCCGGCGACCTCCTCCCCACCGACGCCGAGGACCTCCGGCTGGAACCGGGCTTCTCCGGCGAGGAGGAGCCGCCGCCGAACTCCGCGGTCTCCGAGGAGCTGGCCGACCTGGTGGAGGCGGAGGACGCCGAGGTCACCGCGGGCCCCCCGGCCCACCTCGCGGAGGCCCCGTCCCGCGGCTCGATCGCGGCGGTCGCCGAGGAACTCGGCATGCGCCGCGCCCGGGTGCTGTCGCGCTACGGCCTGCACGCCGCCGCCGACCGCTGGGAGGAGTCGTACGGCGCGAAGACCCCCATGGCGCAGGCGGCCCCGGCCTCCTGCATGTCGTGCGGCTTCCTCGCTCCGATCGGCGGCTCCCTGGGGCAGGCCTTCGGCGTGTGCGCCAACGAGTTCTCCCCGGCCGACGGCCGGGTGGTCTCCCTCGGCTACGGCTGCGGCGGCCACTCCGAGGCCGCGGTCATGCCGAAGCCCCCGCAGCCGGCTCCGCCGGTCGTCGACGAGACCCGGGTCGACCCCTTCCCGCTCCGCCCGTCCGCCGACTCGGGCTCGGTCCCGGCGACGGAGGACGCGTCGTCGGCGGAGCTGGGGCACTCGTAGCGGGCGGCAGGCCGGCCTTTCGGGGCTGCCCTCTCGGGGCTCTCAGGGCTGCTTCTCGATGTCCTTCATCGAGGTCGGGCCCATCTGCCGGGCGCTGGCGTACTCGGGCATCGTCATGGGCTTGTCGAAGAGGAAGAACGACTGGTTCGTCCCCACGGTGAACTCCATGTACGCGCCGGTCGTGGCATCGAAACCGTAGTAGGCGTGGCACATCGAGCCCGCCGAGTACGTGCCGTCCATGCCGGGCTGCGGCAGGACCGCCACGCCGTGGGACGAGGTCTCCATCCGCTCGGTCGGGGTGAGCATCTTGCAGCGGGGGACCGGCAGGCCCTTCATGATGAAGTACCCGTACTCGCCCCTGGCGTTCTGGATGTAGACGTACGAGAGCTTGCCCCGCTTGCCCCAGGTCTCGACCCACTGGTTGATCGCCTCACGGGTCGGCGAGTACTCCATGCGGCCCGCGGGCTGCCGCGCCACGAGTTGGTCGTAGCCGTCCTGCTTGGCCTTGTTCTCCTTGTCCTGACTGGAGTCGTCGGTGCAGGAGGCCAGCCCCAGGCCCAGGGCGAGCACCGAGACGGCTGTCAGGACGACGCGTGGAATCCTGCGCATGATCGGTTGTCCCCTTCCCGGGATCAGTCGGTGCAGGTCGTGCTCTCGGCGGCGGTGTCGAGCCGGTAGGGCAGGCCCTTGTCCCGGAAGGGCGCGCGGTGCTCCTGCGCGGCCTTGGTGTTGTAGTCGTTCACGGACTCGATCCGGGTGGCCCTCAGCGCGGTGATCGACTGGTCGATCTGGTTCCTGCGCGCGTCCGCCGCCGTCCCGCGCTCCTGCTGGAGCACCCGGATCGTCCCTTCGGCGTTCTGCACGGCCTCGCACAGGTCGAAGAACTCCTCGTAGGTGGTGAGGCGGAACGCGCCGGACCCGACGGTCCTCTCCCGCTCCTCGACCTCGCCGCGGAACGGCGCGGTGATCCACCCGGCGCCTCCGAAGACGAACACCCCGGCCACGTAGACGGCCGCCAGACCGACGACCCCGCCGACGGCCCATGCGCCGGTTCGTGCTCCCTGTCGCAGCTGCCCCATGACTTCCCCTTTCTCCGGCGGCCCGCCGGAGACGTGGAACCCTCACTCGGTCATGTGCTTTGTGGAGAATCGTTGAACGATACTCCTGGAGAACAACCCGTCACACCCTCTGTTTTTCGCCAACTTCGCGTCTGCCGCTGCGAGATGTGAGTCGGGGGTCGTGTCGGCGCGGGCGCGTGCGCGGGGCACATGGGTCGGCCGACCGGCCTGAGCAGGGCTTTAACAGTCGCCTCAGGTTCGCTCACTAGGAAGTCGGCATCCAGATAAGCGATGCAACCCCTATGCAGGAGGTCAGTGATGGCAGCTCACACAGCGCCGCCCGGGAGAGCGCCGGCCGGCCGGTTGGCAGGCCGGTGGGTGCCATGGTTGGTGATCGGCCTGTGGCTGGTGCTGGCGGCCGGCATGGTGCCGCTGAGCGGAAAGCTGAGCTCGGTCACCACCGACAGCGCCGTGGACACCCTGCCGGCCGGTGCCGAGTCCACCAAGGTGGCGGCGCTGGACGACCGTCTCCCCGGCGGTGAGGACAGCACGTTCGTCTTCGTGTACCACCGGGCCGACGGCATGACCGACGCCGACCGCGCGACGGTCGAGCGCCACTACGACATGCTGGCCAAGCAGTACCCGCCGAAGGAGAAGGAGGCGGCCGACGAGGACGACGAGGGCTCACCGACGAGCCTCTCCACCGACCGCAAGGCGATGACGTTCACCCTCGACGTGAGCACGGCCTACGGCCCACCGGAGGAGATCGTCGGCCCGTTGCGTGACGCCGCGAAGGACCGCCCCTCCGGCCTGGAACTCGACGTGACCGGCCCGGGCGCGATCGACGGCGACATGGACGCCGTCTTCGACGGCATCGACACACAGGTCCTTCTCACCACCATCGCCGTCGTCACGCTCCTGCTCATCCTCACCTACCGCAGCCCGGTGTTGTGGATCATCCCGCTGGTGACCGTCGGCGCGGCCGCACTGACCTCGATGGGGACCGTCTACCTGCTCGTCAAGGGCTTCGGCATCGTGGTCAACGACCAGAACTCGGCGCTGCTGACGATCCTGGTGTTCGGCGTCGGCACGGACTACGCGCTGTTGCTCATCGCCCGTTATCGGGAGGCACTGCACCACCATGAGAACGTCCGGGTCGCGATGCTCCACGCGCTGCGCAGCGCGGCGCCGGCCATCGTCGCGTCCGCGGCCACCGTCGTCGCCGGCCTGCTCTGCCTGCTCGTCGCGGACCTGAACAGCACCAGCGGCTTGGGCCCGATCGGTGCGGCCGGCGTCCTGTGCGCGCTGGTGGCCATGCTGACGCTGTTCCCGGCGGTGCTCGTGGTGCTCGGCAGGCGGATCTTCTGGCCGGCCATCCCGCGGTTCAGCACGGCCGTGGAGGAGAAGCCGGGGATGTGGGGACGGCTCGGCACCGCCATCAACCGCCGCCGGTGGGCGGCGATGCTCGGCTCGCTCGGAGTCCTCGGCGTGCTCGCCCTCGGGCTGGCGGGCAACAGCGGCGCCCTGCGGGAGCAGGACCAGTTCCTGTCAACACCGGAGTCGGTCACCGGCTTCACCCTTCTCCGCGAACACTTCCCGGAGCTCGGCGGTCAGCCGATGACGGTCTTCACGCGGCCGGCGCACCAGGAGAAGGTGCTCGACGTCGTCAAGGACACCCCAGGCGTGGCCATGGCCGTCCCGGAGGAGACCGTCGGTGGCTGGGCCAACATCTCCGTGTTCCCGAAGGACGCGCCGGACACCGCCGCGGAGTACGACACGATCAAGCGGGTGCGTACCGCCGTGCACACGGTGAACGGGGCGGAGGCGATCGTCGGCGGGCCGAGCGCGGAGAACCTCGACACCGAGGTGACCACCCGGCGTGACGAGAAGCTGGTGATCCCGCTGGTGCTCGTCGTCGTCCTGATCATTCTCGGGCTGCTGCTGCGCGCGATCCTGGCCCCGCTGGTCCTGATGGCCACCGTGATCGTCTCCTTCGCCGCGGCCTTCGGCGGCAGCGTGTTCGTCTTCGACACGATCCTCGGGTTCAAGGGCATCGACTATTCGGTGCCGCTGCTGGCATTCCTGTTCCTGGTGGCGATCGGCGTCGACTACAACATCTTCCTGACCAGCCGGGCCCGGGAGGAGACCATGCGCCTCGGCACCAGAGAAGGCATGCTCAAAGCCCTCTCGGCCACCGGTGGCGTCATCACCTCGGCAGGCGTGGTCCTGGCGGCCACGTTCGGGGTCCTCGTCACACTTCCGCTGGTGATGCTGGTCGAGGTCGGGTTCCTGGTGGCCTTCGGCGTGCTGCTCGACGCCCTGCTGGTGCGGTCGGTCCTGGTACCCGCCCTCACCTTGCTGATCGGACGGCGGATGTGGTGGCCGAGCCGGCTGGCCCGGCCGACGGCGGAGCTGCCGGACGGTCAACAGCCGCTCGTCGACAAGGAGATGTCCACGCTGCAACGGTGAGCGCGGCGGCACGGACGAGATCCGGGACGGGCCCCAGGCCCGTCCCGGATCTTTCTCGTGGGCCCGACGGTCACCGCCCTCTGGTCCGGCGCCACGCGCCGGGGTCGGGACCGGCGCGTCGCGGTGTCCTGCTCCGGTGGTGGGCCGCGCGGGGCCTACCCAGGCCCGCCGTCCTGAGGCCTGCGCGGCACCACCGCCGCTGAGCCCGACGCGTCGCGATGCCCTGCCCCGGCGGTGGGCCGCGCGGGGCCGTCTCCAGGCCCGCCGCCCCACGTCCGGCGCCGTACCGCCGGGGCGGTCAGTGCAGCCCGGCGTCCTCCCCGGCGGTGGGCCGCGCGGGCGGGGCCGCGGCCGGAAGGTCGAGCCGAAGCAGCGCGCCACCGCGTGCGGAGCGGGCGACGGTGGCCCGGCCGCCGTGGGCGTCGACGACCCGCTGCACGATCGACAGTCCCAGACCGGATCCCGGCAACGCCCGGGCGCTGTCGGCACGGTAGAACCGGTCGAACACCCGCGGTACGTCGGCGGCGTCGATGCCCGGCCCGGCGTCGTCGACCTCGAGCACCGCCGAGGCGCCCTCGGCACGCAGCCGGACCTGGACCGGCTGGTCCGCGGGGGACCACTTGCCGGCGTTGTCGATGAGGTTGAGCACCGCTCGCTCGAGCGCAGCGGGACGCCCGCTCACCCACACGGAGTTCACGTCGAGCGCGATCTCGATGTCGGGCACGCGGGAACGCGCCCGGGTCGCGGCGGCCACCACCACGTCGGCGAGGTCGAGCACCTCGGTGCTCTCGTCGCTGACGTCACCGCGCGCCAGGTCGGTCAGCTCGGCGACGAGGGTGCCCAACTCGGCCACCTGGGCGCCGAGATCGTTGAGCAGCCGGGTCCGGCTCTCCGCCGGCAGTGCGCTGTCCAGAGTGCCGCGCCGATCGAGCCGGATCAGCAGCTCGACGTTGAGGCGCAGGCTGGTGAGCGGGGTCTTGAGCTCGTGGGCGGCGTCCTCGGCGAGCAGCCGCTGAGCCTGCCGGGAGTCCCGGAGCGCGGCGAGCATGTCGTTGATCGACTGGATCAGCCGCCGGATCTCCCCACCGCCCTCATTCGGGATGTCGGCGTCGAGATCCCGGGTGTGCGCGACACGTACCGCGGCGGCGGTCAGCCGGTCGATCGGTGTCAGCCCGGTCCGCGCCACGGTCCGCCCGACAAGGGCACCGCCGGCCACGCAGAACAGTCCGATCAGCAACATGCCGAACCCGAGCTCGTTGATCGGGCCGTCGTCGGCGGCGCGGGCCACCTGAACCGCGCCGTCGCCCGCCCGCAGCGTGTAGATGAGGTAGCCCTCTTCGCTGTCGTTCGACTCCATCAGGTCGGCCGACGCGCCCTGCGCGACCCGCCCGGCCTGCTCGCTGACCGGGGGCAGCGAGGGCTGATCGGCCGGTGTCCGGATCGAGCCGTCGGACAGGATGACCCGCACCAGCCGACCGGATCCGGGATACGGCGGTAGCTGGACCTGCGCCGGACCGGCGCGCTCCGCGCTCGCCGCCAGGACGCGGGAGTCTGCGCGCAGCTGATCCTCGACGGTGTCCCGCAGCTCCCAGGCCAGTAGCTCGGTGGCCACCTGGAAGGCCACGAACACGCTGACCGCGATGGCCGTCGCCGCGATCACCGTCAGCCTGGTCCGCAGGGACCGCCGGCGCCACCATCGGGTCAGCCGGCGCGGTTTCCGGCCGGTGTGCCTGCTCACGGAGGAGTCTCCCGCAACGTGTATCCCAGGCCGCGCAGCGTGTAGATCAATCGCGGCTCACCCTCGGCCTCCATCTTGCGGCGCAGGTAGCTCACGTACACCTGGAGGTTGTTGGCGGTGGCGCTCATGTCGAAGCCCCAGACCGCCTCGAACAGCGCGTCGCGGGTCAGGACCCGGGTCGCGTTGCGCATGAGGACCTGCAGGAGGGAGAACTCCGTCCGGGTCAGGCGCAGCGGCCGCCCGCCCCGCCACGCCTCGAACCTGTCGGGATCAAGACGGACGTCGGCGAACGACAGGATCTGCGACTCCTCGTCGGTCGGCGTGCGCCGACGCAGCAGGGCCCGCACCCGGGCCAGCAACTCCTCGGTGGCGAACGGCTTGGGCAGGTAGTCGTCGGCGCCCGCGTCCAGCCCTGTGACCCGGTCGGAGACCTGATCACGGGCGGTCAGCATCAGCACCGGCAGATCCCGGCCCGCGGCCCGCAACCGCCGGCAGGTCTCCAGCCCGCCGAGGCGGGGCATCATCACGTCGAGGATCAGCAGATCCAGCGTGTCACCGTCGGCCCCACCAACCTCGTCGAGCACGGCGAGACCGTTGGCGACGGTGCTGGTGTCGTACCCCTCGACCTGGAGCACCCGCTCCAGCGACTCACGGATGGCCGCTTCATCATCCGCGATCATGATCCGCACGCCGGCCCGCCCCCTTCCAGTGGATGTTTTTGCCGCTCATTGTCCTTGGACAACCTGAGGCCTGCATTAGAGCGTGCCTCCGCTGCACGACGACTCGACCCCGAGCCGGCGCGGGGCCGTCCTCGGGGTCGGGGTGCGTCTGCGGGCGTGCGTCAGAGGTTGACGCCGTTGGCGCGCAGGAACTTCGCCGGGTCCACGGCGGTGCCGTAGTTCGGGGTGGTGCGGATCTCGAAGTGCAGGTGGGGACCGCTGGAGTTGCCGGTGTTGCCGGACAGGGCGATCTTCTGGCCGGTCTTGACGACCTGGCCGACCTTCACGTTGACCGAGGACAGGTGGGCGTACTGGGAGTACGTCTTGTTGCCGTGCTTGATGACGACGGCGTTGCCGTAGGCGGGGCCGTCTCCGGCGCCGTTGCCGCCGGCCTTGACGACGGTGCCGCCGTGGGTGGCGACGACCGGGGTGCCGGTCGGGACGGCGTAGTCCTGGCCGGAGTGCTTGGAGGCCCACATGCCGCCGTTCTGGGCGAAGCTCGCGGACAGCTTGTAGCTCTTCACCGGGGAGACCCAGGACGCCTGCTTCTTCGCGGCGGCGGCCTTGGCGGTCTTCGCGGCCTTCTGGGCCTTGACGGCCTGCGTCTTCGCGGCCTCGGCCTGGGCGGCGGCCTGCGCCTGGACGGCGGTGGCGGTACCGGACACGGCCGTGCTCTCGGCGGCGGCGACCGCGACCCCGGCTCCCAGGACGACCGTGGTGCCCAGTCCGGCGGCCAGGACGGCCGCACGGGTGCGGGTGGCGGACGTACGGGGGAAACGGGACGTGACGCGCTCGAACATCGAAACCTCATGGGGGAGGGGACGGGGGATGCCATCCGGCGGAGCGGGTCCGTGCCGCGATGGCTGTTCCTTGGTAGCCCGCCCCTCCCAAAAGCCGCAAAGGTGTGACCTACGACGAAAGGCCGTAGGTCAGGCATGAGATGCACATCTCTTGACGGAGGGGTCTCTACGGGGTGAAACCCCCCATTTCAAGCTGATCGATCAGAACTATGCGCTAAATGTCCGTTTTGGTGGAGGGTGCTTCACGACTATTCCGGGTAGTACCGGATGTTCCGCCTGTGGAGCATGTCACCGGGAGGCCGGCCCGAATGTGGCCTGCGTCTCCGGAACCCTCGCGCTTTCCCCCTCAGGTCAGGCGAGGAAGTCCACCAGCAGACGGTTCGGCTCGGCCGGCCGCTCCGTGGGGATCGAGTGCTGGGCCCTCCCGCGGGTGCGGTGAGTACGCGGGCCGCCGTCCGGGCGTGCGCGCCCCCTCGTGGCGGAGCGGTACCTTCGACCTCACGCCGATCAGGGCCGATGAGGAGAGTCAACGTGAGCAAGTTCGTGCGGCCCGCCGCCGAGGGTGCCGATCCGTTCGGTACGGCGCGTCTGCGGCGCGGGGTCCTGGACGCCTGGGCCACCAGCCCCGCCCGCTTCCGTGAGGACGCCAACGCCGAGGAGGACCTCGTCCTCGGCGGGTACCGGGACCGTCTCGTCGTCGAGCTCGCGCAGAACGCCGCCGACGCCGCCGCCCGGGCCGGCGTGCCGGGACGGCTCCGGCTCACCCTGCGCGACGGCGTCCTCGTCGCCGCCAACACCGGCGCCCCGCTGGACACGGCCGGCGTCGAGTCGCTGTCCACGCTGCGCGCCTCCGCCAAGCGGGACGAGTCCGAGCGGGCGGTGGGACGGTTCGGGGTCGGGTTCGCCGCCGTCCTCGCCGTCACCGACGAGCCCGCCGTCGTCGGGCGGCACGGCGGGGTGCGGTGGTCGCTGGCCGAGGCCCGGGAGCTCGCCGGGGACACCGCGCGGCACAGTCCCGGCCTGGGGGACGAGATCCGCCGCCGGGACGGACACGTACCGCTGCTCCGGCTGCCCTTCGCCGCCGAGGGCACCGCGCCCGCCCCGTACGACACGGCCGTCATCCTGCCGCTGCGCGACACGGCCGCCGCCGACCTCGCCGAGCGGCTGCTCGAAGCCGTCGACGACGCCCTGCTGCTCGCCCTGCCGGGCCTCCAGGACGTCGTCGTCGAGATCGGCGACGCGGCACCCCGCACCCTGACCCGGCGCGGAGAGGACGGGCTCACCGTCGTCGAGGACTCCCGGGCCGGCGTCACCCGGTGGCGCACCGCCGCCGCGCACGGGCCGCTCACCCCCGACCTGCTCGCCGACCGGCCGGTCGAGGAGCGGCTGCGGCCGCACTGGTCGGTCACCTGGGCCGTGCCCGTGGACGCCGACGGCGCTCCCGCGCGGCCCCGCACCGCCGCCGTCGTGCACGCGCCGACCCCGAGCGACGAGCCCCTCGGCGTGCCCGCCCTGCTCATCGCCTCCCTCCCGCTGGACTCCACCCGCCGGCACGCCGCGCCCGGCCCGCTCACCGACTTCCTCGTGCAGCGCGCCGCCGACGCCTACGCCGGGCTGCTCGCCGACTGGCGTCCGGTGACCGCCGGGATCATCGACCTCGTGCCCGGCCCGCTCGGCAAGGGCGAACTGGACGGGGCCCTGCGCCGGGCCATCCTCGAACGGCTGCCGCGCACCTCGTTCCTGCCGCCGGCGGTACCGCCGCCCGAGCAGGACACCGACTCCGGGCTGCCCGAGTCGCTGCGGCCCCGGGACGCGGAGGTCGCGGAGGGCGCGGGGGCCGACACCGTACGCGTGCTGGCCGAGGTCCTCCCCACGCTGCTGCCCGCCGGCCTGGAACGCCGGGCCGAGCTGCGCACGCTCGGTGTCGCCCGGGTGCCGCTCACCGAGGCGATCGACCGGCTGGCCGGTCTGGAGAAGTCCCCCGACTGGTGGCGGCGGCTGTACGACACCCTCGCCGGAGTCGACCCGGACCGGCTGTCCGGGCTGCCGGTGCCGCTGGCCGGGGAGTCCGCCGAGGGCTTCGGCTCCGGAGCGGCGCGCACCACCATCGGCCCGCGCCAGGTGCTGCTGCCCGGAGCGGAGGCCACCCGGATCGACCCCGAGGTGCTGGCCCGGCTCGGCCTCAAGGTCGCCCACCCGGACGCCGCGCACCCCCTGCTGGAAAAGCTCGGCGCCCTCCCCGCCACCCCGCGCGCGGTCCTCACCACCCCGCAGGTACGGGCCGCCGTCGCCGCCTCCCTGGACGACGAGGGCGGCGTGAACTGGGAGGAGGACGCCCTCGACGCCGAGGAACTCGCCGACACCGTGCTCGGGCTGGTGCGCGACGCCGGACTCGAACCCGGTGACGAGCCGTGGCTCGGCGCCCTCGCCCTCCCCGACGAGGACGGCGAGCTGTCCCCGGCCTGTGAACTCGTCTTCCCCGGCGGCCCCTTCGCGCAGGTCATGCGGGAGGACGAGCTGGCATCCGTGGACGTCGAACTGGCCGGGAAGTGGGGCGAACAGCCGCTCGCCGCGTGCGGGGTGCTGGTGGACTTCGCGCTGATCCGCGCCACGGACGTGGTGCTCGACCCGGACGAACTCGAGCCCCGCGAGGGCGACTTCGCCGAGCCCGACGACCCGGGCCTGCTGGACGCCGTGGACGTGTGGAGCGAGGACGTCCTCGACCGCTTCCCGGACAGTCCCGTCCCGCCGGTCGCCACCGAGATCGTCGCCGTGCGCGACCTCGACCTCGTGGACGACGACCGGTGGCCGCAGGCCCTCGCCCTGCTGTCCCAGCCCCCGCTGCGCGACGCGCTCGTCCAGCCCGTACGGATCCTGCTGCACGACGGCACCCACGAGGTCGTACGGCCGTACACCGCGTGGTGGCTGCGCGGGCACCCGGTGATCGGCGGGCGCCGCCCCGCCGGACTGCGGGCGGCCGGCAGCGACCCGCTGCTGCGGGGCCTGTACGAGGAGGCCGACGCGACCGGGTTCGAGGACGAGCAGGTGCTGCGGGCACTGGGCGTACGCACCTCCGTGGCCGCGCTCCTCGACGAGCCCGGCGGTGCGGCGGAACTGCTCGACCGCCTCGCGGATCCCGACCGCCCGGTCACGGCCGCCCAGTTGCACGGCCTGTACGGGGCGCTGGCGGAGCTGGACCCCGAGCAGGTGACCCTGCCGGACGATCTGCGAGCGGTGGTCGACGGGCGGGTCGAGGTCGTGGACGCGGCGGACGCGGTGGTCGTCGACTCGCCCGATCTGCTGCCGTTCACCTCGGGCGTGCCGCTGCTGCCGGTCCGGCCGGCGCGGGCCGCCGAGCTGGCGGAGCTGTTCCAGGTGCGGCGGCTGAGCGAGTCCGTCACCGGGGAGGTGCACTCCGAGGGCACCGAGCACGACGTGCCGGATGCGGTGCGGGTGCTGCTGGGGGCGGGGACGCCGGCGTCGTACGTGGAGCACGAGGAGCTCGTCGTCGACGGGGTGGAGATCGACTGGCGGCTGACGGACGACGGTGTGCTGCACGCGGCGACGCTGGAGGGGGTGGCGGCGGGGCTGGCGTGGGCGGCGGGGCAGTGGCCGCGGCGCTTCGAGGTGGCGGCGCTGCTGGAGGATCCGTCCCGGACGGAGGAACTGGCCCGCGACCGCTGGTTCGACTGACCCCTCACACCCCGGCCGCGGATGGGTTGTGGCTGGTCGCGCAGTTCCCCGCGCCCCTGGGGCGGGCCTCTTGTGTGTCGGCCGCGGGCCCGTCGTGGCTTGTCGCGCAGTTCCCCGCGCCCCTAGGGGGTTTCGGTGGGCGATGCCTGCAGCACCCGCGTCCCCCTGGGGGCAGGGGCTTGGGTGGGCGGCACCTGCAACTTCCCAGGGGCGCGGGGCCTGTGCGATCAGCCCCACGCACTCGCAGCCGGAGCACGGTGGGTTGGGCCTCTTGGGGGCGCGGGGCCTGTGCGATCAGCCCCACGCACTCGCAGCCGGAGCACGGTGGGTTGGGCCTCTTGGGGGCGCGGGGAACTGCGCGATCAGCCCCACGCACCCGCAGCCGAACTGCGAGCGGGTCGGGCCCGGAACCCCGCCCCGGCCGCCCGCCAAGGGCTACGCCGGGAACCGGCGGTCCACCCACCGCCACAGAACCTCCAGCACCCCCGCCGCACACACCGCGATGCCCGTCGCGACCCACGGCATGGTCATGCCGACCAGCTTCAGCGCGAAGAACTCCTGCAGCCACGGCACCACCAGCACCAGCAGGAACGCCCCGCCCATCGCCGCCACCAGCCCGATCCGCCACCACGTGTACGGCCGGGCGATGATCGCCAGTACCCAGATCGAGATCAGGAACAGCGTCAGCGTCGCCGCGCTCGTCTCCGCGTCCAGCGCGCCCGCGCCCGTGTAGTGCTCCCGGGCGATCAGATACGTCGTGAACGTCGCCGCCGCGGCCAGCACCCCGCCCGGGACGGCGTACCGCATGACCCGCCGTACGAAGTGGGGGCGGGCGCGTTCCTTGTTGGGGGCGAGGGCGAGGAAGAACGCCGGGACGCCGATGGTGAGCGTGGACAGCAGGGTGAGGTGGCGCGGCAGGAAGGGGTACTCCACCTGCGAGAGCACCACCAGCACCGCCAGCAGCACCGAGTACACGGTCTTCACCAGGAACAGCGTCGCGACCCGGGTGATGTTGCCGATCACCCGGCGGCCCTCCGCCACCACCGACGGCAGCGTGGCGAAGCTGTTGTTCAGCAGCACGATCTGGGCGACCGCCCGTGTGGCCTCGGAGCCGGAGCCCATCGCCACACCGATGTCCGCGTCCTTGAGCGCCAGCACGTCGTTCACGCCGTCCCCGGTCATCGCGACGGTGTGCCCGTTGGCCTGGAGCGCGCCCACCATGTTCCGCTTCTGCTGCGGGGTGACCCGTCCGAACACCGTGCCCCGGTCCAGCTCCTCGGCCATGGCGTCCCGGTCGGCGGGCAGCCGGCGCGCGTCCACCGTCGTACCGGACAGGCCCAGCTTGGACGCGACCGCGCCGACCGACACCGCGTTGTCGCCGGAGATGACCTTGGCGCGGACGTCCTGCTCGGCGAAGTAGCGCAGGGTGTCGGCCGCGTCGGGGCGCAGCCGCTGCTCCAGCACCACCAGCGCGGCTGGCCGTACGCCCTCGACGGCGGCGGGGTCGTCGACGTCCACACCGGCCCGGGCGCGGGCGAGCAGCAGGACCCGCAGCCCCTGCTCGTTCATCCGCTCCGTCTCGGCCAGCGCCGGGTCGCCGGGGTCCAGCAGGACGTCGGGAGCGCCCAGCAGCCAGGTGACGGCCCCGGAACCGGCCGTCTCCTCGAACGTCGCGCCGCTGTACTTGCGGGCGGAGGAGAAGGGCAGCGTGTCGGTGAGGCGCCAGTCGGTGGTGTCCGGATACGCGTCGATGATCGCCTGCAGGGAGGCGTTCGGGCGTGGGTCCGCCGAGCCGAGCTCACCCAGCACCCTGCGCAGGTACGCCTCGTCCCCGTCCCCGAGCACCCGCAGCTCGGTGACGTCCATGCCGCCCTCGGTGAGCGTGCCGGTCTTGTCCAGGCAGACCGTGTCGACCCGGGCCAGCCCTTCGATCGCGGGCAGTTCCTGCACCAGGCACTGCTTGCGCCCCAGCCGGATCACGCCGATCGCGAAGGCGACGGAGGTGAGCAGCACCAGCCCCTCGGGGACCATCGGCACGATCCCGCCGACCGTGCGCGCGACGGAGTTCTTCAGCTCGTTGTCCTTGACCACGAGCTGGCTGATGATCAGGCCGATCGCGGTCGGGACCATCATCCACGTCACGTACTTGAGGATCGTGGAGATGCCGCTGCGCAGCTCGGAGTGGACGAGGGTGAAGCGGGACGCCTCCTCGGCGAGCTGCGCCGCGTAGGCCTCGCGCCCCACCCTGGTCGCCTGGAAGGAGCCGCCGCCCGCGACGACGAAGCTGCCGGACATGACCTGGTCCCCTGGCTGCTTGACCACGGGGTCGGCCTCGCCGGTGAGCAGCGACTCGTCGATCTCCAGGCCGTCCGCCTCGACGACCACCCCGTCGACGACGACCTTGTCCCCCGGCCCGATCTCGATCAGGTCGTCCAGCACGATCTCGGAGGTGCCGACCTCCGCCGCCGTCCCGTCCCTGCGCACGGTGGGCCGTACCTCGCCGATCAGGGCGAGGGAGTCGAGGGTCTTCTTGGCCCGCCACTCCTGGACGATGCCGATGCCGGTGTTGGCGAGGATCACGAAGCCGAACAGGCTGTCCTGGATGGGCGCGACGATCAGCATGATCACCCAGAGCACGCCGATGATCGCGTTGAACCGGGTGAAGACGTTGGCGCGGACGATCTCGGTGAGGGAGCGGCTGCTGCGCACCGGCACGTCGTTGACCTGGCCGCGCGCCACCCGCTGAGCCACTTCCGCGCTGGTCAGCCCGGTCGCCGGTGAGGTGACCGTGGCGGGGGGCGCGGCGTCGGGCCGGGCGCCCGCATCGAGATGCGTCATGCATCCGACGGTACGTGCGGATTTGGTGCTTCACCCACCCGAAGGGCGGAAGTTCAGACCTGGGGAGGACGGTGCCGGGCGGCCGTAGTGCCGTGGTCGTACGGCCGTCGTACGGACGGCAGTTGGTGGTCCGGGGGCCTGGCCGTCTCAGTCGGCCGACGGGGCGGGGGAGTGGTCCGGCACGGAGTCGTCGCCCGTCTCCTCGGTCTGGACCCGCTTGAGCGCGGCGTCCCGCCTGCGGACGTACCAGATGCCGATGAAGCCGAGCCCGCCGCCGGCCAGGCAGGTCCACAGCCACCAGGTGTGACCGTGCTCGTCGAACCAGCCGTAGAACGGCAGCTGCACCAGGAACAGGACGAACCAGAGGATCGTGCCGCCGATGATGGTGGCGACCACGGGGCCCTCCAGGGGCTCCGGCGCCTCGTGCTTGGGGGATCCCGAAAAAAGCCCGGCCATGCGGACAAGCTTACGAGGGCGGAGCGGGTGGGGTGCGCCGCACCGGGGCAGCGGCCCGGCCGCACTGTTCTACGCGCGGAGATAGCGTCGACGGCGCTATATGTTCATACTGAATCCGTTTGTCTCTGACCGCTTTCATTCGTAGAAAACACCAAAGGGCTTTGGGGGAAGCCCGCCGGTGATGAGGTCCTCGCATGTCCACGTCGGCCCCCGCCAAGGCCCCCACCCCCGAGCAGCCGGGGTCCGGTGCCGCGTCCGGCGCCCTCGACCGCTACTTCCGGATCACCGAGCGCGGCAGCACCCTGCCCCGTGAGATCCGCGGCGGTTTCGCCACCTTCTTCGCGATGGCCTACATCATCGTGCTGAACCCGATCATCCTGGGCAGCGCGAAGGACATGTACGGCAACCAGCTCGACAACGGTCAGCTGGTCACCGCGACCGCCCTGACCGCGGCGTTCACCACGCTCCTCATGGGTGTCATCGGCAACGTCCCGATCGCGCTGGCCGCGGGCCTCGGGGTGAACTCGGTCGTCGCGCTCCAGCTCGCGCCGCGCATGTCGTGGCCGGACGCCATGGGCATGGTGGTGCTGGCCGGGTTCGTCGTCATGCTGCTGGTCGCCACCGGTCTGCGCGAGCGCGTGATGAACGCCGTCCCGTTCGGGCTGCGCAAGGCCATCGCCATCGGTATCGGCCTGTTCATCATGCTGATCGGGCTGGTCGACGCCGGCTTCGTCTCCCGGATCCCGGACGTCGCCCAGACCACCGTCCCGCTCCAGCTGGGCACCGGCGGCCACCTCAACGGCTGGCCCGTCCTCGTCTTCGTCCTCGGCGTCCTGCTCACGCTGGCGCTGATCGTGCGCAAGGTGCCCGGCGCGATCCTCGTCTCCATCGTGGCGATGACGGTCGTGGCCATGGTCATCGACGCCGTCGCCGACGTCCCCTCCTGGGGGCTCACCACGCCCACGTGGCCCGGCAACCCGGTCGCCACCCCCGACTTCGGTCTGATCGGCGAGGTCAGCCTGTTCGGCGGCTTCGGCAAGGTCGGGATGCTGACCGGTGTGCTGTTCGTCTTCACCGTGCTGCTGTCGTGCTTCTTCGACGC
The DNA here is from genome assembly GCF_055571035.1 of Streptomyces malachitofuscus. Taxonomy (NCBI): domain Bacteria; kingdom Bacillati; phylum Actinomycetota; class Actinomycetes; order Kitasatosporales; family Streptomycetaceae; genus Streptomyces; species Streptomyces malachitofuscus. The sequence continues at coordinate 204,504 of NZ_JBVIGA010000005.1, read as the reverse complement.
GATGGGCACGATCATGGGCGTCTCGGACGAGGCCAAGCTGACCGACGCGCAGGGCCAGATGCCCGGCATCAACAAGGTGCTGTTCATCGACGGTGTCGCGGTCGCGGCGGGCGGCGCCAGCTCCTCCTCGGCCACCACCGCGTTCGTGGAGTCCACGGCCGGGGTCGGCGAGGGCGCGCGGACCGGCTTCGCCAACGTGGTCACCGGCGGGCTGTTCGCGGTGGCGCTGTTCCTCACGCCCGTCGCCACGATGGTCCCGTCCCAGGCGGCGACCCCCGCGCTGCTCGCGGTGGGCTTCCTGATCCTGGCCGGTTCGGTCAAGGAGATCGACTGGGCCGACTACACGATCGCCATCCCCGCCTTCGTGACGATGGTGATGATGCCGTTCACCTACTCGATCACCAACGGCATCGGCATGGGCTTCATCACCTTCGCGGTGCTGCGCCTGGCGGCCGGCCGCGGCCGGGAGGTCCCGCCGGCGATGTACGCGGTGGCTGCGGTCTTCGCCTTCTACTACCTGATGCCGGCGCTGGGCCTGACCTGATGCGGGCACCGGGCCCGGCCTGATGAGGACACCGGGCCCGACCTGATGCGGCCGCGGGCCCCTCAGGTGACCCCGTAGAACTTCTCCGTCTCCTCGACGGCGGTACGGAACCGCTGGTCGAAGTCATCGCGCATGAGCGTCCGGACGACATAGTCCTGGACGCTCATGCCGCGTTTCGCGGCATGCTCCCGGAGCCGTTCGAGCAGTTCGCGGTCGATGCGCAGGCTGAGCACGTCGGTCCCCATGGGCACGAGCGTTGCCGCACGGCGCGGTGCGGTGGGTCAGGTTTCGCCGACGGATCACTCATATGGGTGATCCCGCGTGACGGCAGTGGCCGGTGTCACGGCGATCGCGCGCGTCCCGGGTGGTATTTAGCGAGAGTAATGAGTTACTCTAAAGAACATGCCGGACTTCAGCCATGGCGACGACGCAGCCGCCGTGAACGCCCTCCGATCCGCCGTGATGCGGCTGTCCCGTCGGCTCAAGCACCAACGCGTCGACGAGTCGCTCAGCCCCACCGAGATGTCGGTGCTCGGCACCCTGGCCCGTTGCGGCCGCGCCACCCCGGGTGAGCTGGCCCGCAAGGAACACGTCCAGCCGCCGTCCATGACCCGCATCGTGGCCCTGCTGGCGGCCAAGGGCCTCGTCCGCCTGGAGCCCCACCCCGACGACCGGCGCCAGAAGGTCGTCACGCAGACCGAGCAGGCCGAGGCGATGCTCGAGGAGAGCCGCCGCAAGCGGAACGCGTTCCTGGCGTCCCTGGTGGAGGACCTCGACGAGGACGAGTGGGCGAAGCTCCGCGCCGCCGCCCCCGTGCTGGAGAAGCTCGCACACATCTGACGCGCACGCATCCGAGGAGATGACCCCCTTTGAGTACGGGATCCGGAGCAGCTTCCGCCCCCGCACCTGAACCCCACGACACCCCGGCCGCCCTCGACACCCCCGCCCGCAGGAACTCGATGTTCTCCTCGCTGAGGGTCAGGAACTACCGCCTGTTCTTCCTCGGCCAGGTCGTCTCCAACATCGGCACCTGGATGCAGCGCATCGCCCAGGACTGGCTCGTGCTCAGCCTCACCGGCTCCTCGGCCGCCGTCGGGATCACCACCGCCCTGCAGTTCCTGCCGATGCTGCTGTTCGGCCTGTACGGCGGCGTCCTCGTCGACCGGCTGCGCAAGCGGTCCACGCTCTTCGTCACCCAGTCCGCGATGGCGCTCACCGCGCTCGCGCTCGCCGTCCTCACCCTGACCGGCCGCGTCGAGGTCTGGCACATCTACGTCGCCGCCTTCGCCCTCGGCCTCGCCACGGTCGTCGACAACCCGGCCCGGCAGGCCTTCGTCTCCGAGCTCGTCGGCCCCGGCCAGCTGCACAACGCGGTCAGCCTGAACTCCGCGAACTTCCAGTCCGCCCGCCTGGTCGGCCCCGCCGTCGCGGGCCTTCTCATCACCGGTGTCGGCACCGGCTGGGCGTTCCTCCTCAACGGCCTGTCCTTCGTCGCACCGCTGGCCGGCCTGCTGATGATGCGCTCCCGCGAGCTGTACGCCGTCGAGCGCGCCCCACGCGGCAAGGGACAGCTCCGGGAGGGCCTGCGCTATGTCGCCGGACGGCCCGAACTGGTCTGGCCCATCGTCCTGGTCGGCTTCATCGGCACGTTCGCCTTCAACTTCCCCGTCTACCTCACGGCCTTCGCCGACGACGTCTTCCACGGCGGCGCGGGCGTCTACAGCATGTTCAACACGCTGATGGCGGTCGGCTCCGTCTCCGGCGCCCTGCTCGCCGCCCGGCGCGGCACGGCCCGGCTGCGGCTGCTGATCCTGGCCGCGCTGGCCTTCGGCACGCTGGAGATCCTCGCCGCCGCCTCGCCGCAGCTGTGGATGTTCGCCCTGCTCATGGTGCCGCTGGGCCTGTTCTCGATGACGGTCAACGTGACCACCAACACCAGTCTCCAGATGGCCACCGACCCGGCGGTGCGCGGCCGCGTCATGGCCCTCTACATGATGGTCTTCCTCGGCGGCTCCCCGGTCGGCGCCCCGATCGTCGGCTGGGTCACCGACACCTACGGCGCCCGCGTCGGCTTCGCGGCCGGCGGCGCGGTCGCGGTCGCCGCGGCGGCCGTCATCGGCCTGATCCTGGCGAGGGTCGGCGGCCTGCGGCTGTCGGTGGCCTGGCACGCGGGCCACCCCCGCATCCGCTTCGTACCACGCGAGCGTCAGAAGGCGCTTGCTCCCGTGGCATGAGGGCCACCGGGCCCCACGGTCAGTCGCGGGGGAACTCGTCCGTCTTGAGGACGAGGCCGACGGACGTCCGCGTCAGGTCGATCTCCTCGCCGAAGCCGAAGCTGATGTCGCCGTGGTAGGTGCCGTCCTTCGGCAGCGTGTGCAGGTGCCATTGGGCGGTGTACGGATCGACGATCGATGTGCCCCCCGACGATCTCGGTCTTGTAACCCTCGGGGATGGGCATCTTCTCCAGCCACTCGAACATCATGTCGAGTGTGAGCTCGTCGCCGCTCTCGGCCATCTCGATCCTGTCTTCGAGGACGGTCATCGTGGCGCTCCTCCTCGGCCGCCACTCGATGTGTACAGCCGCGCAGTACAACGATACGCACGGCGACCAGGGCACGCGTGAGCGTACGCACGTTCCCCTGTGAGACTGGACGTATGAGACTCTTCGCCGCCGTGTTGCCGCCCGAGGACGTGGTCCGGGCGCTCGCTGTCGAGGTGGGGCGGCTGAAGGAACTGCCCGGGGCCGACGGGATGCGGTGGACCGGGCGGGCCGGGTGGCACTTCACGCTCGCCTTCTACGGGGAGGTGGACGACGAGCTGGTGCCGGAGCTCACGGCGCGGCTGGAGCGGGCCGCGGCGCGCACCGCACCGTTCCCGCTGGCGTTGTCCGGTGGCGGTCAGTTCGGGCGGGGCCGGGCGCTGTGGGCCGGTGCGGAAGGGGATCTGCGCACCATGCGGCTGCTGGCCGAGCGGACCGAGGCCGCCGCGCGGAAGGCGGGCGTGCCGATGGACGAGCACCGCCGCTACAAGGCGCACCTGACCGTCGCCCGCAGCCGGGACGCCGTCGACGTACGGCGATATGTGCAGGCCCTTCACGAGTTCCGCAGCCGCACCTGGACCATGGACGAGCTGGTGCTGGTGCGCAGCAGCCTGCCGAGGTCCGGGACACCGGGCGAGCAGCCCCGTTACGAGGCGGTCGCCCGCCGGGCACTGGGCGCGGGCGGTTAGGCTCGACGGCGTGGACCCGAAGACCCGGAACCGGATCATGGCCGGTGCGCTCGTATTGATGTTCGTCGTCGTGGCGCTGGCGGCGGCGCTCGGGAAATAGCGCCGCCGCCGGCCGTCACGGCGTGCCCGGTACTACCAGGCGAACGCCTCCGGCGACGGCCCAGGTCCCGGGAAGATCTCGTCCAGCGAGGTCAGCAGCTCCTCGCTCAGCTCCAGCTCGACCGCCCGCAGCGCGGACGCGAGCTGGGCGGCGGTGCGCGGACCGACGATCGGGCCGGTCACCCCGGGCCGGGTGAGCAGCCAGGCCAGCGCGGCCTCGCCGGGCTCGATGCCGTGCTTGTCGAGCAGGTCCTCGTACGCCTGGATCCGGGCGCGCGCGGCGGGGTCGGCGAGGGTGTCGGCGGCCCGCCCGGAGGCGCGGCGACCGCCCTCGGCCTCCTTCCTGATCACACCGCCCAGCAGACCGCCGTGCAGCGGTGACCACGGGATGACGCCGAGCCCGTAGTCCTGCGCGGCCGGGATGACCTCCATCTCGGCGCGGCGTTCGGCGAGGTTGTACAGGCACTGCTCGCTGACCAGCCCGATGGTCCCGCCGCGGCGGGCGGCGATCTCGTTGGCCTGGGCGATCTTGTAGCCGGGGAAGTTCGAGGAACCGACGTAGAGGATCTTGCCCTGCTGGATCAGGACGTCGATCGCCTGCCAGATCTCCTCGAAGGGAGTGCTCCGGTCGATGTGGTGGAACTGGTAGACGTCGATGTAGTCGGTCCCCAGCCGCTTCAGCGAGGCGTCGACCGCGCGCCGGATGTTCACCGCGGACAGCTTGTCGTGGTTGGGCCAGGCCTCGCCGTCGGCGGCCATGTTCCCGTACACCTTGGTCGCGAGGACCACCTTGTCGCGGCGTTCCCCGCCCTTGGCGAACCAGCTGCCGATGATGCTCTCCGTGCGGCCCTTGTTCTCGCCCCAGCCGTACACGTTGGCGGTGTCGAAGAAGTTGATCCCGGCGTCCAGCGCCGCGTCCATGATGGTGTGGCTGTCGGCCTCGTCGGTCTGCGGACCGAAGTTCATCGTCCCGAGGACGAGGCGGCTGACCTTGAGTCCCGTGCGTCCGAGCTGCGTGTACTTCATGGTCGTCAAGCCAACGGCTTGGAGCGCGCTCTATGCAAGAGGACTCAGTCGTGAGGGAAGCCGTCGGTCTTGAGGACGAGGCCCACATGGGTGGTGGTCATGTCGACCTCCCCGCCGTAGTTGATGGACGTGTCGCTCACGTAGGTGCCGTTCTTGGGGTGGGTGAACAGGCGGCACTTGCGGACGTAGGGATCGGCGATCAGATAGACCGGCACCTCTGCGAGGGCGTACGCGGTCTTCTTGGGGTCATAGTCGTTGCGCGCGGTGTCCTTCGAGATGACCTCGGCGACGAACTCCACATCCTGGTAGCGCCACTTGCCCTTGTCGTCCTTCTGCGCTCCGTCCCTGATCTTCGCCACGTCCGGGCAGAACCCGTTCCGGTAACCGGGAAAGTCGATGCGGACATCCGAGAACAGCCTGGCCTCTCGCCCGAACCGGTCTTCCAGAGCCCAAAGGATCATGCGGATGGTTTCCCAGTGGATGTCCCGCTGCGGTGCCATGTAGACGGCCCCCCCGACGATTTCGACCTTGTATCCCTCGGGGACGGGCATCTTCCCGAGCCGGTCGAACATCTCGTCGAGCTGGCGCGTGTTGTCGCTCTCGGCCATCGCGATCCTGTCGTCAAGGACGGTCATCGTGGCGCTCCTCCCCGGCCGCCCACGGACGAGTGCGGCCGCGCGGTACAACGATACGCACGGTGAGCAGGACACGGGGCCGGGCGCATATGCCAGAACACCCGGGTCGCTACACCGCCCCGTACGGCCCGCCCAGCCCCCACCCGTGCCACATCGCCTCCGCGAACGCCCCCGCGATCTTGTGCTCGCCGGTTTCGTTGGGGTGGGTGCCGTCGTAGGTGTCCGTGTGGAAGTCGTACGACGCCGGTGGCGGGACCAGCAGGAGCGGGGAGTCCGGCTCGTCCAGGTCGGCGGCGGTCTTCGCCAGAAGTTCGTTGAAGTGCGCGACCTGTTCGGCGAAGGGCGCGTCGGCCTCCACCCGGATGTTGCGGATCACCGGCATGACGGCCACGCGGACGCGCGGGTTGGCGGCCCGCGCCCCGGCGACGAACGCGCGGACGTTGTCCGCCGTCTGCTCGGCGTTGGTGTAGAAGCCCAGGTCGATCAAACCCAGCGACACCAGCAGCACATCCGCCCGGCAGCAGCGCACGTGCTCGCCGATCAGCGGCGCCATGTGGTGCCAGCCCTCGCCCCAGCCGGCCAGGTGGCCGCGGGGGAAGTCCGGGTCGGCGTACGCGTACGACGTGGGCGCGTCCGTCGACGGGTCGTGGAGCGTCTCGCGCGGGCCCACCAGCGTGAAGGGGCGGTCGTACGCCGTGCACAAGTGCTGCCACAGCCGGTAGCGCCAGGTGTGTTCACCCGCGCTCCCGATCGTCATCGAGTCACCTACGGGCATGAACCTGAGCACACGATCATCATGGACGATCGGCACGGACACCGCGATGTGAGCCCGGACACCCGCCGTGAAGTGCGCCGGACAATGGCAGTCTTGGGTCATGCGCCGACCTCTCGCCCTGCTCGCCGCCGCCCTTCTCGCACTCACGGGTGCGCTCGCCGTGCCCGCCTCCGCCGCCGACGGCGACGACGGTTTCGCGATCAAGGACCCGCGCATCACCGAGTCCAGCGGGCTCGCCGCCTCCCGTCTGCACCCCGGCGTCCACTGGACGCACAACGACAGCGACGACGGCCCCTACCTCTACGCCGTCGACGGCGCGACCGGCGAGACCGTCGCCCGCCTCACCCTCACCGGCGTGGGTACGCCCAGGGACGTCGAGGCCATCTCGGTCGGACCCGGCAACAAGATCTTCGTCGGGGACATCGGGGACAACCTCGGCGGCTCGTGGCCGTACGTGTGGATCTACGAACTCCCCGAGCCCGAACGGCTTCAGGACGCGACCGTGCGGGCCACGCAGTACGTCGTGAAGTACTCCGACGGGGCCCGGGACGCCGAGTCGATGGTCGTGCACCCGAAGACCGGGCGCGTGTACATCATCGACAAGAAGGAGGAGGGCGGGCACCTGTACGAGGGGCCCGCGAAGCTCTCGGCGGAAGGCGACAACGTGTTCCGGCCGGTCGCCCCCGTCGAGCTGTGGGCCACCGACGCCGCGCTCTCCCCGGACGGCCAGGACCTCGCCGTACGCGGCTACTTCGGGGGCATCCACTACGCCTGGAACGGCGGGAAGCTCCAGCGCAAGGGACGGCTGAGCGTGCCGCTCCAGGGGCAGGGCGAGTCCGTCACCTACTCCGCCGACGGGTCCCGGCTGCTGTTCGGCAGCGAGGGCACGGAGAGCCCGGTCGAGTCCCGGGAGGCTCCCGGCGGCGGGGACGGGGACGAGGGCGCCGGCGGGAGCGGCGCGCGGGCGGAGGGCGGGAAGAACACCGCCGGTGAGGGGGGCGGGGACACCGTCAAGGTCGGCGGCGCCGTCGCGGTGGCCGTCGTCGTCGCGATCCTGTTCGGGCTGACGCGGCGGCGTCGCCGGGGCTGAGCCGGACGCCGTTCAGGCGCCCTCACCCGCCGTCCGCCGGGCGACGAACACCTCCAGGCCGTCCAGGATGCGCTGCAGCCCGAACTCGAAGTGGTCGAAGTCCGGGCCGAAGGTGTCCTCGGAGAGCCCGGCCAGGACGGGGTAGCGCCCGCTGAGCATGGCCTTCTCCAGGGCCGGCCGCTGGGCCTCCCAGAACTGCGCGTCCGTCAGCCCCGAGCTGCGCTCGGCCTCCTCCTGGTACAGCTGGGTACGGGCGGCCCCGACCACATACCCGTCGATCATCATGATCGCCGACAGCAGTTCGGGGTCGGACAGGCCCATCGGCTTGATCCGGGAGAGCACCTTCTCCATGCCGTCCAGGGCGCTCGGGCCGAGGATCGGGCGGGACTGGTTGACCTCCAGCAGCCAGGGGTGGCGCCGGTACAGGGCGAGGGTGGCCCGGCCCAGCGCCTCCAGAGCCGGCCGCCAGCCGCCGTCGCCGAGGTCCGCGGGATTGTCCGAGGCGCGCTGCACCCGGTCCAGCATCAGGTCGAGCAGCTCCGCCTTGCCGGGGACGTAGCGGTACAGGGACATCGTGCCGGTGCCCAGCTCCGTGGCGATCCGGCGCATCGACAGCGCGCCGATCCCGTCGCGGTCGGCGACCTCGACGGCGGCCTCCACGATGCGCTCCAGCGTGAGCCCCGGTTTCGGCCCCCGGCTGGGCCGTGGGCCCGTGTCCCACAGCAGGTCGAGGGTGCGGGCGATGTCGCCGCTGCCGCTGGTCTCCGTACCGCCCGTGCCGCTGCTCATGGGGGCAGTTTAGATCCGCGCCGAAAAACTGAGTACGCTGTACGCGCCATCGGGTACGGTGTACTCAGTTATTGGAAGGGGGACCCATGGAGAACGACGACGGCTGCGCCGTCCGGGCCGAGGGACTGGAGAAGCGCTACGGCGACAAGCGCGCCCTCGACGGCTTCGACCTCACCGTCCGCGAGGGCACCGTGCACGGACTGCTCGGACCGAACGGCGCCGGCAAGACCACCGCCGTGCGCATCCTGTCGACGCTGATCCGGCTCGACGGCGGGCGTGCCGCCGTGGCCGGGCTCGACGTCGCCCGCCGGCCGCGCGAGGTGCGGGCCCGGATCGGCCTCACCGGTCAGTACGCGGCCGTGGACGAGGTGCTCACCGGACGGCAGAACCTGGAGATGTTCGGCAGGCTGTTCCACCTGGGCGCCCGCCACGCCAGGGCGCGGGCCGCCGAGCTGCTGGAGCGGTTCGGCCTGACCGACGCCGCCGACAAGGGCGTCGGCGACTACAGCGGCGGCATGCGGCGCCGCCTCGACCTCGCCGCCTCGATGATCCTCGCGCCGGCGGTGCTGTTCCTCGACGAACCGACGACGGGGCTCGACCCCCGCAGCCGCGGCGAAGTCTGGGAGTCCGTACGGGCGTTGGTGGCCGACGGCACGACCGTGCTGCTGACCACGCAGTATCTGGAGGAGGCCGACCGGCTCGCCTCCCGGATCACCGTCATCGACCAGGGCCGGGCCATCGCCGACGACACCCCGGACGGGCTGAAGAACCTGGTCGGCGGCGACCGCATCGAGGTGGTGGTCGCCGAACGCTCCGAGATCCCGCGCGTGGCGAAGGTCGTCGCCCGGGTCGCCGACGGCGAACCCGAGTCGGACGACACCGAGTTGCGGGTGCACGCGCCCGTGACCGACCGGGTGGCCGCGCTGACGGATGTCGCGCGCACCCTCCAGGACGAGGGCGTACGGATCGAGGACATCGGGCTGCGCAGGCCCAGCCTCGACGACGTGTTCCTGCGCCTGACCGGACACCGCACGGAGAAGAAGGAGGCAGCGGCATGAGCGCGCTCGACCCGGCCGTCCCGGCCCCGCGCGGCCGCGCGTACTGGGCGCTCGCGGACTGCTGGAACATCGTCCGCCGGGGCCTGACCCACTACCAGCGCCAGCCCGTCAACATCGCCTGGCAGCTGGGCTTCCCGATCCTGTCGGTCCTGCTGTACGGCTATGTCTTCGGCAGCGCGATGCAGGTGCCCGGGGGCGGCGACTACAAGGACTTCCTGATGCCGGGCATGTTCGTGATGACCATGGCCTTCGGCTTCATCAACACCGCGACCGTCGTGGTGCACGACTCCACCAAGGGAGTCATCGACCGCTTCCGCTCCATGCCGATGGCCTCCTCGGCGGTGGTGGCGGGCCGCGGGGTGACCGATCTGATCGTCGCCTGCGCCGAGTTGGCCATCCTGGTGCTGACGGCGCTCGCCATGGGCTGGCGCCCGGACGGCGGCTGGGGCTTCCTCGCCGCGTTCGGGCTGCTGCTGTGGCTGCGGTTCGCGCTGATCTGGCTCGGCGTCTGGCTGGGCCTGCTGGTGCCCAACCCGGAGGCCGCCGGCGGCCTGTTCGCGGTCGCGTTCCCGCTGACGATGATCTCCAGCATCTTCGTCGCCCCGCAGCTCATGCCGGACTGGCTGGGCTGGGTGGCGGCCTGGAACCCGATCTCCTCGACGGCCGCCGCGACCCGTGAACTGTTCGGCACCCCGGTCGGCGGCGGCGACTCCTGGGTCGAACAGCACGCCCTGCTGATGGCGGGCGTGTGGCCGGTCGTCCTGACGGCGGTCTTCCTGCCGGTCGCGGTACGCAGGTTCCAGCGGCTCAGCCGGTGAGGCACGCCCCCGGCTGAACGGTTGACACACCGCCCGTCCCGCTCGGCCGGCGGGACGGGCCACAGTCATAGTCCAGTCGCATATTCACTCGACCGGCTGAACCGGTCCTCGTTCCGCGGCGGACCTGACGTAGGTCCAACTACGTTCCGGCATAGGGTCGGTTCACCGCATGACACGTTGCATCAGATCTTCCGCAAGGAGCCGGATCTGTTCGCGCGCCTCTGGGCGAGGGCCCGGCCCGTGAGTACTGGAGGAAGCTGATGGAGGCGTACACCCCGGTCTTCCCAGGCAACGGCACAGTGATGGAAGAAGCGTGGCACAAGGTGCACGCCGACGGCGAGGCGCGGGGCGAGGCCAAGGCCGTGCTTCGGGTGCTTCGCGCGCGAGGTGTCGAGGTCTCCGATGAAGGGCGCCCGGCACCGTCTGCCGGGCGCCCTTCGGCGGTGTGCGGAAGAATCAGAGCTGCTCGATGACGTAGTCGACGCACTTCGTCAGGGCCTCGACGTCCGCCGGGTCGATCGCCGGGAACATCGCGACGCGGAGCTGGTTGCGGCCCAGCTTGCGGTACGGCTCGGTGTCGACGACGCCGTTGGCGCGCAGGACCTTGGCGACGGCGGCGGCGTCGATCTCGTCCGTGAAGTCGATCGTGCCGATGACCTGTGAGCGCTTGGCCGGGTCGGAGACGAACGGGGTGGCGTACTTGGTCTCGTCCGCCCAGGCGTACAGCCGGGTCGAGGAGTCCTTCGTGCGGGCCGTGGACCAGTCGAGGCCGCCCTGGCCGTTGAGCCACTCCAGCTGCTCGTTCAGCAGGAACAGGGTGGCCAGCGCCGGGGTGTTGTACGTCTGGTTCTTGCGGGAGTTGTCGATCGCCGTGGGGAGCGAGAAGAACTCCGGGACGTGGCGGCCGCTCGCGTGGATCCGCTCGGCGCGCTCGATCGCGGCCGGGGAGAAGACGCCGATCCACAGGCCGCCGTCGGAGGCGAAGGACTTCTGCGGGGCGAAGTAGTAGACGTCCGTCTCGGCGATGTCGACCGGGAGGCCGCCCGCGCCGGAGGTGGCGTCCACCAGGACCAGGGCGCCCTCGTCGGCACCGGCCACCCGCCGGATCGGCATGGCGACACCGGTGGAGGTCTCGTTGTGGGTGAGGGCGTAGACGTCCACGCCCGCCTCGGCGGCCGCCTCCGGGTGCGTGCCCGGGTCGGCGGAGATCACGGTGGGCTCGGCGAGCCACGGGGCGAGCTTGGCCGCCTTGGCGAACTTGGAGCTGAACTCACCGAAGCTGAGGTGCTGCGACTTGTTCTCGATCAGACCGTGCGTCGCGATGTCCCAGAACGCGGTGGAGCCGCCGTTGCCGAGGACCACCTCGTATCCCTCGGGGAGGGAGAACAGCTCGGAGATGCCCTCGCGCACCTTGCCGACCAGGTTCTTCACGGGCGCCTGGCGGTGGGAGGTGCCGAGCAGGGACGTGCCGGTCGCGGCCAGGGCGTCCAGCGCCTCCGTCCGCACCTTGGAGGGACCCGCGCCGAAACGACCGTCGGCGGGCTTGATGTCAGCGGGAATCTGGATCTCGGCCACGAACGGAGCCTAGCGGCTGAGGGAAACCCCGGCGAAACATCGTCCGTCCGCTGAGACGGGGGGTGGACGGGCCGGGGGGAGGCCCGTCCACCCCCCGCGCCGCTCACCCGCCGAGCGTCACCGGCAGCTCGAACAGGTCGTTCTGGGTGACCACCGGCTTGTTGCGCAGCTCGCTCGCGGGAACCGCCAGGTCGAGCCGCGGGAAGCGGGCGTACAGGGCGGGGAGCGCCACACCGGCCTCCAGTCGGGACAGCGCCGCGCCGGGGCACACGTGCGGGCCGTGACCGAAGGAGATGTGCCGGTTGGCACTCTCCCGGGTGATGTCGAACTCGCCGGCCGTGGGGCCGTGCGCCTTCTCGTCCCGGCCGATCGCGGCGTACGACACGATCAGCGCGTCCCCGGCCGGCAGGACCTTGTCCCCGACCGGTACGTCCTCCGTCGCGAACCGGATCAGCACATGGGACGTCGGCGTCGAGTGCCGCAGCGTCTCCTCGACCACCGCCGACCAGTCCGCCTTGCCGGAGAGCACCATCTCCCGCTGCTCCGGGTGGGTGGAGAGGTTCACCACCGCGTTGACGATGAGGGAGATCGTCGTCTCGTGACCGGCCGCCACCATCAGCTGCAGCGTGGCGACGATCTCCTCGTCGGTGAGGCTGTCGCCGTCCTCCGACGCCTGGATGAGCGCGGAGGTCAGGTCGTCGCCCGGGTTCTCGCGCTTGCTCGCGACCGTCTCGGCCATGATCCCGGCCAGCTCGGTCAGCGTGGCGATGACCTCCTCCGGCGGGGTCTGCGTGGAGAAGAACTTCTCGAACAGCTCCTTCAGCCGCGGCAGCCGCTCCTCCGCGAGACCCATCAGATCGGCGATGACGTACATCGGCAGCGGGTAGGCGAACACCGCCTTCAGATCGAGCGTGTCACCGGGCTGCGCGGCCACCTGGTCCAGCAGACCCTCGGTCAGCTCCGTGATCCGCTCCCGCATCCGCTCCACCCTGCGGGGCGTGAGCGCCTGCGCGACCAGCGTGCGCAGCCGGCGGTGGTCGGCGCCGTCCACGGTGAGCATCGAGCGGGGCGGGTTGGCCAGCCCGATCAGCGGCCAGTCGGGGGCTATCTCGCCGCGCTGCCAGGCACCCCAGACGTTGATGTCCTTCACCAGCCGCGGGTCGGTGAGCAGCTTCTTCGCCTCGGCGTGGTGCGTGACCGCCCACACCGGTACGCCGCCCGGCAGGGTCACGGCGGCCAGCGGCCCCGCCGCCCGCAGCGCCGCGCTCTCCGCGTCCAGGTCGGAGACGAAGGGGTCGAGAGGGATACGGGTCTGTTCGGTGCCCGTCGTCGTGGTGTCCGTACCAGCCGTCATGCGCGCGTGCCTCCAAGGGCGGGAGTGGGAGTGAAGGTGACCGGGAGCTCGGACAGCCCGCGCAGCCACGGCGAGGGGCGGCGGGTGAGGCTCGCCGCCGGCACCGCGAGGTCGATGTCCGGCAGCCGGTCCAGGACGACCTCGATGCCGGTCCGCGCGATCACCTCGGCGATCTCCTGCGCCGGGAACGGGCAGCGGTGCTCCCCGTGACCGAACGAGAAGTGGGCGCTGTTGCCGCCGGTCAGCGCCGAACCGTCGGTGCGCACCTGGGGATCGGAGTTGGCACCCTGGAGGCCGAGCAGCAGCATGTCACCGCCGCGAATGCGGCGCCCGCCGAGCTGGGTGTCGCGGGACGCCCAGCGGGCGGCCACGTTCTGGGTCGGGGTGTCCTCCCACAGCACCTCGTTCATCGCCTCGGCGATGCTGTTGCGGCCGCCGAACAGGGAGGCGGCGAACCGGCCGTCGGTGAGCATCAGATGCAGCGAGTTGCCCATCCAGTCGGCGGTCGGCTGGTGCCCGGCCGCCATCATCACCATCAGGTCCTGGACGATCTCCTCCTCGGTGAACCCCGAGGCGTCGGCGAGCATCCGGGACGCGACGTCCTCGGCCGGCTCCTTCTTCCGCTCGGCCACCAGCTCCGTCATCGACGTGAACAGATGGATCTGGCCCGCGAGCGCCCGCTCCCGCCCGTCGATCATGTCGTTGAGGGCGGTGACCAGGGCCGGACCCGCCTCGTCGGGGAAGCCGTAGAGCCGCGCCAGCACCCGCACCGGCAGCAGCATCGCGTACTCGCCGATGATGTCGGCGCTCCCCCTGGGGCAGATGGCGTCGATCAGCTCGTCCGCGAACTTCTCGGCGTAGCCGCGCAGTTCGTACGGATCGACCGCCTCCAGCGCGTTCACCAGCATCCCGGCCCGCTCGCGGTGCCGCTCACCGACGGTGTACAGGATCGACGGCTGCCTGCGGCCGATCATCGGCAGCAGCGGCCAGTCGTCGGGGATGTTGTCCCACTGGTTCCACAGCTCGGAGTCGCGGCTGAACAGCACCGGATCGCCGGTGATCTGGTGCAGCTCGCGGTAGCCGAGCACCAGCCAGGCCGGTGCGTCGCCGTCGAGCACCACCGGCACGACGCTGCCGTGCTCGCGCCGCATCTCCCGGTACACCCGGGCCGGGTCGTCCTGGAGCAGGGATCCCTGGAAGCGGACGGCGTTGGGGAGGGAGGCGGGACTCACACCAGCTCCTGACGGGAGGCTCGGGCCGGATCGGCGTACAGGCTCTGGATGTGCTCGACCAGGGTGATCAGCACGATCTTGCTGGACTCCCGGGAGCGCGCGTCGCAGTTCACCAGCGGTACATGGGGGTCGAGGTCGAGGGCCTCGCGGATCTGCTGGGGAGTGAAGGTGGGACCGCCGAAGTCGTTGCAGGCCACGATGAACGGCGTGCCGTGCTTCTCCAGCCGGTCGATGGCGTACCAGGAGTCGTCGATGCGCCGGGTGTCGACCAGCACGACCGCGCCGAGCGTCCCGGAGAACAGCCGGTCCCACAGGAACCAGAAGCGTTCCTGACCGGGCGCGCCGAACAGGTACAGCACGTTGTGCGCGTCCAGGGTGATGCGGCCGAAGTCGAAGGCGACGGTGGTCGCGGTCTTGCCGCGCACGCCGCTGATGTCGTCGACGGCCTCGCCGGCCTGGGTCATCGTCTCCTCGGTGTTGAGGGGACGGATCTCGCTGACCGAGCGGACCATCGTCGTCTTGCCGGCGCCGAAGCCGCCCACGACCACGATCTTCAGGCCGTTGTCGGCCGACGCGCCGAGCGGCGTACGGGTCTCGGCCGTGGGGCGCGTCTCAGAGGTTGCGGAGTCCAACGAGCACCTGCTCCAGGATGTCGGGGTCGGGTACGGCGGCCTTGCGGGGGTGACGGGCGCTGACCCGTCCCGCCGCCAGGAGGTCGGAGAGCAGGATCCGCGTGATGCTGACGGGCAGTTTCAGCTCGGCCGCGATCTCCACGACCGCCGTGGGGCGCTCGGTCAGCCGCAGGATCGCCGTGTGCTCGGACTGCATGCCCGGCACCGGATCGCATTCGGCGACGACCAGGGTCACCAGGTCGAAGGGGTTGTCGGGCCCGGACCGGCTGCGCCCCCCGGTGAGGGTGTACAGCCGGTCGGGGGCGTCGTCCCTGCCGGGCCTGCTCATGAGCTGCGCGGCAGGGCGGTCAGGTGCTCGCCGAGCTGTTCCACGAGTTCGCTCATGTTGTGCCCGATGAGTCCGGCGTCCGCCTCCTCGGTGGTGACCACGGCCAGATGCGCGCCCTGACCGGCCTCCACGATGAACAGCACACCCCCGTAGAACTCGGTCATCGCCGAGCGCACCCCGCCGCTGCCGTCGCCGAACTCGACGGAGGCGCCGTGCGACAGGGACTGGATGCCGGCGGCGATGGCGGCGAGCTGGTCGGCCTGGTCGGCGGAGAGCTCCGGGGTGCGGCACAGTTTCAGGCCGTCACGGGAGAGCACGAGCGCGTGCCGCGCGCCCGGCGTGCGCTCCAACAGGCCCTCAAGCAGCCAGGTGAGCTTCTCGTCGGCGGTCGTCGTGCCGGTCATGAGGTGGTGTCGCCTTCCGGGGTCACGGGGGTGGGCTGTGCTGCGGGGGTCGCTTCGGGGGTGGTGCGGGTGTCGCCCGTGCTCGGGGCGGTCGGTGCGTGCGCGGGAGTACCGGTGTCCGGGGCGGCCTGCGTGTGCGCGGGAGTACCGGTGTCCGGGGCGGCCGTGTCGTCCGAGGTGGGGGCGCGCACGGCCTGGCGGAAGCTGCTGAAGCGGGCGGTGCGGGCTCTTGTCTCCTCGGCCGTGGGAGCGGGCCGGGCGTCGGGGGCGGGGCCGGCGCCCGCACGCGTGCGTTCGGCCTCGGCGAGGGTCCGGCCGCGGCGCCGGCGGGGCAGTACCAGCGGCGGCGCGGGCGCGGAGTCGGGGGACGGGGACTCGTGGGTCGGGACCGGGTCGGGGTCGAGGTCGGCTCCGGCGCGGGCGGCGGCGTAGGAGGGGGCGGGGCGGGTGTTCTCGCGGTGCGCCGGACGGTCGGCGGGCGCGGCGCCACGGGTGGTGCCGCTGCCGTCGCCGTCCCTGTCGTCGTGCGCGGTGGCGTGGCCGGTCTCCGGTTCGGGCCGGCCGGGGGTGAGGGCCGGGTCGGTGTCCGGGCGGTCGTCCGTGTCCGCCGGACCAGCCGGGTCCGCCGGGCTCTCCGGGCCGGCCGGGGGCGTGGACGCCGGTGTGGTGGCGCGGGACGCCGGGGTGGCGGTGCCCGCCGCCGGGGTCGTCGGCGGTGCGTCCGGCGGGACGAGGATGTCCTGCGGGACGAGCACCAGGACCCCCGTGCCGCCGCGGGCCGAGGGACGGTAGGAGACCCGGAGCCCGTACCGCCGGGCCAGCCGGCCGACCACCGCGAGACCGAGGCGGGTGCCGGTCAGGCCCCCGAGCTCGGCGGACTCCCCGGAGACGGCGCGTTCGGCGCGGCGCAGTTGCGCCTCGCCCATGACGAGCCCGCTGTCCTCGACGGACACGATGACCCCGGCCGGGACCTCCTCGACGTACACGTGGACCTCGGCGGTCGGCGGCGAGAAGTTCGCGGCGTTGTCGAGGAGTTCGGCGAGCGCGTGCATCACGCCCTCGGCGGCGTGGCCCGCGACCGCGGCGTCGCTGGCGGAATGCACCCGGACCCGCTGGTAGCCGCTGATCCGGCCCATGGCGCCGCGCAGGATCGACTCCATGGCGATGGGCCTGGCCCAGCGGCGGCCGGAGCGGGCGCCGGTGAGGACGGCGACGGAGTCGGCGAGCCTGCCCGCCTGCGCGGTGCGGTGGTCGAGGTGGAGCAGGTCGGCGAGGACCTCCTCGTCGTGGTGCTTCTCCTCCATCGCGCGCAGGTCGGCGAGCATGCCGGTGGACAGCGCCTGCATCCGCCCGGCCGCGTTGGCGGTCGCCGAGAGGGCGGCGGCGCGGACGCCGTTGGCCTCGCGCAGCTTGGCGGCGAGCCGCTTGTTCTCCCCGGTGAGCCGGACCTGGTCCTGCGCGATGCGGTCGCGCTCGACGTTCAGCCGGTCGCGCTCCTCGGCGTGCTCCCGGGTCAACCGCGCGACGTCGGCGCTGCGCTCGTCGGCCAGACGGCGCAGTTCCCCTTCGTGCCGTTCGGCGGCGCGGGCGAGTTCGGCGGCGTGCTCGTCGGTGAGCCGGGCCTGCTCGTCCGCGTGCTCCTGCGTCAACCGGGCGACAGTGAGGGCGTGTTGTTCGGCGAGGCGGTCGCGCTCCGCGGCCAGGGTCTCGGCGAGGTGGTTACGCTCCTGGTCCAGCTCGGCGGACAACCGGGCGCGTTCACGGGTGAGTTCGCCGGTGAGCCGCTCGTGCTGCCGACGGGACTCCTCCGTCAGCCGGGACCGTTCCTGGAGCAGCCGGCCGACGTCCTCGGTGACGGCCTCCAGCCGCGCCCGTGCCGCACGCGCGGACAGGACGGCGTGCGTGGCCAGGGCGGCGGCCGCGCACAGCAGCACGGCGGCGACCGTCCCGGTGACCGCAACGGCACCGATCGCGGCGTCCGGGACGAGGAAGACGGCGGCGAGAACGGCGAGCGCGCCGACGGCCGCGGTGAGCAGGGGGACGGGCAGCAGACTGCGGGGGGTGGGGCGGTCACCGGGGAGCAGGGGGGAGGTCATCAATCAGGGTCCTCGGTCGGGTCCTCGGTCGGTCCGCGGGCGTGCGCCGTCGTGGCTGCGCGGCCCTCGGGCGGGTTCGATGGGACGCCGGACCTGATTCTGGGGTCGCTTCTCGAACGAGGTCCGACAACTGCGCGCAACTCGCGGTCACTATATGAGAATTCGTGTTCGCCTTGGGAAGATTCAGCTTCCGTTCTGGGCAAATACCGAGATTCCCGGGGCGGCCGGGGGGGCTGCGGGCCGTGCGCGCCGGCGCCGGCGCCCGGCCCCCGGAGGCATCCTGAAGGCATGACGGATCACCGGGAACTGCCGGCCGCACTGCGGGCCGCCGTGCGCGGCGAGGTCGACTTCGGCACGACCGCGCGTGCGCTGACCACGATGGATGCCTCGAACTACCGGCGGGTGCCGCTCGGCGTGGTGGCCCCACGCGACGCCGACGACGTGGCGGCGGTGCTGTCGGTGTGCCGGGCGCACGGCGTTCCCGTGGTGCCGCGCGGCGGCGGTACGTCGATCGCGGGGCAGGCGACCGGCACGGGCGTGGTGCTCGACTTCACACGGCACATGAACCGTCTGCTGTCCCTCGACGCGGAGGCCCGCACGGCCGTGGTCCAGCCGGGGCTGGTCCTCGACCGGCTCCAGGAGGCCGCCGCCCCGCACGGCCTGCGTTTCGGACCGGACCCCTCCACCCACAGCCGCTGCACCCTCGGCGGCATGATCGGCAACAACTCCTGCGGCTCCCACTCGGTGGCCTGGGGCACGACCGCCGACAGTGTGCGCGAACTGTCGGTCGTCACCCCGCGCGGGGACCGGCTGCGCCCGGCACGGGCGTGGGCGGGCGCCCCGGCGGGACTGCGCGAACTCGTCGACGGCGAACTGGCCCGCCTGCGCACGGGCTTCCCCGACCTTCCCCGCCGGATCTCCGGTTACGCGCTGGACGCGCTGCTGCCCGAGAACGGCGCCGATGTCGCGCGCTCCTTCTGCGGCTCGGAGGGCACGCTGGGCGTGCTCACGGAAGCGGTGGTGGATCTCGTACGCGCCCCCCGCGCGCGTGCGCTCGCCGTGCTGGCGTACGCGGACGAGAGCGGGGCCGCGGAGGCGGCGGCGGGGTTGTTGGCGTTCGGCCCACTGACCGTGGAGGGCATGGCGGCGGACCTGGTGCCCGCCCCGTCCACCGGGGGTCTCCCGCGCGGGGGCGCCTGGCTGTTCGTGGAGACCGGCGGCGACACCGGGGCGGAGGCACGCGCGCGTGCGGAGACGATCGTCCGCGCGGCCGACGTCGTGGACTCCCTGATCGTCACCGACCCCGCGCGGCAACGCGCCCTGTGGCGGATCCGCGAGGACGCGAGCGGTACGGCGACGAGGATGCCGGACGGCACGGAGGCCTGGCCCGGCTGGGAGGACTGCGCGGTGCCGCCGGCCCGGCTCGGCGCGTACCTCCGCGACTTCCGGGCGCTCCTGGCCGACCACGGCCTGCGCGGCACCCCCTACGGCCATTTCGGGGACGGCTGCATCCACGTCCGCATCGACTTCGACCTGCTGACCGGCCCGGGCGTCGCCCGCTTCCGGCGCTTCTCGGAGGAACTGGCCGACCTGGTCGTCTCCCACGGCGGCTCGCTCTCCGGCGAACACGGCGACGGACAGGCCCGCGCCGAGCTGCTGCCCCGCATGTACGGCCCGGAGACAGTTGCCCTCTTCGAGCGCGTCAAAGCCGTCTGGGACCCCGACGACCTGCTCAACCCGGGCATGCTGGTCCGCCCGGCCCCCCTGGACGCCGACCTGCGCTTCTCCGTCCTCCCTCGCGAACCGGTGGACGTCGCCTTCGGCTACCCCGCCGACGGCGGCGACTTCTCGGCGGCCGTGCGCCGCTGCGTGGGCGTGGCCAAGTGCCGTACGGCCTCCGTGTCGGGGCCCGCGGTGATGTGCCCGTCGTTCCGCGCGACGGGCGAGGAACAGCACTCCACGCGCGGACGCGCCCGCCTGCTGCACGAGATGCTCGCGGGCGAGCTGGTGACCGACGGCTGGCGCTCGACGGAGGTACGGGACGCCCTGGACCTGTGCCTGTCCTGCAAGGGCTGCCGCTCGGACTGCCCGGTCGAGGTCGACATGGCCACGTACAAGGCGGAGTTCCTCCACCACCACTACGCGGGCCGCCGCCGCCCGGCCGCCCACTACGCGATGGGGTGGCTGCCGGTGTGGCTGAACCTGGTCGCGCGGACGAGGACGGCGGGCGTGCTCAACGCCCTGGCCTCCGTGGGCCCGCTCGCTCGGACCGCCAAGCGACTGGGTGGGATCGCGGGGGAGCGGAAGATCCCCCGGGTGGAGGGAGAGACGTTCACGCGGTGGTGGCGGGGCCGGCGCGTGCCCCCGCGCGGCGACGGCAAGCTGGTCGTCCTCTGGCCCGACACGTTCACGGAGCACCTGTCGCCGTCCGTGGGCCGCGCGGCGGCACGCGTCCTCGAGGCGGCGGGCCTGCGCGTGGCCCTGCCCCCGACCCTGCGGCTCTCCCGCCGCCCGGTGGGCGACGCCCGCTCCCGCTCGGCCCTCTCCCTGCTGACGGCCCGCAGGGCCCGCGTCTGCTGCGGCCTGACCTACATCTCCACCGGCCAGCTGGACCGCGCCCGCGCGGTGCTGCGCCGCACGCTCGACCTCCTCGAACCGGTCCTGGCCACGGACGCCCCCCTGGTCGTCCTGGAACCGAGCTGCGCGGCGACCCTGCGCACGGACGCCCCGGAACTCCTCCACGACGACCCCCGCGCGGCGCGGCTGGCCGCACGGGTCCTCACCTTCGCGGAAACCCTGGAGCGGCACGCCCCGGACTGGACCCCGCCGACCCTGAACCGCCCGGTCACCGGCCAGACCCACTGCCACCAGCACGCGGTACTGGGCGAGGCCGCCGACCGCCGACTGCGTGCGGCGGCGGGCCTCACCGGCGAACTGACGGGCGGCTGCTGCGGCCTGGCCGGCAACTTCGGCTTCGAGAACGGCCACTACGACGTCTCGGCCGCCTGCGCGGAGGACCGGCTCCTGCCGTCGGTACGCGACGCACCGGAGGACGCGGTCGTCCTCGCCGACGGCTTCTCCTGCCGCACGCAACTGGAACAACTGGCCGGCGTACGGGGCCGGCACCTGGCGGAGGTGCTGGCGGCCGCTCTGGACGACTAGACGAGCAGCCGCCGCCCCGGTGTTGTGAACGCGCTCAGTTGAGCCGCCGCAACCTCCCTCCCCGGCTCTCCGCGACCCGCAGCGCGTCCGCGAGGGCGTGGGTGAGGCATTCGGCGAGGTGGCGGAGTTCACCGCGCGGTGTGCCGGGCAGCAGTTCCCGGGCGTGGGCGAGCAGCTCCCGCCCCATCCCGAGCTGCACGGCCTCGGTGGCGTCGGCCAGCCGGGAGACGGTCCCGCCGTGCTCGTCGCTGATCAGGTAGCAGGCCTTGCCGCCGGCTCCGGACCACGGCAGCAGACGCGGTTCGCGCGGTTCGCTCATGCCGCCTGCCTCTCCTGGAACCAGGAGACGGTGACGTACGGGCGTACGGCCACGGTCTCGGCTCCGTCGAGAAGGGTGTGGAGCCCGTACGGGCTGCGGTGGGAGGGGAGAGCCGGTCGGGTCGTCGCCGGTGGACGCGAGGTCGGTGCGACCGGCAGCACCGCGCGGGGGCCGGTACGACGGTGTACCCCGCGCGGGTTCAGCAGCAGGTCCACCCATGCGAGGAGGCGGCCGATAAGGTCGGTCATGTCATCAGCTCCATTGGTCAGCTGGTGGCCACACCCCGGGATGGCGGCATCCATCGCCGGGGCTATTTCACAACCCTACTATGGTCTACTGCGGTATGAGCGGTGTACTGCGTATCGCGCAGGGTGCTGCTGTCAACGCATGGTGGTCCGGTGATGGAGTTTGCTGCCGACATCCCGCGCTGGCGCCAAGTGGCCGAGGTGATTCGCCGCCGTATCGAGGACGGCACCTATCCGCCGCGCACGCGTATCCCGTCCGTCGTGGAGATCACGGCGGAATTCGGCATCGCGGCGGTGACCGCCCAGAAGGTGCACAAGGGTCTGCGCGCGGAAGGGCTCATCTACACGGAACCCGGCCTCGGCTCTTTCGTCGCCCAGCGGCCGGAGACTGCGGCGGAGGAGCACACGAAGTAGGGGTGGAACCGCACGGGGAGCAGGTTTTCCACAGGCCTCCGAGGACCTGCCGGGGCGCCGCTAACGTTGCCGCCCAGCCGGCAACTTCCATACGCCCTCCGAGGGTTCGCCATCACGACGGGCCGGAAAACTCACGCCTTCCGACGCCCCCGAGATCCCTCGCAACCAGAGCGCGTTACGGACGATGCAGGCATATCCACTGTAGCCCCGCGCGCCCTTGCGTGGGGGTCGTTCGCTGACGCAGCCGCAGACTCTGTTCGTGGGCCGGACCGTGGCTGTTGAGCCGCCTCCTGCCGCGTCGGGACACGGTTCAGCCCTGTTGCCTGGGCTTTTGCGCTGAGGCGAAAGGGCGTCGACGGCGTCGTGGACGGTGGGTGAGCATGGCGGCGCACGGACGTGACCGATTCGACGTAGGGGGACCTGTGACATTCCGTTCGACCCGATCCCGCCTGGCCGCCGCCGCCGTGACCACCGTGGTCGCCGGCGCCCTGGCGATCAGCGCCTCGCCGGCATCCGCCAGCATCTCCGACGGATACGTCTCGGGAGGCGGCGACTTCACGAACGACTGGGGGGACGAGGGTGAGATCTCGCAGTCGCGTTACGCCAACTCCAACGCCACCTGTCTGTGGCAGCAGATCCTCTGGGCGGAGGGCGCGGAGGAGAGCAACGGCACTCCGTACGACGCCTCGGACATCGATGGCATGTTCGGCCCGAACACCGCCCACGCGACCAAAGACCTGCAGGAACGCTGGCCCCTGAAGTACGTGGACGGGAAGGTCGGCAACGAGACCTGGGGCTACGCCGACAGCAACCTGTACTTCTACGACTACGCCTACGAATACGCCTTCGGGGGCAAGATCCTGCGCTACTCGGGCGACGCGCGCACCTTCTATCTGGTTCGGGCCGCAAACGGCTCCTACGTGTTCTGGGAGGGCTCGACGAACGACAACGGCAATTACCGGTTCGCCTCGTACACGAGTCGGACCTGCGGCTGACGGCCGTAGGCCGGGGCGGCCCGTCTCTCTCAGAGGGCGGGCCTCACCGGCCGGGGGAGCTTCAGGTCAGGGGACCGTCTCTCCCCGCACCAGCGGGTGGCACACCGGCTGGACGCCCTCCGGGAGGTCGTCCGGGCGGCACCAACGGGCCTCGAGGATCTCGAAGGGATCGAGGCGCAGTTCGCCGCCGAGCAGGCGGGCCTCGTAGGCCACCTCCATGCGGGTGCGGAAACCGCTGTTCAGCATGACGAGGCGGCCCGTCTCGACGTCCAGGCCGGTCTCCTCCTTGACCTCGCGCACCACCGTCGCCCGGAAGTCCTCGCCCTTGCGGGCGAAGCCGCTCGGCAGGCCCCACTGGCGGCCCGGCGGCCACATCCGGTGCCGCAGCAGCAGCACCCTCCCCTCGTCGTCGCGCACCACGCCGGTCACGCCGACCACGAACTTGGCGTGCATCAGCCACATGATGCGGCTCTGTAGCGGGCGCAGGAGTCGCCAGAGACGGACGAGAAGACGTCGCACAGGGCCTCGGATGCTGGGAACGGACAGGGGTGCCACCAGTAAAAACCGTACCCGGTGGGGTCCACGTCGTGGACGGAGTTGACCGAGGCGGCACGCGAGCCTCATCGTCAGGCATATAAACGCTTTACGGTGCTGACTTAGTTCAATACGCTGGACCGGACAGTCCAGCAAGTCGCACACTCGGTACAGCCATGTCTCCGCTCCGACGTCCCTGGAAGGCACCGTGACCACCCCCAGCGCCGCCACCCCGTCCACCGCCTCCGGGGCGGGCCACGCTCCCGCGTCCACGCCGGCCGGCGTTCCGCGAGGCCGGGGTTCCCTGGGGCCCGTCGGGCTGGTCCTCGCCGGCGGGGTCTCCGTGCAGTTCGGCGGGGCGCTGGCGGTGACGCTGATGCCGCGGGCGGGCGCGCTCGGGGTCGTGTCGCTGCGGCTGCTGGTGGCCGCGCTCGTGCTGATCGTGCTGTGCCGGCCCCGGTTGCGCGGGCACTCGCGCGCCGACTGGGGCACGGTGATCGTCTTCGGCGTCGCCATGGCCGCGATGAACGGCCTCTTCTACCAGTCCGTCGCCCGCATTCCACTCGGCCCCGCGGTCACGCTCGAGGTTCTCGGCCCGCTCGCCCTGTCCGTCCTGGCCTCACGGCGGGCGGTCAACATCGTGTGGGCCGCGCTGGCCCTCACCGGCGTGTTCCTCCTGGGCGGAGGAGGCTTCAGCGGCCTCGACCCGCTGGGCGTCGCCTTCGCACTGGGCGCCGGCGCCATGTGGGCGGCGTACATCATCTTCAGCGCGCGTACGGGGCGACGCTTCCCCCAGGCGGACGGGCTCGCCCTCGCGATGGGTGTGGCGGCGATTCTCTTCCTGCCGCTGGGCATCGCCGAGTCCGGTACGAAGCTCCTGGACCCGACCGTCCTCGCCCTGGGCGCCGCGGTCGCGGTGCTGTCCTCGGTGCTCCCGTACACCCTCGAACTCCTCGCCCTGCGCCGCCTGCCCGCCTCCACGTTCGCGATCCTGATGAGCCTGGAACCGGCCCTCGCGGCCACCGCGGGCTTCCTGATCCTCGACCAGGCCCTCTCCACCGCGGAGGCCGCCGCCATCGCCCTGGTCATCGCGGCGAGCATGGGCGCGGTGCGGACGCAGGTGGGGCGAGGGAAGGCCAAGGGGGCGAAGGCTCTCTCCTGACGATCGCCGGGCGTGGCGCGTCAGGACCAGAGTCGCTCACGTCTCTCGAAGGGAAACAGCGCCATGAGCGTGCAGCACGGTGAGAACGTCGGCGATCGTCCGCTCATCCCTCGCCCGGAGCGAACACCGGTGCCCTGCGGTCTGCCTGTACGGTCGTGGCCCCTGGCCTCCTGGCGGCGTACGACAGGGCGAAGGACCAGGCGCTCGCGGAGGCCGTGGAGCACGGCTCACCGGGACCGGTGCACGCCTACCTGAGCCGCTGGGCCGCTCTGATCGAGATCGAACGTCACCCGGCCACCGCCAGGGAGTACCACCGCGCGGAGTACCTCGCCCGAATCGCCACCACGGCGGACGAGGCCCGCCGGCACCTCGGGACGGCGAGTTCCCTCTACCGCGCGGCCGCCAAGGCGTGCACAGGGAGGGCCTGACCGCACGGAGTCGCCTAGAGCCGCACCGAAAGGTTGCCCACAGTGGCCGTTATGGTCAGCTCGCCACCGATGGCGTGGAGGTATGCCGCCATGGTTGAGGTGTCCAAGCGGGCGGTGCCGCGCTCGATCTGACTGACCCGCCCCTGAGTGACGCCCATCGCCGCGGCGACCTGGACCTGGGTGAAGCCTTGCGCCTTGCGCAGCGCGGCCAGTTCGTGCCCGCGCTCCGCGTCGACCATCTCCGCCTTGATGGCGTCGATGCGCTCGCGCTTCTCGGGGGTGATGTCGGCCGTCAGGTCGTCCATGGAACCAAGCTTCATGTTCCCCGTCCTTCCTTCTTCTCCTGCTCCAGCGCCTCAAGGTAGGCCGTGAACCTGTCGTCCGCCTCTTTGATTGCCCGGGGGTACCAGGCCGCCCATTGGCGCCCGGCGGCCTTGTTCCCCGCCACCAGGAAGATCGCCCGCCGCTCGGGATCGAAGACGAACAGCAGCCTGATACTCACCGTTCCGCCGCTGCGTGGGCGTAACTCCCGCATGTTCCGGTAGCGACTTTTCTCGATCGCACCGACTGTTGGCCGGCGCAGCGCGGGCCCCACCTCTTGAAGGCGTTCCAAGGCGGCTATCACGTGCAGATGGCTGTCAGGGTCCTCCTTGGCGAGCGTTTTGATCCAGTCCAGCACATCTTCGAAGAAGCGCAGCTCATAGGGTTCGGCCACAACGAAAAAATTAGCACAGACTAATATTCGCAGGCAAGTGGTCACTTTGCGTCCGGCTTCAGGTTGGCGCCCTGAATCCAGCAAGCACGCTTGCTTGTTTTCGGTACCGCTGCCATGCTCCACGCAACCGCGCCGCACACCGCCGTGTACGTGTCCCGAGGGGAGCGCCTCGTGTCCGATCCGACGCCCGTGATCGACGATCTGCGTGAGGAGAGCGAGGAGCTCGACCGGCTCGTGGCCGGGCTCGGGGACGAGGGGTGGGGGCGGGACACGCCCGCCGCCGGATGGACCGTCGCCCATCAGATCGCCCACCTCGCCTGGACCGACCACTCCGCGCT
Source organism: Streptomyces malachitofuscus (assembly GCF_055571035.1). Lineage (NCBI taxonomy): Bacteria > Bacillati > Actinomycetota > Actinomycetes > Kitasatosporales > Streptomycetaceae > Streptomyces > Streptomyces malachitofuscus. Next base: position 178,509 of record NZ_JBVIGA010000005.1, on the reverse strand, counting down.
GCTCGCCGTCACCGACGCGGACGCGTTCCAGGCGCTGGTCGAGCGGGCCCTCACCGCACCCCACACCTTCGTCGACGACGGTGCCGAGGAGTACGCCCGGTCCGCGCCCGCCGAGCTGCTCGCGCGGTGGCGTGAGGGGCGTGCGGCGCTGGAGAAGGCGCTGCGGGAGGCCCCGGCCGGGGCGCGGTTCCCCTGGTACGGGCCGCCCATGTCCGCCGCCTCCATGGCCACCGCCCGTCTCATGGAGACCTGGGCCCACGGACAGGACGTGGCGGACACGATCGGTGTGATGCGGCCACCCAGCGACCGGCTCCGGCATGTGGCCTGGCTCGGGGTGCGCACCCGGGACTTCGCCTACGGCGTGCACGGGCTCACCCCGCCCGCCGAGCCGTTCCGGGTCGAGCTCGCCGCGCCCGGGGGCGGGACCTGGGCGTACGGGCCCGAGGACGCGGCCCAGCGGGTCACCGGGCCCGCGCTCGACTTCTGCCTGCTCGTCACCCAGCGCGCCCACCGCGCGGACCTCGCCCTCACCGCCGACGGCCCCGACGCCGACCGCTGGCTGGACATCGCCCAGGCCTTCGCCGGGCCGGCCGGCGGCGGACGGGAGCCGAAGGAGAGCACCCGGTGACCCTGCGCATCGGCAACTTCTCCGGCTTCTACGGCGACCGCCTCGACGCCCTCCGCGAGATGCTCACCGGCGGCGAGCTCGACGTCCTCACCGGCGACTACCTCGCCGAACTGACCATGCTCATCCTCGCCCGCGACCGGCTCAAGGACCCCTCCGCCGGGTACGCCCGCACCTTCCTGCGCCAACTGGAGGAGTGCCTCGGGCTCGCCCACGAGAAGGGCGTCAGGATCGTCACCAACGCGGGCGGGCTCAACCCGGGCGGCCTCGCCGGCGCCGTACGGGCCCTCGCGGGCCGGCTCGGCATCCCCGTGCGGGTCGCCCATGTCGAGGGCGACGACCTCACCGCGCGGTACCCCGGGAGCCTCGCGGCCCACGCCTACCTCGGCGGCTTCGGCATCGCGGAATGCCTCCGCGCGGGCGCCGACGTGGTCGTCACCGGGCGCGTCACCGACGCCGCCCTCGTCACCGGGCCGGCCGCCGCCCACTTCGGCTGGGCGGCGACGGACCACGACCGGCTCGCGGGAGCCGTCGTCGCCGGGCATGTGCTGGAGTGCGGGACCCAGGCCACCGGCGGGAACTACGCCTTCTTCACCGAACACCCGCCCGGCGCACTCCGCCGGCCCGGCTTCCCCCTCGCCGAGATCCACGCCGACGGCACCAGTGTCATCACCAAGCACCCCGGCACCGGCGGCTTCGTCGACGTCGGCACCGTCACCGCCCAGCTGCTCTACGAGACCGGCGGCGCCCGGTACGCCGGACCGGACGTCACCGCCCGGCTGGACACCGTACGGCTGCGGCAGGACGGGCCCGACCGGGTGCGCGTCGAAGGGGTACGGGGCGAGGCCCCGCCGCCCACGCTGAAGGTCGGGCTCAACCGGCTCGGGGGCTTCCGCAACGAGGTCGTGTTCGTGCTCACCGGGCTCGACATCGAGGCCAAGGCCGCCCTCGTCGAAGAGCAGATGGGCGACGCGCTCGCCAAGTCACCGCCCGCCGAGGTGCGCTGGGAGCTCGCCCGCACCGACCGGCCCGACGCCGACACCGAGGAGACCGCCAGCGCCCTGCTGCGGCTCGTCGTACGGGATCCCTCCCAGGAAGCCGTCGGACGAGTGCTGAGCGGGGCCGCCATCGAGCTGGCGCTGGCCGGCTACCCCGGATTCCACGTCATGGCGCCACCGGGAAAGGGCTCCCCCTATGGGGTCTTCGAGGATGTGTACGTCCCCCATGGCGACGTCGACCATGTGGCCGTCCTCCACGACGGACGCCGTGTCCCCGTGGCCCCGGCCCACGACACCGCCGTACTCGAGGACGTACCGGAGCCCGCCCTCCCCGAGCCGCTGCCCGCCTGCCCCACCACCAGAGCGCCCCTCGGGCTCCTCGCCGGCGCCCGCAGCGGCGACAAGGGCGGGAACGCCAACGTCGGTGTCTGGGTGCGCCAGGACGACGCCTGGCGGTGGCTCGCGCACGAACTCACCGTCGAGCGGTTCCGGGAGCTGATTCCCGAGGCCGCCGCCCTGCCCGTCACCCGGCACGTACTGCCCCGCCTGCGCGCCCTGAACTTCGTCGTCGAGGGCATCCTCGGCGAGGGCGTCGCCGCGCAGGCCCGTTTCGATCCGCAGGCCAAGGCGCTCGGCGAATGGCTGCGCTCCCGGCACCTCGACATCCCGGAGGCCCTCCTGTGACGGTCCTCGAATCCGCCCTGAACACCGCGGACCCGGAGTACCGCGCGAACCGCGACGCCATGCTCGCCAAGCTCGCCGAACTCGACGCCGAGCACGCCAAGGCCCTCGCGGGCGGCGGCGAGAAGTACGTCGAACGGCACCGCAAGCGCGGCAAGCTCCTCGCCCGCGAACGCATCGAACTGCTCCTCGACCCCGACACGCCCTTCCTGGAACTGTCCCCGCTGGCGGGCTGGGGCAGCGAGTACACCGTCGGCGCCTCCCTCGTCACCGGCATCGGCGTCGTCGAGGGCGTGGAGTGCCTCATCACCGCCAACGACCCGACCGTGCGCGGCGGCGCCAGCAACCCGTGGAGCCTGAAGAAGGCCCTGCGCGCCAACGACATCGCGCTCGCCAACCGGCTGCCCTGCATCAGCCTCGTCGAGTCCGGCGGCGCCGACCTGCCCTCCCAAAAGGAGATCTTCATCCCCGGCGGCGCCATCTTCCGGGACCTCACCCGGCTGTCGGCGGCCGGCATCCCCACCGTCGCCGTCGTCTTCGGCAACTCCACCGCGGGCGGCGCGTACATCCCCGGCATGTCCGACCACGTGATCATGGTCAAGGAGCGGGCGAAGGTGTTCCTCGGCGGCCCGCCCCTGGTGAAGATGGCGACGGGGGAGGAGAGCGACGACGAGTCCCTGGGCGGCGCCGAGATGCACGCGCGCGTGTCGGGCCTCGCCGACTACTTCGCCGTCGACGAGCCCGACGCGCTCCGCCAGGCCCGCCGCGTCGTCGCCCGCCTCAACCACCGCAAGGCCTACGACGATCCGGGACCGGCCGCCCCGCCCAAGTACGACGAGGACGAACTCCTCGGCATCGTCCCCGGCGACCTCAAGATCCCCTTCGACCCGCGCGAGGTCGTCGCGCGGATCGTCGACTCCTCCGACTTCGACGAGTTCAAACCCCTTTACGGCACCAGCCTCACCACCGGCTGGGCCGCCCTCCACGGCCACCCCGTCGGCATCCTCGCCAACGCCCAGGGCGTCCTCTTCAGCGAGGAGTCCCAGAAGGCCGCCCAGTTCATCCAGCTCGCCAACCAGCGCGACATCCCCCTGCTCTTCCTGCACAACACCACCGGCTACATGGTCGGCAAGGAGTACGAGCAGGGCGGCATCATCAAGCACGGCGCCATGATGATCAACGCGGTCAGCAACTCCCGCGTCCCCCACCTGTCCGTCCTCATGGGCGCCTCCTACGGCGCCGGCCACTACGGCATGTGCGGCCGCGCCTACGACCCCCGCTTCCTCTTCGCCTGGCCCAGCGCCAAGTCCGCCGTCATGGGCCCGCAGCAGCTCGCCGGCGTGCTGTCCATCGTCGCCCGCCAGTCCGCCGCCGCGAAGGGACGGCCGTACGACGACGAGGCGGACGCGGCCCTGCGCGCCATGGTGGAGCAGCAGATCGAGTCCGAGTCGCTGCCGATGTTCCTCTCCGGACGCCTCTACGACGACGGCGTCATCGACCCGCGCGACACCCGAACCGTCCTCGGCCTGTGCCTGTCCGCGATCCACACCGCCCCCTACGAGGGCGCGCGCGGCGGCTTCGGCGTCTTCCGGATGTGAGGCCCATGATCACGACCCTCCTGGTGGCGAACCGCGGCGAGATCGCCTGCCGTGTCATGCGCACCTGCCGCGCGATGGGCATCCGGACCGTCGCCGTGCACTCGGACCCCGACGCCGGCGCCCTCCACACCCGCGAGGCCGACGCCGCCGTACGCCTGCCGGGGGCGACGCCCGCCGACACCTACCTGCGCGGCGACCTCATCGTGAAGGCCGCCCTCAGCGCCGGAGCCGACGCCGTGCACCCCGGCTACGGCTTCCTCTCCGAGAACCCCGACTTCGCGCGGGCCGTGCAGGACGCCGGCCTGATCTGGATCGGCCCGCCCCCCGAGGCGATCGAGGCGATGGCGTCCAAGACGCGCGCCAAACAGCTCATGGGCATCGAACCCCTGCGCGACGTCACGGAGGCCGACCTGCCCGTCCTGGTGAAGGCGACGGCGGGCGGCGGCGGACGCGGCATGCGCGTCGTACGGCGCCTCGCCGACCTGGACGGCGAACTGGCCGCCGCCCGCGCGGAGGCCGCGAGCGCCTTCGGCGACGGCGAGGTGTTCGTCGAACCGTACGTGGAAGGCGCCCGCCACGTGGAGGTGCAGGTGCTCGCCGACACCCACGACACGCAGTGGGTGCTCGGCACCCGCGACTGCACCCTCCAGCGCCGCCACCAGAAGGTGATCGAGGAGGCCCCGGCGCCCCACCTCGCCCCGGGGGTCACCGAACACCTGTACCACCTCGCCCTACGTGCCGCCCGCGCCGTCGGCTACGTCGGCGCGGGAACCGTCGAGTTCCTCGTCGCCGACGACCGGGTCCACTTCCTGGAGATGAACACCCGCCTTCAGGTGGAACACCCCGTGACGGAGGCGGTGTGCGGCGTCGACCTCGTCGCCGAGCAGATCCGCATCGCCGAGGGCCACGCGCTGGGCGACGGGCCGCCCGCCATCCGCGGACACGCCGTCGAGGCCCGCCTCTACGCCGAGGACCCCGCCCAGGACTGGGCACCGCAGACCGGCAGGCTGCACCGCCTCTCCGTCCCCGACTCCGTACGCCTGGACACCGGCTACACCGACGGCGACGACATCGGCGTCCACTACGACCCCCTGCTCGCCAAGGTCGTCGCCCACGCACCCACCCGCGCGGAGGCGATCCGCAAGCTCGCCTCCGCCCTCGACCGCGCGGTGATCCACGGCCCCCGCACCAACCGGGACCTCCTCGTCCGCTCCCTGCGCCACGAGGAATTCACCGAAGGGCGCATGGACACCGGGTTCTACGACCGGCACCTGCCCGCACTGACCGCCCCCGCCCCCGACCCGCACGCCCCGCTCGCCGCCGCCCTCGCCGACGCCCACGGCCGCTCCCGCTTCGGCGGCTGGCGCAACCTGGCCTCGCAGCCCCAGATCAAGCGGTACCTCATGGACGGCGAGGAGCACGAGGTCCGCTACCGGCACACCCGCGAGGGCCTGGCCGCCGACGGCGTCCAGGTCGTGCACGCCGACGCGGACCTGGTGATCCTCGACGTGGACGGCGTACGACGCCGCTACGAGGTCAGCCGGTACGACGACCGCGTGTACGCGGGCACCACCGCCCTCACCGCCCTGCCCCGCTTCCCCGACCCCACCGCCCAGCACGCCCCCGGCTCCCTCCTCGCCCCCATGCCGGGCACGGTCGTCCGCGTCGCCGAGGGCCTCGAAGAGGGCAGCCACGTGGAAGCTGGACAGCCCCTCCTCTGGCTGGAGGCAATGAAGATGCAACACAAGATCACAGCCCCGGTCACGGGAACACTGACCACCCTCAGCGCCACACCGGGACAGCAAGTGGACCCCGGGACCCTTCTGGCAATCGTGGAAGCAACTCCCTGAGGGGCGCGGGGAACTGCGCGAGGCACCCCGACGAACCCGCACCCTCCCGTCGACCTGAAGTCCCGCCCCCTTAGGAGCCCTCATGCCGTTGATCGAATCAGAAGAGCACAAGGCCCTCCGCGCAGCGGTCGCCGCGTTCGCGAACAACCACCCCCGCGCCACCCACACCACCGACGCCCGCGCCTTCTGGCAGGAAGCAGCCAAGCTCGGCTACATCGGCGTCAACCTGCCGGAGGCATACGGCGGCGGTGGCGGCGGCATCACCGAACTCTCCCTCGTCCTCGAAGAGATGGGCGCCGCCGGCAACCCCCTGCTGATGATGATCGTCTCCCCGGCGATCTGCGGCACCGTCATCTCCCGCTTCGGCACCGAGGCCCAGAAACGCCAGTGGCTGCCCGCCCTCGCCGACGGCAGCCGCCTGATGGCCTTCGGCATCACCGAACCCGACGCCGGCTCCAACTCCCACCGCATCACCACCACCGCCCGGCGCGACCCCGACAGCGGCGACTGGATCCTCACCGGCCGCAAGGTGTTCGTCTCCGGAGTCGACATCGCCGACGCCACCCTCATCGTGGGCCGCACCGCGGACGCCCGCACCGGCAAGCTCAAGCCCTGCCTGTTCATCGTCCCGCGCGACGCCGAGGGCTTCCAGCGCCGCCCCATCGACATGGAACTCAACGCCGTAGAGAAGCAGTTCGAGCTCGTCCTCGACGACGTACGGCTGCCCGCCGACGCCCTCGTCGGCGACGAGGACGCCGGCCTGCTCCAGCTCTTCGCCGGCCTCAACCCCGAACGCATCATGACCGCCGCGTTCGCGATCGGCATGGGCCGCCACGCACTGACCCGCGCCCTCGCCTACGCGCGTGAACGCACCGTCTGGAACGCTCCCATCGGCGCCCACCAGGCGATCGCCCACCCCCTCGCCCAGGCGCACATCGACCTCGAACTCGCCCGCCTGATGATGCAGAAGGCCGCCCACCTCTACGACACCGGCGACGACATCGGCGCGGGCGAGGCCGCCAACATGGCCAAGTACGCGGCCGCCGAAGCCTGCGTCAAGGCCGTCGACCAGGCCGTGCACACCCTCGGCGGCAACGGCCTCACCCGCGAGTACGGGCTCGGCGCGCTGATAACCGCCGCGCGCGTGTCTCGTATTGCTCCGGTGAGCCGGGAGATGATTCTCAACTACGTCTCCCACCAGACCCTGGGCCTGCCCAAGTCGTACTAGGCACCGGCCCCCGGCCGTCTTGGAGGAACCATGTTCCGCAGCGAGTACGCAGACGTCGAACCGGTCGAACTCCCCATCCACGACGCCGTGCTCGGCCGTGCCGCCGAGTTCGGCAGCGCCCCGGCACTGATCGACGGCACCGACGGCACCACCCTCACCTACGAACAGGTCGACCGCTTCCACCGCCGGGTCGCCGCCGCCCTCGCCGAAGCCGGCGTACGCAAGGGGGACGTGCTCGCCCTGCACAGCCCCAACACCATCGCCTTCCCCACCGCGTTCTACGCGGCCACCCGCGCCGGCGCCTCCGTCACCACCGTGCACCCCCTCGCGACCGCCGAGGAGTTCGGCAAACAGCTCAAGGACTCCGCGGCCCGCTGGATCGTCACCGTCTCCCCGCTGCTCGAAACCGCGCGCAGGGCCGCCGAACTCGCGGGCGGCGTCCAGGAGATCTTCGTCTGCGACAGCGCACCCGGACACCGCTCACTGATCGACATGCTGGCCTCCACCGCCCCCGAACCGGCGGTCGACATCGACCCCGCCGAGGACGTCGCCGCACTGCCCTACTCCTCCGGCACCACCGGCATCCCCAAAGGCGTGATGCTCACCCACCGGCAGATCGCCACCAACCTCGCCCAGCTCCAGCCGCTGATCAGCACGGGTCCAGGGGACCGCATCCTCGCCGTCCTGCCGTTCTTCCACATCTACGGACTGACGGCCCTCATGAACGCGCCCCTGCGCCAGGGCGCCACCGTCGTCGTCCTGCCCCGCTTCGACCTGGAAACCTTCCTCGCGGCCATCCAGAACCACCGCATCACCGGCCTCTACGTGGCCCCGCCCATCGTGCTCGCCCTCGCCAAACACCCCCTGGTCGCCCAGTACGACCTGACCTCCCTGCAGCACATCATCAGCGCCGCCGCACCCCTGGACGCAAGCCTCGCCGCCGCCTGCTCCAGGCGGCTCGGACTGCCACCCGTCGGGCAGGCGTACGGCATGACCGAACTGTCGCCGGGCACCCACGTCGTCCCCCTGGACGCCATGAACGACGCACCCCCCGGCACCGTCGGCAAACTCATCGCAGGCACCGAGATGCGGATCGTCTCCCTCGACGACCCCGCCAAGGACCTCGGCCCCGGCGAATCCGGCGAAATACTCATCCGCGGCCCCCAGGTCATGAAGGGCTACCTCGGCCGCCCCGACGCCACCGCCGCCATGATCGACGGTGGGGGAGGCTGGCTGCACACCGGAGACGTCGGCCACGTCGACGACGAAGGCTGGCTCTTCGTCGTCGACCGCGTCAAGGAACTCATCAAGTACAAGGGCTTCCAGGTCGCCCCCGCCGAACTCGAGGCCCTGCTCCTCACCCACCCCGGCATCGCCGACGCCGCCGTCATCGGCGTCTACAACGACGACGGCAACGAAGTCCCGCACGCCTACGTCGTCCGCCAGCCGTCCGCCCCGGACCTCACCGAAGGCGAGATCATGATGTACGTCGCCGAACACGTCGCCCCCTACAAGCGGGTCCGGCACGTCACCTTCATCGACGGCGTCCCCCGCGCCGCCTCCGGGAAGATCCTGCGCCGCGAACTCCGCGCGACGCACAAGGAGCCCTCGTGACCCTGATCGGCCGCACCCGCGCACGGGGCGTCGAAACGCTCACCCTCGACGCCCCGGAACGCCGCAACGCCCTCTCCGCCGCCCTCGTCGGCGAACTGGCCGCCGCGCTCACCGACGCCGGCAAGGACACCGGCGTCCGCGCGGTCGTCCTCACCCACACCGGCACCACCTTCAGCGCGGGCGCCGACCTGCGCGACCCGCCCCCGCCCGGAGCCCTCGTGGACCTCCTGCGGCAGATCGTCGAACTGCCCAAACCCGTCGTCGCGCGGATCACCGGACACGTCCGCGCCGGCGGGCTCGGCCTCCTCGCCGCCTGCGACATCTCCGTCGCCTCGCACACCGCCACCTTCGCCTTCACCGAGGTCCGCATCGGCGTCGCCCCGGCCGTCATCTCCCTGCCGCTGCTGCCCCGCACCGACCCGCGCGCACTCGCCCGCTACTACCTCACCGGCGAACGCCTCGACACCGCCGAAGCAGCCCGCATCGGCCTGCTCACCACCGCCGGCGAGGACGTCGACGACACCCTCGCCCCCATCCTCGACGGCCTGCGCGCATCCGCCCCCGAAGCCCTGGCCGAGACGAAACGGCTGCTCACGGCTAAGGTGCTGGAGACCTTCGACCGGGACGCGGCCGACCTGACCGCGCTCTCGGCCCGCCTCTTCTCCTCCGCCCACGCGCGCGAGGGAATGACGGCCTTCCTCGAACGACGGGATCCGGAATGGGTGGTGTGAGCACGGCCGACCGTGCCGAACGAGTCCCCAAGCAGGACCGCAGCCGGGCCACCCGGCAGCGACTCCTGGAAGCCGCCGTGGCCTGCCTCGCCGAACACGGCTGGGCGGGCTCAACGGTCTCCGTCGTCGCCGAACGCGCCGGCGTCTCCCGCGGAGCCGCCCAGCACCACTTCCCGACCCGCGAGGACCTCTTCACCGCCGCCGTCGAGTACGTCGCCGAAGAACGCTCCACCGCCCTGCGCGCCCTCTTCGCCGACGGCCCCGACGGCCCCGAAGGCGCCGCCGCGAGCGACCGCCGCGCGGTCGTCGCCGCCCTCGTCGACCTCTACACCGGACCCCTCTTCCGCGCGGCACTCCACCTGTGGGTCGCCGCCACCAACGAGGAACAGCTCCGCCCCCGCGTCACCGAACTCGAACTGCGCGTCGGCCGCGAGTCCCACCGCATCGCCGTCGACCTCCTCGGCGCCGACGAATCCCGCCCCGGCGTCCGCGAAACCGTCCAGGGCCTCCTCGACATGGCCCGCGGCCTCGGCCTCGCCAACCTCCTCAGCGACGACACCGCCCGCCGCGAACGGGTCGTGAACCAGTGGGCCGCCCTGCTGGAGCAGGCCCTGCGCTGACCCGCCCCCGGATCACGGAGCGAGCCGCTCCACCCTCCAGCCACCGCCCGCCTCGGCCACGTACCGCAGACGGTCGTGCAGACGGTTCTCCCGGCCCTGCCAGAACTCCACCGACCCCGGCACCACCCGGAAACCGCCCCAGTGCGGCGGCACCGGCACCTGCTCACCCTCCGGATGGCGCGCCGCCAGCCCCGCATAGGACGCGTCCAGCTCCTCACGGCCCGCGATCACCGACGACTGACCACTGGCCCACGCCCCCAGCTGGGAACCGTGCGGACGGGTACGGAAATAGGCCGCCGTCTCGTCCCGCCCCGTACGGTGCGCGACACCGGTCACGATGACCTGCCGCGCCATCGGATGCCACGGGAACAACAAGGACACATGCGGATTCGCGGCCAGGTCACGGCCCTTACGGGACTCATAGTTCGTGTAGAAGACGAAACCCTCGTCGTCGAAGTGCTTCAACAGCACCGTCCGCGAACTCGGCCGCCCCTCCGCGTCCGCCGTCGACACGATCATGGCGTTCGGCTCGAACAGCCCGCCGTCCGTCGCGGCCTGCTTGAACCAGCGCGCGAACTGCTCCACGGGCGTCGCGGCCAGGTCGGTCTCGGCAAGCCCCTCGGTCCGGTACTGCTTGCGCATCGCGGCCAGATGGAAGGGAACGGCATCTCGGTCGGTCACGCCGTCATCCTCCCCCATGCGCACGGCCCCGGGGACAGCGGTGGCCTTCATCACCCCATGGCACTCAGTGCCGCGAACCCTCCCCAAAGATGGCACCCGGGGATATCGTGCAGGCACTGATCCGGTTGGGTGACCGCCAGCCGGGCATCACAGGGATGACGTCCCGGACCGCGAGTCCACGCAGCGTGACCGCGGATCCACCGGACGCACCCGACCGCACCGGCTTGACCGACACATGGTCGTCCCATCCCACAACACCATCTGTCACCCACCTCACGAGGAGCCGCCTGATGTCCGACTTCGTACCCGGGCTCGAAGGAGTCGTCGCGTTCGAGACGGAGATCGCCGAACCGGACAAGGAGGGCGGCGCCCTCCGCTACCGGGGCGTCGACATCGAGGACCTGGTCGGGCACGTCTCCTTCGGCAACGTCTGGGGCCTGCTCGTCGACGGAGCGTTCAACCCGGGCCTGCCGCCCGCGGAACCCTTCCCCATCCCCGTGCACTCCGGTGACATCCGCGTCGACGTCCAGTCCGCCCTCGCCATGCTCGCCCCCGTATGGGGCCTCAAACCGCTCCTCGACATCGATGCCGAACAGGCCCGCGACGACCTCGCACGCGCCGCCGTCATGGCCCTCTCCTACGTCGCCCAGTCCGCGCGCGGCCAGGGCCTGCCCATGGTCCCCCAGCGCGAGATCGACAAGGCCGACTCCATCGTCGAACGCTTCATGATCCGCTGGCGCGGCGAACCCGACCCCCGGCACGTCGCCGCCGTCGACGCCTACTGGACCTCGGCCGCCGAGCACGGCATGAACGCCTCCACCTTCACCGCCCGCGTCATCGCCTCCACGGGCGCGGACGTCGCCGCCGCCCTCTCCGGAGCCGTGGGCGCCATGTCAGGACCCCTGCACGGCGGCGCCCCCTCCCGCGTGCTGCACATGATCGAGGAGATAGAACGCACCGGGGACGCCGAGGCCTACGTCAAGCAGGCCCTCGACAAGGGCGAACGCCTCATGGGCTTCGGCCACCGCGTCTACCGCGCGGAGGACCCCCGCGCCCGCGTCCTGCGGCGCACCGCCCGCGAGCTGGGCGCCCCGCGCTTCGAGGTCGCCGAGGCCTTGGAGAAGGCCGCCCTGGCCGAACTGCACGCCCGCCGCCCCGACCGGGTACTGGCCACCAACGTCGAGTTCTGGGCCGCCATCGTGCTGGACTTCGCCGAGGTCCCGGCGCACATGTTCACCTCGATGTTCACCTGCGCCCGCACCGCCGGCTGGTCGGCCCACATCCTGGAGCAGAAGCGCACCGGCCGCCTGGTCCGCCCGTCGGCCCGCTACGTCGGCCCGGGCACCCGCGACCCACGCGAGATCGAGGGCTACGAGGACATCGCCCGCTGAACACCGGCGGCCCCCTGAAAACGCAGACGACCCGCGAGCCTGGTTCCCCCCTCGGGGGGAGCCGGCCGGACGTTACCGGCGACTCGCGGGTCGGGTGACTGCGTTGGATTAGGCCGGCTGCACGCGTCGCTCGCGCGCTGGCTCGGCACCGCACCGGGTGTGGTGACGGGCCACTAGCCCGCAGCCACCTCCGACGTCCGGTATGCATACATGCTCCGAACCACCTCCTTCCTCGGTAACCCAAACCCTAGGAAGTGCCGGATCCCGAATCAACCGGTTTTCCGAAGGGGTCTTTCCTCAGGAGCCCGTCTGCTTCGTCCAACGGGACCTTGACCGCTCTGCAGTGGACCATGAGGCTGCCGGCCCTCCGACCGGACGGAGTAGTCGTACCCGTCGCCCCGCTGAAGCATCCGCAGGTTCCAGTGGGCGACGTTGAGCCGTCCCATCGGCGTCCTGAGACTGTGCTGGCCTCTCGCACGCACCGAGATGCGTCCCGTCCATGTGCCCGCCCACCGGCCGTTCGGCACACTGGCCCGTACGAGGTCCCCGGTGATGAAACCGAAGTGCTGCTTGGCGCGAGATCTCAGGAGCCGCGGGAATCCGAACCGGTCCGGGGTGGTCCGCGCGTAGGAGCCGCGTCCCGTGGCTCTCACCACGAGGACCTGTGCGGGGAACCGCACGATGGCATCCCCGCGCGCGTGGTCCAGCGGTCCTACGGACAGCGCGTCGAGGGTGTGTGTCTTGCCCAGCCCCATGGCGGTGCGGTTCTCCTTCGTCTCGGTGCCCGGACGACCCTGCAGGGGTTTGCCGAGGGCGCTCAGTGCGTCGATGAGCTGCCAGCGGGTCGCGTTCATGGCGGCGGCGTCGTGGAGTGGCGTTCTCACCTGCTGGAGGATCGTTTCCAGACGGTCGGGACGGTGGACGAGGAAGGTTTCGACGGGGCCGTTGCCTTTGGCCTGGTTGCAGGGGACGCAGGCGAGGACGAGGTTGGAGAGGCGGTTCGAGCCTCCGCGGCTGCGGGGCCGAAGGTGGTCTTTGTTCAGGGGCACGTCGGTGGCGTCGCAGTAGGCGCAGGCGCTGTTCCATTTGGCGTGCAGATAGGCGCGGGCGTCGGTGCCGGCGAGTGGTCCCTGCTGGTACTCGGCCCCTGTGAGGGGTCGGCCCGCGCTCATGGAGTGGGTGTCAAAGGCGACAAGCTCCACGTGAATCTCGGTGACGGGCGCGTAGCGGCACAGGCGTCCGGCCGTGGAGACGGTCGTATCGACGCGGTGGCGCAGGGACGGCGGCAGCCATCCTGTCGGGTGACGTCGGTTGTGTGAGCGTGGTGTGCGATAGCGGGTGTTGGCCGAGCGGCGCCGGTGTCGGTATCCGGCGCGCTGTCGCATGCACAGTCGGATGTGATCGGGGCGGTGGTGGAGCTCGACCGAGATGAGCCCGCGTCGAACGGTCACGATGGTGCCGTGCTCGTTGCGCTCCTTCTTCTCGTCGGTGAGGACGAGGCCGGTGCCTTGGGAGCCGGGGTCGATGCGGAGCTGTACGCCGTCCACGTCCGACTCGGCGAACGTTCGGTCCTTCAGCCGGATGGTGAAGGGCGTCTGTCGGGCGACCACGGCCCGGCTCTGTGCGAGTAGTGCGCGGGCACGGGCGGGGTGGCAGGGCATGAGGGGGTGCCCGTCCTTGCAGAGGACGAAGACCCGGCCTGCGCCGATGCCACCGGGATACGGCGTGCTGTCGTGCGGGGGAGCGTCACCGCTCCCGTTCTCTGCCGCCTGCGCCGCCGTGGCGGTGCTCTTGGCGTGACGCCGACGGGCCCCGGTGCTGTGCCCGTCGGTCTCCCCTCGCCCATGTTCCCTGCCGGTGCCCCGCTCGGTGGCGGGGTGTCCGTGAGCCGTTTCGTCCCTGCTCCCAGGGGTGTCTGCTCCCACGGATTCCAGAGCAGGCTGCTGAGGAAGCACAGCCTGGTGGGTCCGCTCGCCTGCGGGAAACGTAGTCATCGGGGCACCTCCCTGATCCTTCGGATCGTGATGACTGGGGCTGGTCACTCTGCGTCTGCCTCTTGCATGGGCAGGCGTCGGTCCGGGGACCGAGGAGCGAGTGACCTCCCTTCCTCAAGTACGCCGTCGACGCTAGTCGGCTGAGATCTCCCGGATGGCTCGATGCGCTCGAGGTCGTCCCTTCGTGCGAATGTTCCGTTTTCTCGAATGTGCGGCCGATCGTGCTGGTAGTGCCGCGTCAGGCGGTCCTGGAGGTGCCCGGTCGCTCAAGGGCCCGGGGTGGAGGGGGTCAGGGGTGGTTGAGGGTGGTCAGGAAGGGTTCGATGGCGGCGAGCCAGGCTTCGGGCTGGTCGTAGTGGACGAGGTGGCCGGCGTCGGCGACCTCGGCGTACTGGCCGTGGGGGAGGACGCGGACCATTTCCTGGGCCTCGGCGCGGCCGAGTTCGCCGTCGAGGCCGCGGACCACCAGGGCGGGGCACCGCACCTGGGCCAGTTCCTCCCAGTGGGCGTCGTACACCCAGGTCTCGCGGGAGCGGAGCATCTGGTCCGGGTCGAAGACGGGGCGCCAGCCGTCGGGGGACTCGGCCATCACCTCGGCGTAGAACTCGCCGCGGGCGGGGTTGGGCCGCTCGACCCAGGGGTCGTCCTCGCCGAACCACTTGCGTACGTCGGCGAGGGTGGCGAAGGGGACCGGCCAGGCCTTGAACCACTCGGCCCACTCGCGCTGGGAGGCGGCTCCGAGGGCGGAGGCCCGCATGTCGCAGATGATCAGGCCGTTGACCAGGTCGGGGCGCTTGGCGGCGAGTTGCCAGGCGGTCAGGGCGCCCATCGCGTGGCCGATGAGGACGGTGGGTCCGAGGCCGAGCTGCTCGAGGGCGGCCTCGGCGTCGTCGACGTAGGCGTCGCGGGTGAAGGACGCCTTGGAGGGTTTGTCGCTGCGGCCGTGGCCGCGCTGGTCGAGGGCGACCGCGCGGTAGCGCGCGGAGAGCCGGCGGGCGGTGGACGCCCAGTGCGAGGCGCGGCCCATCAGGCCGTGGAGTAACAGCACGCCGGGCGTGTTCGGTGCGGTGGTCGCGGTCGGTTCGGCGCCGTTCTTGGGTGGGTCGCCGAATTCCCAGGCGGCGAGCCGTACGCCGTCCGCCCCGGTCACGTCGATGCGTCGCGCCATGGTCCTGGCACCCCCCAAGCTCGCTGCCTGCCCACTGCCTGTGTCCTGGCTCTGCCCGTTGCCACTGCCCGCAGATTATCGAATGTCTATTCGAAAATACCTTCTTGCCCGGCAACACCCCTCGATCGAGTGACCTCCGTCGGGGATTGATCGCCGCGGCCCAGGGGAGATCTTCAGCGGGAGGCGGACCGCTCGGGGAAACCGGTCCGAGGGGAATGACCCTGAGAGCTCGGGGCTCCGGGTCAGCACAGGGGAGGACAGGCCCCGGCGCCACGCGGCGCCGGGGCTCCTCACGTGGTCACGGCACATCGTCCCGCCCCTCCCCGGCCGGGGTGACATCGCTGTCGGCCCGGCCAAGAGCCCCTCAGGTCATATGCCTCACGCGACAGCCTTGCACGCGTTTCCGGCGAGCGCTGCGATTCGACGTACTGGATCTTCGATTCGGCGCGTTCACACCGGCAGGCGCGAACCGTTCGCCCGGTGCGGTCAGGGCTTGGCGACGAACACGTGCGAGGCCACCTCGTTCTCCAGCTCGGCCGCCTCGCCGCTGCTGCCCACCAGCACCCCGCCCGCCGACTCCGTCACGCTCACCACCGAGCCGGGCTGTACGCCCGCCCGGCGCAGCGTGTACATCAGCTGCGCGTCGGTCTGGATCGGTTCGCCGATCCGGCGCACGACGACCGTCTTGCCCTCGGCGCCCGGGTCGAGGTCGGCCAGGGACACCATGCCCTCGTCGAGGAAGGGGTCGGCGCCGTCCTTCTCGCCCAGTTCCTCGAGCCCGGGGATCGGGTTGCCGTAGGGGGACTCGGTCGGGTGCCGCAGCAGCTCCAGCACGCGGCGCTCGACGGCCTCGCTCATCACGTGCTCCCAGCGGCAGGCCTCGGCGTGGACCTGCTCCCACTCCAGGCCGATCACATCGACCAGGAGGCACTCCGCGAGCCGGTGTTTGCGCATCACACGCGTGGCCAGCCGGCGGCCCTCCTCGGTGAGCTCGAGGTGGCGGTCGGCGGCGACGGACACCAGGCCGTCGCGCTCCATGCGCGCCACCGTCTGGCTGACCGTCGGCCCGCTCTGGTCAAGCCGCTCGGCGATCCGGGCGCGCATGGGGACCACACCTTCCTCCTCCAGCTCGAGGATGGTGCGGAGATACATCTCCGTGGTGTCGATCAGTCCGGACATACATGCCCCTTGATGAGATCTGCGGATTGGCTCTGCCGGAGGCCGGCCTGCTCACCGGCGCGTGCGCTGGCCCAGGACTCAATTCTTACGCATACGGCTGACAACCGGGTCCCGCTGTGGAAACGAGGGGTGCGCACGCCGGAGAACGGGGCCGCCGGGCGCCGTATTGACACGGCACTGGTCCAGACCGCACGGTGATCCGCAACACTTCACCGCGAAGGGATGCCGCATGAGCGACCGCACGCCGGCCGGTCAGTTCCTCGACGCCGCGATCGACCTGCTGCGGCGGATCCGCGACGAGGAGGCCGATGCCGTGGCGGCCGCGGGCGCGATGCTGGCCGACACGGTCGCGGAAGGCGGCCGTCTCTTCGCGTTCGGTGCCGGGCACTCCTCGCTCGCCGCGCAGGACCTCGTGTACCGCGCGGGTGGACTCGCCCTGATGAACCTGCTCGCCGTGCCGGGTGCGGTGGGTGTCGACGTGCGGCCGGCGACGCTGGGCTCCGCCCTGGAGCGTGTCGACGGGCTCGCGGGCGTCGTGCTCGAGTCCTCGCCGCTCCGCGCGGGTGACGCGCTGCTGATCATCTCCCTGTCCGGGCGGAACGCGCTGCCCGTGGAGATGGCCATGAGGGCCCGCGAGCTGGGTGTGCGGGTGATCGGCGTGACGTCGGTGGCGTACGCGGCGCAGACGTCGTCCCGGCATTCGTCGGGGACGTTCCTGAAGGACCACTGTGATCTGGTGCTGGACTCCGGTGTCGCGGTCGGTGACGCGGAGCTGACGCACGACAAGGTGCCCGCGCCGTTCGCTCCGGCGTCGACGGTGGTGACGACGGCGCTGCTGCAGGCGGTGATGGCCACCGCGGCGGCGGGGCTGGCCGACCGCGGGATCGAGCCGCCGTTGCTCCGCTCGGGCAATGTGGACGGCGGTCACGAGTGGAACGCGCGCGTCTTCGAGGAGTACGCGGACCGGATCTTCTACGGCCACTGAGTTCGCCCCCGCTGCCCCTTCCCCGTCCCGACCTCCGGGGGCGCCGGCCCCGGACCCCCGGCTCCTCGAACGCCGGAGGGGCTGACCTGCCGGCCAGGGACGGTCAGTGGTCCGGGCGGGCGAGGGACGCCAGGTCCAGGGATGTGGCGATGTGGACCGCGACGTCTTCCGCGTACATGGCGTCGGAGCGTTCGAACGCGTGACGCCCCGCCCCCCGCAGAAACGTCACAGCACCGAGCGTCCGTCCCCGGCTCCGCAGCACGGTGCACAGCGCGTGCACCGCGTCCGGCGGCCACTGCCGCGCCACCGCCCACGCCCGGGCGTCCTCCGCGGACAGGGAACCCGCCCCGGCCCGCACCGAGCCCGCCCGCTCCACGCACTGCACCGCGGGATGTCCCTCGCCGTACCGCACCGGCAGTCCCGCCCGCCCGTCGATCCTGGTGGGGCCCGGCGCGCCGGACGGTGTCGCGGCGACCCGGACCAGCCGCACCCGGTCCGCGTCGTCCGCACCGTCGGCCACGCGGTCGATCAGCGCGTGGTCGGCGAATCCGGCGAGGGCGAAGTCGAGGTGGACCGTCGCCGCCTCCGCCGGATCCTCGCACTCCGCCGCCGCGCGCGCCGCGCGGTGCAGTTGCTGCGCGCGGAAGCGCAGCAGCGAGGCCTCCTGCTCGCCCTGCCGTGACTCGGTCACGTCCTGGAACAGCCACCCGACGCCGAGCGGCACCGGCTCCTCCGCGAGCGGCGACGCCAGCCGCACGAACCCGCTCCGCCAGCACCGCCGCCGCTCGCCCTCCGGCGTGCGCACGCTCACCCACAGCTCGGCCGGTGCCGGCGGCGCGCCCTCGGCGAGCACATGGGTGAGGGCGCTCTCCAGCTCCTCCACGCCCTGCGCCAGCAGTTCCCCCAGTGGCCGCCCCAGCACGGACGTCCGCCCGGCGCCCAGCGCCCGCGCGGCGTGCGCGTTCACCACCGCGGGCCGCAGATCGGCGTCGACCAGGACGACGCCCCAGCTCGCGTCCTCCAGGAGTGCCTCGCTCAGTGCGATCGACCGCTCCAGATCGATCTGCGCGTGCACCTCGCTGAACGCGCAGTACACGCCCGCCGGTTTGCCGTCGGGTCCGCGCACGGCCGCGGACTGGGTCCGCACCAGCACCCGGCCGCCGTCCTTCGTCAGCAGCGCGAACTCGTTCACCTGTCGACCCGGCGCGTCCATGGCCGACATCAGCCGCGCCTCGACCTCCTCGGCGTCCGCGCGGCGCACGGCCCACCCGGCGAACCCGGCCCGTCCCACGGCCTCGGCCGCGGTCCAGCCGAGGATCCGCTCCGCCTCACGGTTCCAGTGCGTCACCACGCCGTCCGCGTCGAAGGCACACAGGGCGGCGTCCATGCCGTCGAGGAGCGCGGCGAGGAGGTCGGAGCCGTCCGATCCCTCCCGCGCGGGCTCGGGCTCGTCCGGCCCCAGCTCGTCGGTGGCCCCACTGCGCCGGGAAGCACTCACCTGAACCCCCTGCAGGCTGCGTCCGCACGTACGGCACGACGGTTCTCTCACTTGCAATCATTCAACTTGAACGTGACTCAGCGCACATCGGCTTCTCGACAAGATTGAGGGAATTGTTGTACGAGAGAGCCGCGTCACCCCGTTCACATGGGAAAAGGCGCCGGCCGAGGCGTTCGCCGGGCGTCGCTGCCGCCGGGCAGAACATACCGCTCGACCTCGTCGGGCAGGGCGGCCGCTCAGCCCCGGCTGACCGCCGTGATGATCTCCGGCAGCCGCCGGGCCGTCTGCGGTGCGGCCAGGCGCAGTCCCAGCAGGGTCAGGACGGCCCCGTAGGCCGTGCCGACCGGCAGCAGCAGCCAGAGCAGGTCCTGGCCGGCGGCGTCGACGTTCAGCCAGATCGTGAGGGCGACGACGGGGACGCACAGCACCGCCGCCGCGACCATTCCGCCGAAGATCGAGATCCAGGCCAGGCCGACCTGGCCGGGGGCGACGTTCTTGTAGCCCTCCTGCGGGATGGAGTACGGGAACCGGGCCGAGGTCCACGCGCCCGTCGCGAGCATCGCGCCGAGCAGGGCGAAGGACAGGCCGAGGGCCTCCGGCAGCCGCGCCCAGTCGTCCAGCACGGCCGTCGTCAGCACGGTGACGAGCGCGGAGTAGGGCAGGGTGACCAGCAGCAGGGTCAGTGCGCGGGCGCGCAGTTCGACGTACGCGTCCCGGGTGGAGGAGATGGTCATCGCGACCATCCAGAACGCGGAGGTGTCCTGCCCGAACTGGTTGTACATCATGATGCCGAGCATTCCGGCGGCGAAGCAGGCG
This sequence comes from Streptomyces malachitofuscus, assembly GCF_055571035.1. Lineage (NCBI taxonomy): Bacteria > Bacillati > Actinomycetota > Actinomycetes > Kitasatosporales > Streptomycetaceae > Streptomyces > Streptomyces malachitofuscus. The sequence goes on along the minus strand of NZ_JBVIGA010000005.1, from coordinate 158,852 downwards.
ATGTACACCGAGCCGGTGCCCTGCCAGGCGTTGAACACCGGCACGATCAGTCCGATCGCCAGCGAGGTGACCCAGGCGGTCTTGGTCTTCGGGTCGCGCCAGATGTAGAGCAGGCTGCGCTGCACGGCCGTACCGGTGCGGCCCGGGGGCAGCAGCCGGGCGAGCCCGGTCGACGACCGTTCGCGGACCGCCGCGTCGCCCGCCTGGAGGGTGGAACCGTCCGGGGAGGTCATCAGCCGCGTCAGCGACCGCGACCACAGCACCAGCAGCACCGCCAACGCCGCCGCGCTCGCCGCCAGTTGAGCCGCCGCGACCCCGTACGACCCCTCACCGGCCGCGTGCACCGCGCCGAGCGCCGACGCCGGCGGGAACCAGCGCAGCACGTCCGCCACCGGGGCCAGCTGCTCCAGGCCGGACGAACCCAGGCGCCGCACCCCGAAGTTGACCACCTGCGCGCCGACGGCGATCACCAGTCCGCTGAGCACCGCGAGGTCCCGGCCCTTGCGGCTCGTCAGCAGCCGTACGTTGGCCGTGGCGACCGCCCGGGCCAGCGCCACGCACACCAGCAGCGCCAGTGGCACGGCGGGCACGCCCACGGCGAACGCCGCCCCGCCGTGGGCGACGGCGATCACCGAACCGGTGAGCAGGCACAGTGTGAACAGCGGCCCGATGCCGATCAGCGAGGCCGCGAGCAGGGCCCGCACCAGGGCCCGCGGCCGCAGCGGCAGCATCACCAGCCGGGTCGGATCGAGGGTCTCGTCGCCGCCGGGGAAGAACAGCGGCATCACCGCCCAGCCCAGCGCCAGCACCGCCACGACAAGGACGACCAGCGACTCGACGTGGTCGTACCCGCGCAGCGCGATCAGCCCGACCAGCTGGAGCGCGGCGACGAGCAGGGCGGCGACGGCGGAGGCGATGTACGCCGCTCTGCGGCCGCCGGACTGCCGCAGGCCGTTGCGCAGCAGGGACAGCTTCAGCCGTACGAAGACGGCGGTGACCGCGGCCCCGCTCACCGGGAGCCGCCGCCCAGCCAGTCGAGGCCGGAGCCGGCGTCGCGGCTGTCGGCGCCGACGAGTTCCAGGAACGCCCGCTGGAGCGAGGGCGCGTCGCCGCGCACCTCGGCGAGGGGGCCGTGGGCGCGGATGCGGCCGGCGGCCATCACCGCCACCCAGTCGCACAGCGACTCGACGAGCTCCATGACGTGGGAGGAGAACACCACCGTGGCGCCGGACGCCGTGTACCGCTCCAGCACGCCCCGGATGGTCTGCGCGGAGACCGGGTCGACGCCTTCGAACGGCTCGTCGAGGAAGAGGACTTCGGGGTTGTGCAGCAGGGCGGCGGCGAGGCCGGTCTTCTTGCGCATGCCGGTCGAGTAGTCGACGACGAGCTTGTGCTGGGCACCGGCGAGGTCGAGGACGTCCAGCAGCTGGGTGGCCCGCCGGTCGACCTCGTCACCGGGCAGACCCCGCAGCCGCCCCGTGTAGGCGAGCAGTTCACGCCCCGACAGCCGCTCGAAGAGCCGCAGCCCCTCCGGCAGCACCCCGATCCGGGCCTTGACCTCGACCGGGTCCCGCCACACGTCGTGCCCGACGACCTCGACGGTCCCCTGATCCGGCCGCAGCAGCCCGGTCACCATGGACAACGTGGTGGTCTTCCCCGCGCCGTTGGGGCCGACCAGCCCGATGAACCGCCCGGCGGGCAGCTCCAGATCGATCCCGCCCACGGCGACCTGCTGTCCGAACCGCTTCCAGAGCCCCTGCACACGTACGGCAACAGTTCCCACCACGACTCCCTCCGCCGGCTGGAAGCGTAGGGCACGTCGGCGGGCGCGCCGCCCCTACCGGTCCCTGCCGCAGGCGTAGGCCAGCGGCGACACCAACTCCTCGGCGTCCGGCAGCCATCGGTTGACCGGGGTGGGCCGGCAGGCCCACTGCACGGCCCCGCGGCATCCGAACCGGGTGGGCGGGGCGGCCACGTACGCGCCCTCCCCGAGGACCGTCAGGTCCAGCGACGCCACCGTCCACCCCAGCCTGCGCACCAGGTCGGGAACCTTCGCTGCCGCCCCCGGCAGCACGAAGAACTCCATCCGCCGGTCCGGTGTGAGCGTCACGGGACCCAGCGTCAGCTCCATGCGCTCCATCCGCGCGAGCGCCAGGAAGCCGGCCGTCTCGGGCACGGAGATCGCGTCGAAGGTCCGCCCGGTGGGCAGCAGGATCGAGGCGGCCGGCTGCTTCTGCCACATCCGCCGGGCGACGGTGGCGCTGCCGGTCGCCTGGGCCGCCCAGTCAGGGCGTGCCGGGTGCGCGCCGGGGGCCGGGCACGCCGCGACACCGCACGAGCAGCCGTGCACCCCGTCCACGACCTCCAGCCAGGTGCCCGGGAACACGTCCCAGTGCCGTTCCTCCGCGTAGCGAACGGCGGTGTCCAGCAGCGATTCCCCGCGCTGCTTCGGGATCTGTACGGCGTCGGCGCCCGCGATCGTCTCTTCCACGATGAACACAACTACGGCCGTCACCAGGGGTTACGCCCGCCCGTGTGCGCGGGGGAGGAGCATCGGTTCCGTCTTTGGGGCGCATGGGTGCATCCGTGGGGGCGCGCGCGAGGATCCGCGTCCGCGCATGGGTAGCCAGGAGAGGGGCCGGCAACAGCCGTTACCCCGGCAATCCTCACATGCTTCGCATTGTCGGCACGTCGGCGGGGCATTGATCTTCACGGCCGGTTCTTCTCGCCGGGACGTGAGAAGTACGGCCGCGGAAGAACGTCAACCCGGTGCGTGGGCAGGCACCGCAGCCTCAGGGGGTACGCCATGGCCGCAAGGCCTCTCGTCGCGCGGCAGCCGAACGAACGGCTGCAGGCGCTCATCCAGGAAGCCGGATGCTCCAACGCCGGGCTGGCCCGCAGGGTCAACATGTGCGGCGCCGAGCACGGCCTCGATCTGCGCTACGACAAGACGTCGGTGGCGCGCTGGCTGCGCGGGCAGCAGCCGCGGGGGCGGGCACCGGCGATCATCGCGGAGGCCCTGGGCCGCAAGCTGGGCCGTACGGTCACCATCGACGAGATCGGCATGGCCAACGGCAAGAACCTCGCGTCGGGTGTCGGTCTCCAGTTCTCGCCGACGGTACTGGGGGCCATCGAGCAGGTCTGCGAGCTGTGGCGCAGCGACGTGGGGCGGCGGGACTTCCTGTCCGGCTCCTCCGTGGCGGCGTCCGCGCTGGTGGAGCCGAGCCGCGACTGGCTGATCTCCGGACCGGACGGGCAGGTGGCGCGTTCCGCGGGCCCGCGCGTGGGCCAGTCCGACGTCGCGGCGGTGCGGTCGATGACGCAGGCGCTGGTCGACCTGGACCACCAGTACGGCAGCGGGCATGTGCGCCCGGTCGTGGTGCATTACCTCAACAGCGTGGTCTCGGGGATGCTGGCGGGTTCGTACCGGGAGGCCGTGGGCCGGGACCTGTTCGCCGCGGTCGCGCGGCTGACCGAGCTGGCCGGGTACATGGCCGTGGACACCGGGCAGCCGGGGCTCGCGCAGCGCTACTACATCCAGGCGCTGCGGCTGGCGCAGGCGGCGGGCGACCGCGGTTACGGCGGGTATGTGCTCGCCGCCTCCATGAGCCATCTCGCGGCGCAGCTCGGGAACCCGCGCGAGATCGCGCAGTTGGCGCGGGCGGCGCAGGAGGGCGCGCGGGGGCGCGTGACGCCCCGCGCGGAGTCGATGTTCCTCGCGGCGGAGGCGCGCGGGCACGCGCTGATGGGCGACGCGCACGCCGCGCAGGCGGCTGCGGGGCGGGCCGTGGGCGCCATGGAGGCCGCCGATCCCGCCTCGGGCGACGACCCGGCGTGGATCGCGCACTTCGACGAGGCGTATCTGGCCGACGAGTTGGCGCACTGCCACCGGGACCTCGGACAGGCAGAGGCCGCCGGGCGGTGCGCCCGCCAGTCCCTGGAGGGGCATCCCGAGTCGCGGGCCCGGCGGCGGGCGATCGGCTATGTGCTGCTGGCCACGGCCCAGGTGCAGCAGCGCGAGATCGAACAGGCCTGCAGCACGGGCCTGAAGGCGGCCGGGCTGCTCCACGGGCTCCGGTCCAACCGGGGCGCCGAGTATCTGGAGGACCTCCAGCAGCGTCTGGAGCCGTACCGGGAGGAGCCGGTGGTACGGGAGTTCGGGGCGCGCATGGAGCTCCAGGCGGCGGCGTGACGCCGGTGAGCGGCCGGGGCGACGGGGGAGGAGGGGATGGGGGAGGAGGCGGCGTAACCAGCTGGCGGTGACCTGGTTTTGTTACCGCGCTCACAGGGCATGAGGTCGGGTTCTGTGCTGCGTGGCACCGGGCTCCGGGGACCCGGTAGCGTGAGCCGACGATTCACAAGGTCCCCCATTGGTAGGAGTCCCGGTGACGCAGAGTGGACAGGGCGAGGAGCCCTCGGCGCGCCCCGCGCGCGAAGGCATCGTGCTGCCCTCCGACGGTGGTGAGCCCCTGCTGCCGGGCATGACGGCCGGACCGGTCGCGCCGGGCGGCGGCGCGGAGGGCCGGCCCTCCGCCGGAGGCTTCCCCGCCTCGGCCCCGCCCGGCGGCCAGACCTGGGGCACGCCGTGGGGCCCCGACCAGCAGAACCCGGGACCGCCGGCGGGCCAGGACTGGACGTCCCCGTCCGACGGCGGCCCGTGGGGCACGCCCGAAGGGTCCTCCTGGGACGACCGGAACGCTCCCCGGGGCGGCGCCCAGGGCGCCGGCCCGCTGCCGCCCGAGAACGCCCCGGCCCGGCCCGACCCGGGCTACGGCACCCACCCGGGCGCGGACCCCTCGTCGGCCGGGCATGGTTCCGGCGGTGCGTACGGCGCCGATGCCTCGTCTCTGGGGCATGGTGCGGGCGGTGCGTACGGCGCCGGTCCTTCGTCGGCCGGGCATGGTTCCGGCGGCTCGTACGGCGCCGGTCCTTCGTCCGTCGGGCATGGTTCCGGCGGTGCGTACGGCGCCGATGCCTCGTCTCTGGGGCATGGTGCGGGCGGTGCGTACGGCGCCGGTCCTTCGTCCGTCGGGCACGGTTCCGGCGGCTCGTACGGCGCGGACGCGTCGGCCGGGCACGGCGGGCACCCCCCGTACGGTTCCGGCGCCGGTTACGGTGACCGGCCCGGCGGGCACGGCGCTTCGGCCCCGCTGCCGCCTGGCGCCGACCACTCCGGCCACGGCCCGCACGGCGCCGGACACGGCGCTCCCGCCCCGCACGCGTACGGCTCCCCGGCCGGTGGCGTGCCCGACGGGCCGGAGGGGGCCACCCAGTTCCTGCCGCCGGTGCCCGCGGGCGGCGCCGACGAGGGGGCGACGCAGTACATACCCCCGGTGGGCCCGGGCGCGCTGCCGCCCGAGATGCCCGCCACGCACGACTCCGAGGCCACCCGGTACCTGGGGCTCCCTCCGCAGGACGCACCCGGCGCGGGCACCCCGGACGCCGAGGCCACGCAGTACATCGCCCCCGTGACCGACCAGCCCCCCGGGCAGCCGTACGGCGCCCCCGCCCCGCCGGCCGGCGAGGGCAACCGGCAGCCCCCCGCCGAGTTCGACAACCTCTTCCGCAGTGACGACGGCGGCCCGGCCGGGTCCACCCAGCAGCTTCCGCGCGTGGAGTACGGCGGGCCCGCGCCGGCCGCACCCGCCCCGCGCCCGGCCGCACCGGCCGGCAGCGGCAGGGGCGGACGCGGCGGCGGCTCCGGCACCCGCATACCGGTCATCGCGGCGGTGGGCATCGGCATCGCCGTCCTCGGCGTCGGCGCGGGCGCCCTGCTCGGCAGCGGCGGCGGTGACGACGACAGCGGCAACCAGACCGTGTCCGCCACCGCGCCCGCGACCGAGGAGGCGTCTCCCTCGCCGTCCGTGGACCCCGCCCGTGAGCAGGCCGTGGAGCTGGACAAGCTGCTGGCCGACAGCGGTGCCAGCCGCACCGCCGTGATCAACGCGGTCGCCGATGTGAAGGCCTGCCGCGACCTCGGCGCGGCCGCCAAGGACCTGCGGGACGCGGCCGGGCAGCGCAGCCGGCTGGTGACCGACCTCTCCGCCCTCTCCGTGGACAAGCTGCCGGAGCACCAGGCCCTGACCAGCGCCCTCACCAAGGCGTGGCAGGCGTCCGCCTCGGCCGACAACCACTACGCGGCCTGGGCCGACCAGGTGGCCGGTGCCAAGGGCAAGTTCTGCAAGAAGGGTCAGGCCCGCGCGACCAAGCAGACCCAGGCGGGCAACCGGGCCAGCGGCACCGCGACCACGGAGAAGGGCAGGGCGGCGCAGCTGTGGAACACGATCGCCAAGCAGTACGGCCTGACCGAACGGCAGCCGACCCAGCTCTGACCGGCCCCGGAGGGCCGGCGGCCGTCACAGGTCCGCGTTCCGCAGGGTCTTCGTCACATCGGTGAAGCCCTTGCGGGCCGCGACCAGCCGGCCGTTCTCGACCACCTGCAGGGTCACGTGCGCGTTGACCAGCCGGGGGAAGCCGACGGCGGCCAGCTCGTCCTGGAACTTCCACTGCAGGGTGGGTGTGAGCCCGCCCGTGTCGGCCTTCAGCCCGCCGTCCAGCGCCCCGCTCACCGTGTCGGCGGTCACCGCGCCGTCGCCGAGCGACTCGACGGCCTGACGGAACACGGTGTAGGCGATCCACGTGGTCTGCACCCCGGCGTCGGCCGGGTCGATCCGGTTGTCGCCGAACGCCTCCTGCTCGATCACCTTCTTCATCCCGTTCCAGCGGGCGTCGTTCGCCGCCGGGTACCAGCCGGTGACGTACGAGCCCTCGTACGGCCCCGACGCCCCGCCGGACGCGTCCACGGTCGTCTGGTCGACGCTGCCCAGCACGGTCGCCGTGCGCACGTCGGGGTGGTCGGCGCGGGCCCGCCGGAAGGAGTCCATGAAGATGCCCGTGCGGTCGCCGAGCGCGGGTACGACACAGCCCTGCTCGCCGGGGACGGCGGTCGCCCGCCGCAGGGCACGGTCCACCTGGTGCTGGTAGGAGGTGGCGGTCTCCGCGGCGCGCTGGTCGCCGGTGGACTCGTGCCCGCCCGCCCGCAGGCCCGAGTCGAGCAGCGGGGGCAGCTGGTCGCCCGCGATGCTGTCGGGCCGGATCAGGGTGACCGGACCGCAGGTGTCGGCGAGGGTGCGGCCCAGCCCGGCCAGCAGCGCCGGCTGGCCTCCGTTGACGGGGTAGGACAGAGGGCTGGTGAACTCGTCGTTGGTGATGCCGTAGCCGCCGATGTACGGGATGCCGGCGCTCTCCAGGGTGGGCAGGAACGCGTCGGCGTACTGGCTGTAGGAGCCGACGACCGCGACGGCCTCCTCCTCGACGGCGCGCCGGGCGCACCGCGAGGCGGTCACGGCGTCGTTCTTCTCGTTGCAGGTCAGCACGTTCAGCCGGCGCCCGTCGATACCGCCCTGAGCGTTGATCCAGCGGGCGTACGCCTGGGCGAACGCGGGCATTCCGGGCTTGTTGGTGGCACCGGTGTTCTCGGGCGCCCAGGTCATCACGGTGATGGTGTCGTCCCCGGAGCCCCCCGTGGCACCGGGGACGATCCCGCACCCGGCGGCGAGCGACGCGCACGCCGCCAGGGCGCCCGCGGTCAGGGCGCTGGCCCGGACGGGCCGGGTGAGGAGGCGGGGGAGGAAGGTGCTGCGGGTCTGTCGCCTGCCGGTCATGCTCCCGCACGATTCCGCCACACGGCCAACCGCCGAGTGACCTTGGGTCAACGCATGGTGACGGGGAGGTGAATTGCGGGGTCCCCTGCCGCCCGTGGGACACGGAAACGTACGATCGACGACCGTGCAAGGTTCGGAGAACTCTTCCCGTCGCGGCCGTCGCTCCTCCACCATGGGCGGCATGCCACTCAACGACATGCCATGGTGGCGCTGGCGCAGCAATGTGCGCTCCGCGCTGCACATGCTCTCCGACCCGGGTTTCCAGCGGGACGTCTGGCTGGCCGGCGTGCCCGGCTACGGGGACGTCACCGACGCCGTCTACCGGCTGGTCGAGGACACCTGGCTGGACAACTGGTCCGCCGAGAAGTACGTCGGAACGATCTTCCGCGACTCCCAGGAGGCGGCGCTCGTCGACACCGCGGTGCTGCGCGTGCTGCGGATCATGCACCAGGTCGGGCCCGACGCGCCGGTGACCGCGTACCTCGAGAACGAGGGATGGCCGGAGGCGGTGCGGGCCGCGAGGGACGCCCATGTGCGGATGGCGACCAGCGACGGCGAGGACCCCGACGCCCCGCCGAGCACCCTCGAGGTGCTGCGGATCCTGACCCGGTCCGCCTAGCGGGACGGTCGGCCGGGCGCGACGCCGCGTGTGGGACCCTTTTCTGCATGAGCGAGCAGTCCACCCGAGCCGCGGCACCGGCCGACCAGTACGTTCTCACCCTGTTCTGCCCCGACAAGCAGGGCATCGTGCACGCCGTGTCGAGCTATCTGTTCATGACCGGCTGCAACATCGAGGACAGTCAGCAGTTCGGTGACCACGACACGGGACTGTTCTTCATGCGCGTCCACTTCTCCGCGGACGCCCCGGTGACCGTGGAGAAGCTGCGGGCGAGCTTCGCCGCGATCGGTGACTCCTTCCAGATGGACTGGCAGATCAACCGGGCCGACGAGAAGATGCGGATCCTGCTCATGGTCAGCAGGTTCGGGCACTGTCTGAACGACCTGCTGTTCCGCGCGCGGACCGGGGCACTGCCCGTGGAGATCGCCGGAGTGGTGTCCAATCACACCGATTTCGCCGAGCTGGTGGCTTCGTACAACATTCCCTTCCACCACATTCCGGTGCCGAAGGACGGCAAGCCGGAGGCCGAGGCCAGGCTGCTGGAGATCGTGCGCGAGGAGAAGGTCGAACTCGTCGTCCTCGCCCGCTACATGCAGGTGCTCTCCGACGACCTGTGCAAGCAGCTCTCCGGGCGGATCATCAACATCCACCACTCCTTCCTGCCGAGCTTCAAGGGCGCGAAGCCGTACCACCAGGCGCACATGCGGGGCGTGAAGCTCATCGGCGCGACCGCGCACTATGTCACCGCCGACCTCGACGAGGGCCCGATCATCGAGCAGGAGGTCGAGCGGGTGGGCCACGACGTCACCCCCGAGGGGCTGGTCGCGGTCGGGCGGGACGTGGAGTGCCAGGCGCTGGCGCGGGCGGTGAAGTGGCACGCGGAGCGGAGGATTCTGCTCAACGGCCGCAGGACTGTGGTTTTCGCGTAGGGGCCGGGGGTTCTGTTTCGTCGGCGGCTGCGGGCAGTCGGTGGCTGGTCGCGCCCACGCGGCGGAGCCGCACATCGATACAGCCCCGCGCCCCTGAGGTGGGTTCACTGGACCCACGTGAAAGGGGCGCGGGGAACTGCGCGAACGGCTCCCACCGGCCCGCAGCCGCCGACGAAACGCAACCCCCTACATACGGCTCATGCTCGCCGCGGCGAACAGCACGTCCCTGATCGCCTCGCGGTCACCGACCTGACCCGCCGCCGCCTCCCGCGGAGCGACATGGCCCGCCGCGAGCCTGCAGAACTCCGCGCCGTCGAGGGCGACATGGGCCACCTCGTGCTCGGCGGAGCCCTTCGCCGCGGGTGAGTCCAGCGGGATCAGCCACTCCCCGCCCCCGGATCCCTCGATCTCCAGCCGCAGGCTGCGTCCGGGCTCGCCTGCGGCGACCAGACGGCGTTCGACGGGGGCGGCCAGTCCGTGCAGCCGACGGTGTTCCAGCACGGCGGGGAGCATCCGTGCGGCGAGGTCGACCATGCGGTGCAGATGCCGTCCGGAGGGCGGCTCGTAGGGGTAGTCCACCGCCTCGGCGATGTCCTCCGCGTGCACCCAGCACTCGAAGGCGCGGTCCAGCATCGCGTCGTGCAGCGGCAGTTCGAAGTCGCCGTACGGCACGGTCATCCGCCCGGTCCCGCTGCCCGTGAACGACACCGTCCGTACGAGCGCGTGGCTCTGCTCGCGCCAGGGCCCGCGGACGGAGCGGGTGGGCGGGAAGTGGGCGGCCCGCCAGTAGGCCTCGGTCCGGTCCGACGGGGTGGGCCGGGCGGGTGCGACGTCACCGAGCGGGTCGTCCAGGCCGAGGGCGACCGCGACCAGCCCGTCGACCGTCAGCAGATGCGCGATCACCCCGGCGACGGTGGTGCGGCGGGTGCTCGCCTCGTCGGCTTCGTACCAGCGCAGCCGCACCGGCGCGTGCCACTCGGAGTCGCCGAAGTCCTGGAGCAGCGCGTCCAGCCGCGCGCTCTCGGCGTCGTAGCCGGCCGCCCACTCCGGTACGGGGATGCGCGCCGGGCGCCGTTCCAGACAGGAGTCGAGGACGCGGGAGCGCAGGCCGGGGTCCAGGTCGAGGCTCTCGGGCCGGTGGAGCAGGCCGACCGCCTCGCGCAACCGCAGCGCCTCGTCCGCGCAGGGTCCGCAGTCGCCCAGGTGCTCCTCCACGGCCTCCGCCTCCGCGGGCGCGCACGCGGCCAGTGCCCAGGCGCCCAGCAGCGACTTCAACACCTGGTGCTCCAGCACGAGGGTCGTACCGTCCGGCCCGTTCGCGGCGCGGTGCTCGTCGGTCACGCGGCACCCCCGATTCCGGGCGGGGCGCCCGGGGCCTCGGTGTCGTGGGCGGTGGCCAGCAGCTGCAGGCCGAGGCGGAGCCGGCGGCGGGCCTCGTCGTCGGTGACGCCGAGATCGACGGCGGTCTGGTGGTAGTCCCGGCGCTGGAAGTAGGCCAGTTCGAGGGCGGCCCGCAGGGGCGCCGGCATGGACTGGACGATGTAGTCGGCGCGGGCGGCCACCGAGGCGTGCCGCACCTTGCGCTCCAATTCCTCCGGGGTGCCGAGGCCGCCCCGGGCGAGCGCCGCGGTCTCGGTGGTGCGCAGCCGCTGCACGGCCAGCCGGTTGGTCAGCGCGGCGAGCCAGCTGCGCAGCGTGCCCTGCTTGGGATCGTAGGAGTCCGGGTGCTCCCAGACGTGTGCGAAGACGTCGCGGGTGATGCCGTCGGCCGCGTGTTCGTCGCCGACGACGCGGTGGGCGAGGCCGTGGACGAGGGAGGCGAACCGGTCGTAGAGCTCTCCGAGCGCGGCCGCCTCCCCGCGCGCCAGCCGCTGCTGCATCTTGCGGTCCCAGCGGGGCGGTACGTCCCTTTTCGGCATGCGGCCCCTCACCCCCTGTTCCTCCCCCGGAACCCCGGGCCGGTCGGTGCGCGGGGTCGGCGTGTGGCCGGCGACCCCATGAATGTAGTCGGCATGAACGAGGGCGCACGCCCCTTTATGGCAATGTGCGCCCCCGACGGAGCCGCAGGTGGTATGGGGCCGCCGGGGCACGTCGGACGTGGTTCGGGCCACGCCTACCCCTCCTCACGCCGATCGGAACCGATCGAATCGGATCGAAGACGACTAGAACAAGCCCTTTCTGTTCGGAAATCGTTTCCGGGGCCGTGTTTCAGGGAACGGCCGGTGGGCAGCCGCGCTGCAAGGAAGCGTAGGTACTGCTTCCGTTTTCGTGAGCGAGGGGCGTGGTGGTGACCTTCAAAGTGACCGATCAAGAGCACGGCGAGTGGGCCGTGCTCCGGGTGTCGGGCGAGCTGGATCTGGTGACGTCCCCGGTGCTGCGCCAGCGGGTGCACGACGTGGTGGCCGAGGGCCGGCACAGCCTCGTCCTCGATCTCTCCGAGGTGTGGTTCTGCGACTCCAGCGGGGTGGGCGTGCTCATAGCCTCCCGCCGTCTGCTGCGCTCCTGTCAGGGCAGCCTGCGGCTGATCCTCCCCGCGCGGGGGGCCGCCGACGGCAGCCACGTCAACAAGGTGCTCGGCGCCCTCGGTGTCCGCCGCCTCTTCGAGATCCACCCGGACGTCCCGTCCGCGGTCGACGAGGACTCCCGTCCGCTGTCGGCCTGATCCCCGCCGGCCGGCCGGCGCGCGCCGGGGCACCGCTCACACGTGTCACACGGTTGTCCCGTTATTCCCCCGGTCTTGGTCCAGGCGCCGTTTTCGGGCTCCCCGACGGCCTCCCACCACGTACGCTCCCTGCGAGACGACCCCACTGACCTAAGGCGGCCTGAAAGAGACATGGTCACCAGCGAGTACGAGCGCAGGATCGCGGCACGGTTCGCCCTCTTCGACCAGGACGGCAACGGTTACATCGACCGCGAGGACTTCAGCGGAGCGGCCAAGGCGCTGCTCGCCGAGTTCGGCACCGCCGCCCGCTCCGACCGGGGCCAGGCCCTGTACATCGGCGCCGAGGCGTTCTGGCAGGGCATGGCGGGCATCGCGGACCGGGACGGCGACCAGCGCATCACGCGCGAGGAGTTCGTGAACGGCGCCGTCAAGCGGCTGCGGGACAACCCGGACCGGTTCGCCGAGATCGCCCGTCCCTTCCTGCACGCGGTGCTCGCCGTCGCCGACACCGCCGGCGACGACGCGGTCGGCGTCGAGAACACCGCCCGCGTGCTCAAGGTGCTCGGCCTCGCCGAGGACCTCGCCGCGACGGTCGCCGCCACGCTGGACACCGACGGCGACGGCAGGATCGACGAGGAGGAGATCGTCCGGGCCTTCGCCCGCTACTTCACCGTCCCCGAGTGACGCGCCCCGCGAGGATGTCGCGGATCGTGGCATTTCCGTGATCACGGAGCGTTGAGGCGGACTTTGTGTCCTTCGCGTGACTCGTCACGGCCCGGAGTCGGACGTCCGCTCCGGTACCTTGTGTGGGATGCGAGTCGTTGTGAGCACGCACCGCGGCGGAGTCGCCCCCGAGGCGACTCCGTCTCCGCTGGTGCCTGCGGTTGCTCGCCGGGTGTCCGGGCCTTCTGCCGACGCCTGTTCGACCTCCCGCCGCGAGCGTCGCACAGTATGCCGCACGGGTACTCCTTCGCGCTGGAATATGCCCGAAGCGCTTGTTGGCGTGACTGTACGTCAACCATGCTGTCCCATAAGGGATTCACGTTCCGTGACTCCTGCCCGGGCCATTGTTCTGGCCATGCAGAAAATGGCTACGATCGTGGCTCTCGTGAGGCGCGAGTCCAAGTGTCCGCCGGTTCGGATGGTGTGAGCGGTGCAGGTGCTTCAAGTGCAGTTGGAGATCCGGCCCGACCCCGCTGAGGTGGGACGGGCCCGGCGGTGGGCACGCTCACGGCTGGCCGGGTCCGGCATAGGGGTCGACGAACCACTGGCCGAGACGCTGATCCTGCTCGTCTCGGAGCTCGTCACCAACGCCGTGGTGCACACCGGCTGTCCGGCCGTGCTGCGGCTCTCCCTGCCGGACGCGGAGGCGGCCGAGGAGGCCATCGTCCGCCTGGAGGTGGCCGACCGCAGCGACCGGGCACCGGTGCCGCGCTGCGTGGACGGCGAGTCGACCGGCGGGCGCGGGCTCGCCCTTGTGGACGGCCTGGCCGACCGCTGGGGCTGGAGCGCCGAGGGTGCCGGCAAGCGCATCTGGTGCGAGCTGGACCGCTGCGTGGGGGGATCCGAGGCCGCGCCGGCCTGTGGCGGGGGAGTCACGGCGTACGACGGGCTGGCCTACGAGGCGGTGTGAGTACACCCCGGTGTACGGGGGCACGGTGAGCCGGCCGTGCGGGGTGACGGCCGGGCCGGTGCGCCGGGTGTGCTTCCGTGCGCGGTCCCCGCAAACAGGGCGTATGTCGCATCCAGCCCCTTCTCACCCGAATCGGTGTTGACGCGTCGTGACCGGTTGATCACGCTGTTCGTCAGCGATTCGCCGCGAGGGGACGACGAGGGCCCGACGACGGGAGCCCTCGGCGAGTGTGGGTCGTGATGCGGCGTCGGTCCCCCCGGGGCCGGGGGGAACCCGGACGGGGCGCCGGAGCCGAAGAGCGGTGCGGCGCTGCCGTGCTCGGGGTGGACAGCGCCGCACCGCCACAGGGTCGCCCCGGTTGTCCACAGGGTGTGGACAATTATCCGCTCATCCCGCGGCTATCCGCTCATCTCGTGGCCGACGCCGCCACCGGCCCGTCCTGCCGCCCCCCGGCCGCCCGGAAGGTCCGCCGGTACGCCGTCGGGGTCACCCCCAGCGCCGCCTGGAGGTGCTGCCGCATCGACTGCGCCGTCCCGAACCCGGCGTCCCGCGCCACCTGGTCCACGGAGAGATCGGTGGACTCCAGCAGCTGCCGGGCCCGTTCCACCCGCTGGCGCGTCAGCCACTGCCCCGGACTCACCCCGGCCTCCTCCCGGAAACGGCGGGTGAAGGTGCGGACCGACATCGCCTCCCGCGCGGCCAGGTCCCGCAGCTGGATCGGCTCGTGCAGCCGGCCGAGGGCCCATGCGCGGGCGGCGCTCGTCGACGCCTGCTGCGCGTCGGGCACCGGCCGCTGGATGTACTGCGCCTGCCCGCCGTCCCGGTGCGGCGGCACGACCGTCCGCCGGGCCACGTCGTTGGCCACCTCGGCGCCGTGGTCGCGCCGCACCATGTGCAGGCACAGGTCGATCCCGGCCGCGACGCCCGCCGACGTCAGGATGTCGCCGTCGTCGATGTACAGCACGTCCGGGTCGACCTCGACGCGCGGGAAGAGCCGCTGGAGGCGCTCGGCGTCCGCCCAGTGCGTGGTCGCGCGGCGCCCGTCGAGGTGGCCAGCGGCGGCGAGGACGTAGACACCGGTGCAGATGGACGCGATCCGGGTGCCGGGCCGGATCAGGGCGAGGGCGGCGGCCAGTTCGCCGGTCAGCTCGCCGCGCTCGTAGACCGGGCCGAGTTCGTAGGAGGCCGGGATGATCACCGTGTCGGCGGTGGCGAGGGCCTCGGGGCCGTGGGCGACGTCGATCGTGAAGTCGGCGTCGGTCTCGACCGGGCCGGGTGGCCGGACCGAGCAGGTGACGACCTCGTACAGCCGCCGCCCCCTGCCGTCACGCGGGCGGCCGAAGATGCGGTGCGGAATGCCCGTCTCGAAGGGCAGCAGGCCGTCGAGGGCGAGCACGACGACCCGGTGGGGCCGGACGTCGCCGGACGGGGGCGCGGACGGGGGCGCGGACTGGACCGGATCCATGGCCCGATCCTAGCGAATGCTGTCCTTCGGGCCACTCGATGTGAGGGCCCGCCGCACCGGAAGCTCTATGGCGTGACCCAGACAAGCGAGACAGCCGCCGTCGTGGAGCCGCCCGCGGGCGGCCGCAAGCCCGCCCGCACCCGTGTGCACCGCGCGTGGTTCGTCGCCGCCGTCACGTTCGTGACGATCATCGGCGCCGCCGCCTTCCGTTCCGTGCCGGGCCTGTTCATCGACCCGCTGCACGAGGAGTTCGGCTGGTCGCGCGGCACGATCGGCGCGGCGGTCTCCGTGAACCTCGCGCTGTACGGGCTCACCGCGCCCTTCGCGGCCGCGCTGATGGACCGGTACGGCATCCGCCGGGTGGTCGCGGCCGCCCTCACCGTGATCGCGCTCGGCTCGGGCCTGACGGTGTGGATGACCGCGGCCTGGCAACTGATGCTGTGCTGGGGCCTGCTGGTCGGTCTCGGCTCCGGTTCGATGGCGCTGGCCTTCGCCGCGACCGTCACCAACCGCTGGTTCACCGAACGCCGGGGCCTGGTCACCGGCATCCTCACCGCCGCGTCCGCCTCCGGGCAGCTGATCTTCCTGCCCGTGCTGTCCTGGATCGTCGACCGGCACGACTGGCGCCCGGCGGCCGTCACCGTGGCCCTCGCCGCCCTCGCGGTGGTTCCCTTCGTCTGGCTGCTGCTGCACGACCACCCGGCCGACGTGGGGCAGAAGCCGTACGGGGCCAAGGAGTTCGTGCCCAAGCCCGCACCCGTGCCGGGGGCCGCCCGGCGGGCGGTGACCGTGCTGTTCTCGGCGGTGCGGACCGGGCCCTTCTGGCTGCTCGCCGGCACCTTCGCGATCTGCGGTGCCTCGACGAACGGGCTGATCCAGACCCACTTCGTGCCGGCCTCCCACGACCACGGTATGCCGATCACCACCGCGGCGTCGCTGCTGGCCGTCATCGGGGTCTTCGACGTCGTCGGAACGGTGGCCTCGGGGTGGTTCACCGACCGGTTCGACTCACGGCGGCTGCTGGCCGTGTACTACGCGCTGCGCGGGGTCTCGCTGCTGTTCCTGCCGCTGCTGCTGGGGCCGAGCGTGCATCCGCCGATGCTGTTCTTCATCGTGTTCTACGGGCTGGACTGGGTCGCCACCGTGCCGCCGACGCTGGCGCTGTGCCGGGAGCACTACGGGGACGACAGCCCGATCGTCTTCGGCTGGGTGCTCGCCTCCCATCAGGTGGGGGCGGCCGTGGTGGCCTTCGCGGGCGGTGTCGCCCGGGACGTGTTCGGGTCGTACGACGTGGTCTGGTACGCGTCGGGCGCGCTGTGCGCGGCGGCGGCGCTGATGGCGCTGGTGATCAGGAAGCGGCCGGCCGCGCCGCTCGCGGTGGCGTGACCGGTCGCGCTCACCTCCGCGTGACCGGTCGCGCTCACATCCGGGGGAGGCGGGAGGCCTCTCCCGTGCGGGCGATCGCCTTCGCCATGCGCTGTGCGTCCAGGGCCAGTTCACGGAGGTTGCCGCTGATCGGGTTCGTGTACCCCGTGAAGTGCAGGCCCGGAGCATGGGGCGCGGTACGGGGGCCGTGGACCACGGGTCTGCCGCGCTCGTCGAGGACGTCGAGTCCGCCGACCAGCTTCTCCAGCCCTCGCGTGTAACCCGTGGCCGCGACGACCACCTCCGGAGCGATGCGCTCACCGTCCGCCAGGACGACCCGCCCCTCCTCGAACCCCTCCACCGCCGCGACGACCTCGACCGTCCCCTTGCGTACGGCGTCGATCAGACCGACGTCCTGCACGGGGATGGCCCCCTCCCGCACCCGGGTGTAGAGACCCGCGTCGGGCCGGGGCAGACCCTGCGCCGACAGGTCCGGCAGCGCCACCCGCGCCTGGACCCGGGACAGCCGGTCGACGAGACCGACCGGCAGCCGCCGCACCAGGATCCCCGAGTACTGCGCGGGCCACCCCGCGGTCGAGCGGCGCACGATGTGCGGCGGGGTGCGCACCGCCAGCCGTACGCGCGAGGCGCCGCCCTCCACGAGGTCCACGGCGATCTCGGCACCCGTGTTGCCGACGCCCACGACGAGCACGTCCCGGCCGGCGTAGGGCTTCGGCTCGCGGTAGGCGGACGCGTGCAGGAACTCACCGGTGTACGTGTCCCGTCCGGGCCAGTCGGGGACGCGCGGGGTGTGGTTGTAGCCCGTGGCGACGACGACCGCCGCGCCGGTCAGCTCCCGGCCCCCGGTGGCGTGCAGCAGCCAGCCCCTGTGGTCGGGGGCGCGCTCGATCCGGGAGACCTCGACACCGGTGACGATCTCCAGACGGTGGTGCTCGGCGTACTTCTCCAGGTACCGGACCACGTCGTCCCGGGCCACCCACCGCCCGAACCGGCGCGGCATCGGGAGCCCGGGCAGGGCGGACATCCGCCGGGTGGTGTGCAGGCGCAGCCGG
The DNA here is from genome assembly GCF_055571035.1 of Streptomyces malachitofuscus. Lineage (NCBI taxonomy): Bacteria > Bacillati > Actinomycetota > Actinomycetes > Kitasatosporales > Streptomycetaceae > Streptomyces > Streptomyces malachitofuscus. Next base: position 141,442 of record NZ_JBVIGA010000005.1, on the reverse strand, counting down.
TCGTAGTGGCGCCGCCAGGAGTCGCCGACGTGGTCGGACCGTTCCAGGACGACGGCCCGTATTCCCCGCGCGCGCAGGGCGTGTGCGGCGGCCAGTCCGCCCGGTCCGCCGCCGATGACGTAGACGGGGCGGTCCGCCGGGGTCGGTGCGGTGGGCTGCGCGGATGCGGAGGATCCGGGGGCGTCGGACGGGTCGGAGACGTCGGTCATGAGCGCGAGCGTAATCCGGCACCTGGTTGATGGGTATCGGTCAAGACCGGAATTGGTTGCGGATCGATCACGCCTGTGGGAATCGCGCGCTTGCATGTGCGGCGGGGGGCGGCGTGAGACGCGCCGTGCGCCGACGTCTCCCCCCGGAGGCTCCGCCCCGGACCCCCGGCCCTTGCCCACCCACCACCCGACTCGGTGGGGTGAGAGGTGGGCGTCTCCTGGGCGCTCTGCCCCCCGGACCCCCGGGGCTTGTGTCCGCCCGCCACCCGGCTCGGTGGGTTGGGAGGCGGGCGTCTTTCAGGGGCTTCGTCCCGGGCCTTCGGTCTGTGTCCGCCCATGACCTGGCTCGGGTGGGTCGAGAGGTGGGCGTCTCCGGGGGGCTCTGCCCCCCGGACCCCCGGGGCTTGTGTCCGCCCGCCACCCGGCTCGGTGGGTTGGGAGGTGGCTCCTTCCAAGGGCTCCGCCCTCGGGCGTCCCCGGGGCTCCGGGGTGGTCCCGGGCTCAGGGCCACAGCAGGTCCCTCGTCCAGGCCTCCGCCTCCCGCCGGTAGCGCAGGCGGATGTGGCGGCGGTCGGGGTCGCCCTGGAAGAACTCCACCTCGTCCGGGCGGAGGCGGTACATGGTCCAGGACGGGGCCGGGGTATCCGGCGCGCCGCGGGCCTGCTGCCAGGCGGCTTCCGAGGCGTGGGCCAGTTCCTCCGGCGAGGCGAGGACCTCGCTCTGCCGGCCGGTCAGGGCGGCGGCCAGCGCCCCGGTGGAGCGGGCGTGCAGGTCCGCCTGGGCCTCCTCGGCCGGGGCGACGCCGACGGGCCCGCGCACACGTACCTGGCGGCCCAGCACCGGCCAGTAGAAGGCCAGCGCGGCGTACGGGCGGCCGGCGAGGTGGCCGCCCTTGCGGCTGTGCGCGTGGGTCGCGAAGGACCAGCCCTTCTCGTCCGCGCCGCGCAGCATCACGATCCGCACGTCCGGCAGGCCCTCCGCGTCCGCCGTTGCCAGCGACATGGTGTGCGGCTCGGCCTGCCCGGCCACCGCCGCCTCCGCCAGCCACCGGGCGAACAGCGGCAGCGGCGCGGCGGGCGCGGCGTCCGGATCGAGGGGCGGCAGGTCGGTGACCGCCGGGTCCCACACCCGCAGGGACCTCAGCAGCTCGTGGAGATCGGGTTCCATGCCGCGATTGTCGTGCGTCCGGCCCGGTCAGATCGACCCGAGGTCCGAGGACACCCACCGCTCGGGCCGCATCCGCACGATGACCTGCTCGCCGTGGTTCTTCCAGGCGAAGTCGACGTACCCCTCGACCTTGTCGGCCGGCAGATAGCGGGCGGAGATCTCCCGGAGCAGCTCGATCGTGGCCGGGGTGGTGTCGATCACCGGGCCCTCGACGGAGACGTAGCGGATCGTGGGTTCGAGGCGGTCCACCAGGAGCGAGAACCGTCCCGCCGCGCCGATCAGCCGGTTCTTGCGCGAGTCGAGGCCGGTGATGATCCACACGTCGCCGCCGGGCGCGTACTGGTACCAGATCGGCACGGTGAGCGGGGCGCGGCCGTCCCCCGCGTCCACCGCGAGCGCGGCGACATGGGGTTCGGCCAGGAAGGCCTCACGCTCTTCGCGGTTCAGGGCCATGGCGGGTTCCTCCTGCGACGTCTGCGTCGGGTGCTCGGGCATGCGCTTCCGCCGACTCCAACACCGGCCGGGCGGCGGCATGTTCCTCCGCACGTCCCGGGCGACGCGACGGGCGGCGGTCCACCGAGTGGGCCGCCGCCCGTATGACAGGAATCGCGGGTGCGCGCGGGACGTGTGCGCCGTCGGCCGGCTACTTCGTCGGCTTTCTGCCGGTGACCCCCAGGTGCACCAACAGCGCCAGGTTGGGTTTGAGCTCCGCCTGCTTCACGCCCCAGGAGGAGAAACCTTTCTGGTGTGAGGCGACGGCCGCGAGCATGGCGACCAGGGAGCCCGCGATCGCGCCGGGGTTCACGTCCTTGTCGATCCGTCCCTTGGCCTGCAACTCGGCGACGGAGTCGGCCAGTGAGGTGTTCACCGAGTTCAGGACCTTCATGCGGATCTTGTAGAAACGCTTGTCGCCCTCGGCCGCGCCGAGGTCCACGACCCGCAGGATCGCGTCGTGGCGCCGCCAGAACTCCAGGAAGCCGTCGACGAGTTCCTGGGCGGTCTGCCAGCCGGCCCGCCCGGCCCAGGAGCGGCCCTCCACCAGTTCCGTCAACCCGCCGCTCTCGGCCGCCATTTCCTCGGCGAGCTCCAGAACGGCGCCCTCGACGTCCGGGAAGTACTGGTAGAAGGTCGCCGGCGAAGTCCCCGCGCGGCGGGCCACATCGATGACTTTGACATCCCGGTAGGGGGAGGAGCTGAGCATCTCGCTGAGGCAGTCGAGCAGCTTCTGCCGGGTCGCCTGCCCACGCCGGCCGGCCACGCGGCCGTCGACGGTACGCACTTGTCCTGTCATGCCGTCAGCTTACCGACGGGTGATCCGAGCGCGATTCGGCCGACTGCAAATGGGGTGCGCGGGTGCGGGAACGCTGGTGTGCCTGGTCTGCGGGGTGCGGCCGGCGCCGTTAGTTTGGCGGCATGGCCGAAAACAGGGCATCGGAGTACTCGGAGGGCACCCCGTGCTGGGTGGACGCGCAGCTTCCCGACGTGGCGGCGGGCAAGCGGTTCTACGGTGAGCTCTTCGGGTGGACCTTCGAGGATCAGCCGCAGGGCGGCGTGCGGGCGCTGAAGGACGGGGATCCCGTCGCCTCCCTGGCGCACAAGACGGACGGCCGGCTGCCCACGGTGTGGACGGTGTCCTTCGCCACCCCGGACGCCGAGGCGCTGTGCGGGCGGATCCGCGCGGGCGGCGGGCAGGTCGTCTCCCCGCCACTGCCCTTCGGCGACCTGGGCCTCACGGCGCTGGTCACCGACCCCGAGGGCGCCGTGTTCGCCCTGTGGCAGGGGGCGCGGACCCCCGGCTTCGGCCGCCGGCACGAGCCGGGCACCTTCACCTGGGTGCAGCTCTACACCCGGGACACGGAGACCGCGAACACCTTCTACGGCGACCTCTTCCACGACGCCCTGTTCGGCCCGGACGCGGACCCCGACTTCGGCCGGGCGCCGGTGTCCGACGTCTTCGCCGCCGAGATGCCGCCCCACTTCCTCGTCCACTTCGCCGTCGAGGACCTTCAGGCCGGTCTGGCGGAGGTGGCCCGGCTCGGCGGGAGGGTGCAGGTTCCGCCCTTCGAGACGTCCTACGGCACGGCGGCCGTGGTCACCGACAATCAGGGGGCGTCCTTCGCGCTGCTGCGCCGTTGAGCCATTTCCGCCCCTCGTTTCGTATGTCAACCTGGACACCCGATTTGTCGGCCGGTTCGCAACCGGGGCGCCGGACAGGAAGAATCGGGGTGCGTGCCGCCACGGCGGTGCGGTGGTGAGACGCTGCACTACGGTCGCGCACAGGTGGCGGCGCGACGCGTACGGGGAGGTGGCAGGCAAGTGGTGGATCAGCTGACGCAGCACGATCCGCGGCGTATCGGGCCGTTCGAGGTGCTGGGGCGGCTGGGAGCCGGCGGCATGGGGCTGGTCTATCTCGCGCGCTCGGCGTCCGGCCGGCGGGTGGCGATCAAGACGGTGCGGACCGAACTGGCCGAGGACCAGCTCTTCCGTGTCCGCTTCACGCGCGAGGTGGAGGCGGCCCGCGCGGTCTCCGGTTTCTACACGGCGGCCGTCGTGGACGCCGACCCGCGCGCCGCCGTGCCGTGGCTGGCCACCGCGTACGTCCCCGCGCCCTCGCTCGAGGAGATAGTGAACGAGTGCGGGCCGCTGCCGGCCCAGGCGGTGCGCTGGCTCGCGGCGGGCGTCGCGGAGGCGCTCCAGTCGATCCACGGCGCCGGACTGGTCCACCGCGACCTCAAGCCCTCCAACGTCCTCGTCGTCGAGGACGGCCCCCGGGTGATCGACTTCGGTATCGCGTCCGGCGTCTCGAACACCCGTCTGACGATGACGAACGTCGCCGTCGGCACCCCCGCCTACATGTCCCCGGAGCAGGCCAAGGACTCCCGCAGCGTCACCGGTGCCAGCGACGTCTTCTCGCTCGGCTCGATGCTGGTCTTCGCCGCCACCGGCCACCCGCCCTTCCACGGCGCCAACCCGGTCGAGACCGTCTTCATGCTGCTGCGTGAGGGCCCGGACCTCGACGGCCTCCCGGAGGAGCTGCGTCCGCTCATCGAGGCCTGTATGCAGATGGAGGCCACGGCCCGGCCCAACCCCGCCGACCTCCAGGCCCAGCTCGCCCCGCACCTCTTCGGTTCCGGGTCCGACGACAGCGGTACGGCGTCGGCCTGGCTGCCCGAGCGGGCGGTGAGCCTGATCGAGGCCCGCCGCGGCGGACGCCCGGCGCCCAAGCCCGCGCACGGGTCCGGCCGCAGCGCCGGCGGCGCCCGTCCCCACGTGCCGCCCCCGCCCCCGCACGACCCCGTCGTCCCGCCGCCCCCGTCCAGGCCCGGGCCGGTCCCGGTGGGCGCCCCCGACACCGGCCCGGTACGGCTGGCCGGCGCCATGGTCCCCATCGGCCCCGGCCCGCGCGTCGCCGACGCGCGCGCGGCCGCCGCCAAGGCACCGCCGCCCGCGGCCGCCCTGGCCGCCAGCTGGTCCAAGCCCCGCCCCGGCGTCAACGGCGCCGACCCTGCCGTACCGGCGCCCGCCGCGGCGCCGGAGCACCCCAGCGGCTGGCGTCCGTGGCGCTTCCGCATGTCCAACGACGTCTGGGGCACCCCGGCCGTCGACGGCGACCTCGTCTACGTGACCTCCTTCGAGGTGCACGCCCTGGACGTCGCCACCGGGCGGCGCCGCTTCAAGACCCGGGACGTCGCCTGGTCGATGGCGGTCGCCGACGGCCGTATCCACGCCTCCGACGGCCCCACCCTCTTCGCCCTCGACGCCCGTGAGGGCGGCGACCTGTGGCGGCTGTCCACGGACGCCTGGGTGTACTCCCTCAAGGCCGACCGCGGCACCGTCGTCACCGGCACCCGCGGCGGCGGCGTCCAGGCGTGGGAGGCGTCGACCGGGCAGAAGCTGTGGGAGGTCACCGGCTGCCAGACCGACTTCGAGTCCCCGGAGGCCGGACCGTCCGTCCACGACGGCACCGTCTACGTCTGGCAGGACGCCCGGCTGCGGGCCCTGGACGCCCGCACCGGCGACGAGCGCTGGTCGTACCCCATCGGCGACGCGGCCTCGTGCGGCGGCGTGCCGGTCCGCCTCACCCACGCCCCCGACGGATACGTCTACGTCTCCGCCGGCACCCGCGTCCTCGCCCTGGAGGCCGCCTCCGGGCACGTCCGCTGGCACTTCGAGGCCCCGGCGGTCTTCCTGTGCCCGCCCACCTTCGTCCCGGGCCCCGCGGTGACCGGCGGCGGGGTGTACCTCGCCGACTACCTCGGCACGGTCTACGCCCTCGACGCCACCGACGGCCGCGACCGCTGGCGCATCGCCACCGAGTCCCGCGCCTCGATCGAACCGGTCCTGGTCGCCGCCGGCCACGTCCACGTGGGCAGTGGCAAGGGGCTGTACACCCTGGACGCGGTGACGGGCACGCCCAAGTGGCGCTTCCAGTCCGGCGGCGAGATCGTCGGCGCCCCCGCGGTGGCCGAGGGCCGCATCCACTTCGGCTCCAGCGACCACCTGCTGTACACCCTGAAGGCCGACGACGGCCGCCTGAGATGGAAGCTGGCGACCGGCGGCGAGATCACCGGCTCCCCGGTGGTCCGGGACGGCGTGGTGTACGCGTGCAGCAAGGACCGCTGTGTGTACGCGCTGGACGCGGAGAAGGGAACCGGCACGGCCCGCACCGCATAGGCGGGACGGCCGTCGTGCCGGTCGCACGGAAGGGGCGTCGGACGGCGGCCGCCGCTGTGGGGAGCGGCCCGGTCACCGCTCTCAGGGCAGACGCTACGCCGGGTACGCGACGGTCGCCAGATGGTGTCATGCTCATGACATAAGGCTCGCCGGCGCCCGCCGGCCTCCGGACACACGTCGGCCGCGACGGCTTCCCCTCCGAGCCGTCGCGGCCGATCCCCGTGCGGGAAGGACGGCTACTTGCCGCCGTCGAGGTCCAGGGCCGGCGGAGCCGGTGCGTGGTTGTCCATCGTGCGGATGTCGCCGTCCGCCGGCGGGGCCGGTGCGTGGTTGTCCATCGTGCGGATGTCGCCGTCCGCCGGCGGGGCGGGCGCGTGGTTGTCCATCGTGGTGATCTCTTCGTCCTGCTTCTTCTCGGCGTCGCTCATGTGGGCCTCTCCCCGTGTGCGAGTGATGTCTCGGGTCGTCCTCGTCCGGCAACTCCCCCGCGGGCCGCCGGACGAGGACGGTGCGGGACTCACCCTAGGAGGAGAGCCCCGCCGACCCGTCTGCCCCCCGACACGACGGATCGGTGGGCACACCCTTGCAGGGAGCCATAAACGTTCGCTGAACGTCCTGGAAAGGGGCTGCTCAGGCCGCGGATGCCGGACTGATCCGGGCCCGTACCCCGTCGGCCTCCGCAGCGCCGGTCTGCTCGTACAAGGCCAGGGCCTCACGCCAGCAGGCCCGCGCACGGTCCACCTGGGCCAGCGCGTCGAGCGACTCACCCAGCGTCGTCAGGACGTTGGCCCGCATCCGGTCGCCGCCGATGCAGCCGACGGCGAGCGCCTGCTCGGCGTGCTGAGCCGCACTGGCGGGCAGCCGGGCGGCCAAGTAGGCCTGGGCGATGCGGAAGTGGGTCGTTCCCTCCCAGAGCCGCTGCCGGTTCGTCCGGAAGATCCGCAGCGCCTCGGTGAGTTCCGTGAGTGCCTCGGTGGCCCGCCCGGCCGCGGTGTGGGCCAGCCCCAGGGCATAACGGGCGTTGGCGAGGCGGAGCGTCAGTCCCAGCCGGTCGTAGATGCGGATGCCCTCCTGCGCGAGCCGTATGGCATGCGCGGTGTTGCCCATGGCCAGGTGGACGCGGGAGAGGTTGCACAGGGCGCTCGCCTCGAGGGGGGCGTTGCCGTCGCTCCGCGAGCCGTCGATGGCCGCCAGGAGGTGTTCCTCCGCGTCGCTGTTGCGCCCCTGGATCAACGCGATGATGCCGCGGTCGTTGCCGGCCCAGTAGAGCGGGATGAAGTCCCCGGCCGCCTGTGCCAGCTCAACGGCCCGGCTCGCCTCCTCCTCGGCCTCGTCGTACCGGCCGGCGACCAGGTGCACATTGATCAGTGCCGTACGCGCTCTTCCTTCGGCCCTGCGGTCCCCTGCCGCCTGTGCCGCCTTCACGGCGGCGACCACGGCGGATTCGTACTGCTTGGAGTTGGCTCCCGATTCGCCCAGGTCCTTGGCGGCCCACAACAGGTCGATGCCACGGCGCAGCCGGCTGCCCGAGCAGGCCTGCCGTGCGCTGGAGAGAAGGGGGTTGGCCTCCGAGTACAGCCAGTCGAGGGCGTCCTGCCGTTCGCCGAACCGCAGTCCGTCGTACCGGGTCGGTTCGAGGCCGTCGATGAGCCGGTCGCCCGGACGCTCGACCGCGTACACCCCCGCCGTCGTCGCCAGATAGAAGTCCAGCAACCGGGACAGCGCCGACTCCCTCTCGGCCGGCGGCTGTTCGTCCCGTTCGGCGCACGCACGCGCGTAGAGCCGCACCAGATCATGGAAGCGGTACCGGCCCGGCGCCGCCGACTCCAGCAGGGACGTGTCGACCAGGGACTCCAGCAGGTCCTCCGTGTCCTCCGGAGGGAGGTCCAGCACCGCCGCCGCGGCGGCGAGGGAGATGTCCGGGCCGTCCGCGAGCCCCAGCAGGCGGAAGGCGCGGGCCTGGGCGGGCTCCAGCTGCCCGTAGCCCAGCTCGAACGTGGCCTTGACGGCCAGGTCGCCCGCCTGGAGTTCGTCCAGACGGCGGCGTTCGTCGGCGAGCTTGGCCGCCAGGACCGAGACCGTCCACGTCCTCCTCGCCGCCAGGCGGGACGCGGCGATGCGGATCGCCAGCGGCAGGAAACCGCACGCCGCCACGACGTCCAGGGCCGCCTCGCGCTCCGCGGCGACACGCTCCTCGCCGACGATCTTCGTGAAGAGCGCCAGTGCCTCCTCCGGCGACATCACGTCCAGGTCGACCAGATGGGCCCCGGCCAGATCCACCATCCGCACCCGGGAGGTCACCAGCGCCGCGCAGCCCTCCGTACCGGGCAGCAGGGGGCGCACCTGCGCCGCGTCGCGCGCGTTGTCCAGCAGGACCAGGACCCTGCGGCCGTCCAGGGCCGAGCGGTACAGGGCCGCCCGCTCCTCCAGGGTGTCCGGGATCGCCGAGTCCGCCGTGCCGAGGGCGCGCAGGAAGGAGCCCAGGACCGTCTCCGGTTCCGCGGCCCGCGCACCGGCGCCCTGGAGGTCGACGTAGAGCTGGCCGTCGGGGAAGGCCGTGCGGGCCTGGTGGGCCACGTGGACCGCGAGGGTCGTCTTGCCGACGCCGCCGATGCCGGCCAGCGCCGACACCGCCATCACCCGGCCCTCGTCGCCGGACGCCGACGCCAGTACGTCGCTGAGCTCCCGTACGAAGGACGCGCGGCCGGTGAAGTCCGGCACCGTCGCCGGGAGCTGGGCGGGGCGGACGGGAGCCGCCGACGGCTCCGCGATCGGGGCGGACGGCTCCGCCAGGCCCGGGTCGGCCCGCAGGATGCGCTGCTGGAGTTCCTGGAGTCCCGGGCGCGGGTCCACGCCCAGTTCGTCGGCGAGCAGGCGGCGGGTGTCCGCGTACACCGCGAGGGCCTCCGCCTGGCGGCCGCTGCGGTAGAGGGCGAGCATCAGCAGCTCGCGCAGGCGCTCACGCAGCGGGTGCGCGGCCGTGAGCGCCGTGAGCTCCGAGACCGCCTCGGCGTGGCAGCCCTGCTCGAGGTCCATGTCCAGGCGGGATTCCAGGAGTTGGAGACGCCACTCCTCCAGGCGGACCCGCTGGGCCTCCGCATAGGGGCCCGGCACCGCCGCCAGTGTCTCGCCGTCCCAGAGGGCCAGGGCGCGGTTGAGCACGTCGCGCGCGTGGCACAGGTCCCCGGTGTTGCGGGCCTTCTCCGCCTCCGCCGCCAGCTCCTGCGCCGCCGCCAGGTCCAGCGCCCGGTCGCCGAGCCCGCGCACCGCGTAGCCGCCGGACTCGCTGACCAGGACCCCGGGATCCAGTGCCTTCCGCAGCCGGGAGGCGTAGGTGCGCACCGCCGCCAGCGCCTGCGACGGCGGCTCCTCGCCCCACAGGGCGTCGATCAGCTCGGCCGCCGTGGCCGTACGGCCCTCGCGGAGCAACAGAGCGGCGAGCAGAGCGCGTTGCTGGGGGCTGCCGGTGGCGACCGGCTCGTCGTCGCGCCAGGCGCGCACCGGGCCGAGCACGGCGAAACGCAGCGCCCCCGGCTCCGCCGAGGAGCCAGGACGCGGCTGCTCCGGCCCTCGCGGTACACCGTCCATGCCGTCCCCCCTGTGCATCCTGAGCAACTACGCCAGTTTGCCTTCTCCTGACCGAATGCGTCAGCTCTGCGAGACGCCGATCACACGGGGAGCGGCGGGCCCCCACCGAGCCCACACATCTTCGTCCTCAACCGTCCAGATCCACCCGCACCGTCAGCAACCCCGCCCCGAAGGCCCGTACGGCCAGGCTGTTGAAGCGGGGCAGCGTGCGCAGCCGGGCCACGGGGCCGTCGTCGGGCAGCAGATGGGCGGTCCCGGTGTGCCAGCGGCCCCGGATGCGCACCCGCACCCGGGGGTCGGCCTTGATGTTGCGCACGTACTGCGACCGTTCGCCGAACTCCGACACCAGCCAGAACGAGTCGCCGACCCGCCGCCCGCCCACCGGAGTCGGCCGGGGGAGCCCGGAGACCCGTCCCGTGGTCTCGAGCAGGGTCTGGAACGGCAGCCGGCGCAGGACCGGGTTCCCGATCCGGCGCTGGAAGGCGGTGGCGGCGCGGTACTTGCGTTCGGCGTGAGAAGTCATGGTGCGCCGAGCCTACCGGCGGCCCAGGAAGACCGGGTTGGTGAAGGCGGCCAGGGCTCCGGGCAGCGGCCCGGCGGCCGCCTCGTGCCGCAACTCGGCGCGCACATAGGCGGCGTACGACGGTGTGGTCCGCCACTCCACCACCCCGGCGCCCGACACCGGCAACGGGGAGGTGGTGTGCAGTACGCCCTGGTCGGTCACCAGCCGGACCGTGCAGCGCGGGGCGCCGGTGACCTCCAGACGGACGGTGACCGGGGTGTCCTGGTCCACCCGCAGGCGCTCGCCGATGCCGGCGTGCCCGCCGCGCCCGCCGGACGCGGTGAGGGCGAGCGAGACGGCGGCGGACTCGGCGACGTAGGAACGGCCCGCGCGGATGCCGTCCAGGACCGCCTCGCGGGTCAGGCCGTCGGCGAGGACGACGGTCTGCGGGCGGCCGACGACGTCCGGGTCGCGGTGGGCGTCGCTGCCGCCCATCGCCGGGATCCAGCCGCGCCCGTCCCGCACGGACGCCACGAGCATGCCGTCCCAGTCGGCCAGCGCCACCTCGTCGTCGGGCGTGTAGGGGCCGTTCCACACCTCCACCGCGTCCACATCGCCGAAGCCGAACTTCCAGGTGCAGCCGATGCAGGTGGCGTGCGGGTGCGCCGGGACGACCAGGCCGCCCGCGCGGCGGATGTGGCGGGCGAACCGGCCGAAGCGGTTGTCACGGGCGCGGTAGCGCCAGTCGACGAAGGTGCCGGGGTCCGTGCCGATCGCCACCACGTGCCCGTTGCGGGTGGTGACCTCCTCGCCGAGCAGCACCAGCAGGTCGTCCCCGGCGGCGTCGGCCCAATGGGCGTGCGCGGAGTGGGTGTTGTGCTCGCTGCTGTTGATGAAGTCGAGGCCGGCCGCGCGGGCGAGCGCGGCGATCTCGGCGGGGGTGCGGCGCCCGTCGGAGTACCAGGAGTGCAGATGGCAGTCGCCCCGGTACCAGGCCCGCCCCCGCCCCTTCGCCCGCTCCGGCGGGTACACGGGCCGCACCGCCCGGCCCGGCTCCCCGTACGTCAGCGTCACGGTGACCTCGTACGACAGTCCCTGCGGGGCCACCGTGTACGGGCCCAGCGCGATGTGCCAGGTGCCCTCGCGCACCGGGCCGGGGAGGTAGCCGGGGGTGGCGTCGTCGGCGCGCAGGAAGAACTCCGTGCGCGCCCCGCCCGACCAGCCCCTGAAGCCCCGGCCGCCGAGCTCGGTGCCGCGTTCGTCGAAGATGCCGATGTCGAGGGCGTTTCCGGTGGTGCCGGCCGGCACGGTGGGCCGGTCGTAGGTGTAGGCGACCTTGATCTCGCGGACGCCGTCCGGCACCTCGACCGGGACGTACACGAAGTCGGGGGCGCCCGGGGAGAGGGTCCCGCGCACCGTCCTCGTCTGCCGGCGGCCGCCCTCCGCCGCGGATGCGAAGCTCACGCTCCCCCACGTGAGCGCGGCGGCGGCGCCCGTCAGGAAGACGGCGCGCCGCCCGATTCCGGCCTGATGCTCCTCGCACATGCTGCTGCTCCCAGGGTGTCGGTGATGACAGGGCTTGGGTGGTGCAGGGGTGGTGCGGTGCAACCTTTGTATTGAGCAGTGAACTCCCTTGGAAGGGAAGGGAATCAGCAGATATCGGGGTGGCGCGCCTGGCCAATGCCGACCGGTCGGTATGGACAGGAGGGGCCGGCCCGGGTATGCATGGGGCGTCGTCCGCGTACGAAAGGCCGCCCATGCGCATCGCCGTCACGATCTTCCTCACCGACGAGACGATCACCCCCGTCCGGCTCGCCCGTGAGCTGGAGCAGCGGGGATTCGCCGGGCTGTACCTGCCCGAGCACACGCACATCCCCGTCGAGCGGACCAGCCCGTACCCGGCGGGCGGGGAACTGCCGCGGGAGTACGGCCGCACGCTGGACCCCTTCGTCGCGCTCGGGCAGGCCGCTGCCGTCACCGAGCGGCTCGGGCTGGGCACCGGCATCACCCTCGCCGCGCAGCACGACCCGATCGACCTGGCCAAGCAGGTCGCGACCCTGGACCACCTCTCCGGCGGACGGTTCACGCTCGGCCTCGGGTTCGGCTGGAACGTGGAGGAGGCCGCCGACCACGGGGTCACATGGCGTACCCGGCGCGAGCTGGTGCGTGACCGGATGGGCCTGATGCGGGCGCTGTGGTCGGAGGAACCGACCGCGTACGAGGGCGAGTTCGGGAGTGTACGGGCGAGCTTCGCGCACCCCAAGCCGGTGCAGAAGCCGCGCGGTCCGGTGGTCGGCCCGCGCACACTGGTCGGCGGGGCGGCCGGGCCGAAGCTGTTCGCGCACATCTGCGAGTACGCCGACGGCTGGCTGCCGATCGGCGGGCGGGGACTGACCGAGTCGCTGCCCCTGCTGCGCACCGCCTGGGCCGGCGCGGGCCGCGACCCGGGCGCCCTCCAGGTCGTGCCGTACGCCGTCCTGCCCAGCGCGGGGAAGCTGGCGCACTTCGCGGAGCTGGGCATCGAGGAGGTCGTGGTGCAGCTGCCCCCGGAGGGGGAGGCGGAGGTGCTGCGGGCGCTGGACGCCGTCCAGCCGTTCGTGGACGGCCAGGGGTCCTGATCATCCCGAACGTATGCTCAAAGGATGACGACTTCCGCGACCACCGGAACCGGCGGCCCGACCGAGAACTCCCTGCGCCGCGCCCTCAGACGCGCCCGGGACGGCGTCTCCCTGGACGCCGCCGAGGCGGCGGTGCTGCTCCAGGCGCGCGGTGAGCACCTGCGGGACCTCTCCGCGTCGGCCGCCCGGGTCCGGGACGCGGGCCTGGAGGCGGCCGGCCGGCCCGGGGTCATCACCTACTCGAAGAGCGTCTTCGTCCCGCTGACCCGGCTGTGCCGGGACAAGTGCCACTACTGCACGTTCGTCACCGTGCCCGGCAAGCTGCGCCGGGCCGGGCACGGGATGTTCATGTCGCCGGACGAGGTGCTGGACATCGCCCGCAAGGGTGCCGCCCTCGGTTGCAAGGAAGCCCTCATCACCCTGGGCGACAAGCCCGAGGACCGCTGGCCCGAGGCGCGCGAGTGGCTCGACGCGCACGGCTACGACGACACGATCGCCTACGTCCGCGCGATCTCGATCCGCATCCTGGAGGAGACCGGCCTCCTCCCGCACCTCAACCCGGGCGTCATGACCTGGACGGACTTCCAGCGCCTGAAGCCGGTCGCGCCGTCGATGGGCATGATGCTGGAGACCACCGCGACCCGCCTGTGGTCCGAGCCCGGCGGCCCCCACCACGGCTCCCCGGACAAGGAGCCGGCCGTGCGGCTCCGGGTCCTGGAGGACGCGGGCCGCTCCTCGGTGCCCTTCACCTCCGGCATCCTCATCGGCATCGGCGAGACGTACGAGGAGCGGGCCGAGTCCCTCTTCGCGCTGCGGAAGATCGCCCGCGCCCACCACGGCATCCAGGAACTGATCATCCAGAACTTCCGCGCCAAGCCGGACACCGCGATGCGCGGCATGCCGGACGCGGAGCTGGACGAGCTGGTCGCCACGGTCGCCGTGGCCCGGCACGTCCTCGGCCCGTCCGCCTGCCTCCAGGCCCCGCCCAACCTGGTCGACTCCGAGTACGAGCGGCTGATCGCGGCCGGCATCGACGACTGGGGCGGCGTCTCCCCGCTCACCATCGACCACGTCAACCCCGAGCGCCCGTGGCCGCAGATCGAGGAACTGGCCGAGCGGTCCCGGGCGGCCGGGTTCGAGCTGCGCGAACGCCTCTGCGTCTACCCGGAGTTCGTCCGGCGCGGCGAGCCCTGGCTGGACCCGCGGCTGCGCCCGCACGTGGCCGCCCTCGCCGATCCGGAGACCGGACTCGCGCGCCCGGACGCGCTTGTCGAGGGGCTGCCCTGGCAGGAGCCGGACGAGGCGTTCACCGCGGCCGGCCGCACCGACCTGCACCGCACCATCGACACCGAGGGACGCACCGCCGACCGCCGCGACGACTTCGACGAGGTGTACGGCGACTGGGACGCCCTGCGCGAGGCCGCCGCCCCCGGCATGGTCCCCGAGCGCATCGACACCGATGTGCGCGAGGCCCTGCGCACGGCGGCCGACGACCCGACGCGGCTGACCGACGCGGAGGCGCTCGCGCTGCTGCACGCCGACGGTCCGGCGCTGGACGCGCTGTGCCGGGTGGCGGACGACGTGCGCAGGTCGGCGGTGGGCGACGACGTGACGTACATCGTCACCCGCAACATCAACTTCACCAACGTCTGCTACACCGGCTGCCGTTTCTGCGCCTTCGCCCAGCGCCGCACGGACGCCGACGCCTACACGCTCTCGCTCGACCAGGTCGCCGACCGCGCCCAGCAGGCCTGGGACGTGGGCGCGGTGGAGGTCTGCATGCAGGGCGGGATCCACCCGGACCTGCCCGGGACGGCGTACTTCGACATCGCCAAGGCGGTCAAGGAACGCGTCCCCGGCATGCATGTGCACGCCTTCTCCCCGATGGAGGTGGTGAACGGCGCGAGCCGCACCGGCCTGTCGATCCGGGAGTGGCTGACGGCCGCGAAGGAGGCCGGGCTCGACACCATCCCCGGCACGGCGGCGGAGATCCTCGACGACGAGGTCCGCTGGATCCTGACCAAGGGCAAACTGCCGGCGGCCACCTGGATCGAGGTGGTGACCACGGCCCACGAGCTGGGCATCCGCTCCTCGTCCACGATGATGTACGGCCATGTCGACCAGCCGCGCCACTGGCTGGGCCATCTGCGGACCCTGGCGGACATCCAGCGGCGGACGGGCGGCTTCACGGAGTTCGTGACCCTGCCCTTCGTGCACACCAACGCCCCCGTCTACCTGGCCGGGATCGCCCGCCCGGGCCCGACGGTCCGCGACAACCGCGCGGTCACGGCGATGGCGAGGCTGCTGCTGCACCCCTGGATCCCCAACATCCAGACGAGCTGGGTGAAACTGGGCGCGGAGGGCGCGGCGGAGATGCTCCGCTCCGGGGCGAACGATCTGGGCGGCACGCTGATGGAGGAGACGATCTCGCGCATGGCGGGCTCGTCCTACGGCTCCTACAAGTCGGTCAGGGACCTGATAGCGGTGGCGGAGGCGGCGGGCCGCCCGGCGAGGCCGCGCACCACGCTGTACGGCGAGGTCCCGGAGGAACGCCGCCGTGCCGCGGAGGCCTCGGACGGCCATCTGCCGGAGCTGTTGCCGGTCCTGGACTGAGACGGGCCCCGGCGACGCCGGCGGTAGGATGATCCGACGCGCGTTCGGGACCCGTAGCTGAGGAGATGCGTACCGGTGTCTGCCCGTCTTCCTTCGTGGGCCTGGGTGACCGGGCTGACCACGGGGGCGATAGCCGTGGTGGCGGCGCTGGCCGTCCAGGCGGACCAGGGGACGAAGCCCACCGCGGCCACCAGCCGGCCGAGCGCGTCGGCCACGGCGGACGCCAAGCCGTCCGCCGGGCCGGAGGAGAAGAAGCCGGCGGCGGTCCCCGCGGACTCGGGCACCGGCCGCCGGATCGTCTACTCCCTCGGGCAGAAGCGCGTCTGGCTGGTCGACGCCAGCGACGCGCCCCGCCGCTCCTTCGTGGTCTGGCCGGGCACCGTCTCCCCGGACCCCGGCAGCTACGCGATCGGCACCCGCACCGAGGCCACGACGGGCAGCGACGGCGTCCCGGTGGAGCACATCGTCTACTTCGCCGCGAAGTCCGGCATCTCCGTGGCCTTCTCCAACGCGGTCGACGGCTCCTCGCCCCCGCCCCCGGCCCCGGACGCGAAAACCGGCGGAATCCGCGTGTCCAAGGCCGACGGCAAGGCCCTGTGGACCTTCGCCACGGCGGGCACGACGGTACGGGTGGTCGAGTAACCGGGCGCCTCAGACCTTCGCGGCCCCTACGCGTGGATGCTGGGCCGTGAGCAGGCCGATGTCCTCTGCGTGCGGGGGAACTTCGACGGAGTTCGCCGTGACGGCTGACAGGGGGCCGAGGAGCGTCGGAACGACAACCGGCGCATTCCGTCGTGACGCCCCTCGGTCATGGGCCCGCCCGCTCCACGCGGTCGCGCCGATCGTCGAGGACGACAGTCAGGTCGGGCCAGTGCTCGGACCACCGCGCCAGATCGTCCGTGGTCAAGGACCATCCCGGGCGCAGGGCCCGGTCCGGCAGGAAGCGGACGCAGGTCCCGGTGGTCCCGTCGGTCTCGCTGGGCTCCAGATCGGTGACCGGGACGCCGTGCTCATAGCGCTGGGTCCAGGATCCGTTGATGCGGCGGTTGGTATGGATCAGCCACTCGCTCAGCGCCGCGACGACGGACATGCCGCGACGCGGATGTCCGTCCGGTAGCCGTTGCGTCTCCGGGAGATCGAAGAACCGAAGGTCCTTCGTGGCCATGACGGGCTTCTTCACCACCCGGCCGTGCTCGTCGGTCCGGGTGTCGGTGCCCCGGCCGTCGTCCTTCACCGACACGGAGCCGTCGGTGTGCAACGTGATCACGCAGCGTCCGCCGCCCCGGCTCGCCGCCTCGTCAGCGGCATAGGCAATGACCTCCAGAACAAGGTGTCCCGGCCCGCCCGGAGCGAACTCCGCGGGCTTCCGGCGGATCCGGCGGAGATGGTCCGCGTCCACGGTGCCGTGCCAGTCGTGCGTGGTGTTGACCCAAGAAGCCCGTGATCCATCCATCCGGCCAGTATCCGTCGGGGATCTCGTTCAGGCGGCCGCGATCACGGGCCGGTCCTTGGGCCGCTGCCGGGGCAGTTCGGCGTGCCGTACCGCGTCGGAGGCCAAGGCGATGGCCCCGCCCAGGCCGCCGAAGACCCCGCACGCGACGAACACCGGGGCGGCGCCCCAGGCTCCGATGGCGGCACCGACCAGCGGATAGCTGAGGGGGGCGAGACCGACCATGGTGAGCATGACGACGGAGGTGACCCGGCCGAGACAGGCCGGGTCCGCCGCCGTCTGGATGAGGGCGTTGTCCAGACCGCCGAAGACTCCCGCACACAGTCCGATGACCGCGGCCAGCACCACGGCGAGCCACAGGGCAGGCACCAGGGCGATCGTGGCCGCACCCGCGCAGGCCACGAGCAGCGTCCCCGCCATCATCAGGCCGGCCCGGGGCAGCCAGCCGGCGATCGCCAGCAGCGCGGCGCCGGCCGCAGCACCGGCACCGAAGCCGCCGACGATCCAGCCGTAGCCGGCCGGGCCCCAGCCGCGCTCGGCGTTGAGGAGCACCATGCCGACGTTGAGGGTGCCGGTGAGGCCGAGTTCGCAGACGGCGCCGGCGACGACGAGCGGGCCGATGAGGCGGTGGCGGCGGATGTAGCGCAGGCCGTCGAGCAGGTCCTGCCGCGCGCTGCCGGGCTCCGGCCGTACCGCGTCGGGCGCCCCGAGGGGCCGTATCCGTAGCGTCAGCAGCAGGGGCAGGGACAGGGCGATGAGCAGTCCGGCGACGGTGAAGGCGGCCGCGGGTCCGCCCAGTCCCATGGCCAGGCCGCCGATCGGCGGGCCCGCGATCTGGCCGAGACGCATCGACAGCGAACGCATGCCGGTGACCCGGGCCAGCTGGTCAGGGGCGGTGATCCGGGGCGGGAGAGCACCGACAGCGGGTACGAACAGCGCGTCCACGGCGCCGAAGACGAGCGCCACCGCGACCAGGATCCACAAGGCCGGAGCCGTCAGCGCGATACCGGCGGCCACCGCCAGGATGAGGAGACAGCGCAGCGCGTCGCTGCCGAGAATCACCCGGCGGGGGTCGAACCGGTCGGCCACCACACCCCCACCGAGCATCAGCAGCGCTCGTGGTACCGCCCCGGCGGCCATCACGAGGCCGACTTCGGTAGGACCGGCGGCCTTCTGGGCGGACCAGGCCAGGGCGACGAAGTACACGCTGTCGCCCATGAGGGAGACGGTGTAGGCGGTGAGCCAGCGCAGCACATTGCCGTCGCGGTGGGCCGGTGTGGAGGCGGGTCCGGGCAGGGCTGTCTCCGAGGTGGTGGCCATCGTGGGCTCCAGTACGTCGTGGATGCGGCCGGGTCAGGGCCGGAAGGGAAAGCCGTAGAGGTGCACGGACACGTGCTCGCGGCCCTCGGTGTCGTCGGCCGCCTTGGCGGCCCTGCCGCGCTCCCGCCAGCGCCGGGCCAGCGCCTCGAGTTCATCGCTCATCTCGGCGAGTTCGGCCGGGGTGAGGTCGAGCAGCCACTCGGAGCTGAAGGACGCATCGGTCCACGCCTTCCCCCAGGCGGACTTCTGGTCGAGATACGTGCGGTACTGGGCGACTCGGGTGTCGAAGATCCCTCGGGTCACCGCGCCGACGACGGCGGCGCCCTCGGGTGTGTCCGCGAAGTCCGAGTCGCGGAAGCCCCAGCCCTCCTCGGATGCCACCTGCCACCACCGCTCACGGCCGTCGGAGCCCTGGCCGCTGGCCTGGCTCACGAACCCGTGCTCGGCCAGCTTGCGCAAGTGGTAGCTGACCAGCGACGGCGTCTCGTCGACATGCTCGGCGAGCTGAGAAGCGGTCGCGGTGCCCGCCGCGTACAGCAGCCGGTACAGCTGCATCCGCAGTGGATTCATGACCGCCCTCAACCGTGACAGGTCGGTGATCTGCTCGGGCCTGTGCTTCGGTCGCATGCCCTCACCGTAGGTCTGAAGCGAAAACTTCGCAATATTCGCTTCATAAGTGGGCGCCGACCGGCGCCCGCGCGTCCGTGCGCCCAATCAGGTTCTGATGCTCCTCGACCCACTGATACCGACCGCTTCCGATCAATCGGGTCACATTCCGCATACCGATCCGCCCCCTGAACCGACCGTCCTCGTTCGATTACAGTGCTGGGCGTTGTACGTACGGACGGCGCCCGGGAGGTCATGGTGGCTGGTACGGCCGGGCCCGTGTGGGGGCGCCGTGAGCAGCAGGACTTCCGCAGCCGGGTGCGCGGCACACTGCTCGGGGTGGCCGTCGGGGACGCGCTGGGCGCGCCCGTGGACGGCATGGCGGTCGACGGGATCCGTGAGGCGCACGGCGCGGAGGGCGTCACCGACCTCGCCTCCGCATACGGCCGGCGCGGCGCCGTCACCCACCACACCCAGCTCACCCTGTTCTCCGTGGACGGGCTGATCCGAGCCCAGGTGCGGCGCGACACCGGTGCCTGGCACCCGCCGACCGATCTGCACCGGGCGTATCTGCGCTGGGCCACCACCCAGCGGGACTGGGGCCCGGACGAACGGCGCAAGGAGGACGGCTGGCTGGCGCGCGAGGAATGGCTGTACGCCCGCCGGGACCCCGCGCGCACACTGCTGCTCGGGCTCGGCGACGAGACCATGGGGACGCCGGACGCGCCGAAGAACCCCGGTGAGGCCGGGCCGGAGGCCGCCGCCCGGTCCGCGCCCTTCGGGCTGCTCGTCGGCTGGGAGCCGCAGCTCGTCGCGCAGCTCGCGGTGGAGTGCGCGGCCCAGACCCACGGCCATCCGGTCGCCTGCCTCGCGGCGGGCGCGTACGCCGTGATCGTGCACGCGCTGGCCCGCGGCGAGAGCGTGGACACGGCGGTGCAGCGCACGCTCGCCCTGCTGGCCGCGCGGCCGGGTCACCAGCCGGTGTCGGACGCGCTCCAGCACGCGCTGGGCGCCGTACGGCAGGGGATGCCCACTTCGGAACGGGTGACGGAGCTGGTCGGGAAGGCCACCGCCGAGGGGCTGGTCGCCGCCGCGGTGTACTGCGCGCTGGTGGGGGAGGACGTACGGCACGGGCTGTGCCTGGCGGTGAACCACGACGGGCCCAGCGCGGCGGCCGGTGCGCTGACCGGCGGGCTGCTCGGCGCCCTGCACGGCGAGACCGCCCTCCCGCCCGCCTGGCTGGCCGAGCTGGAGGGCCGCCCCACGATCCTGGAGCTCGCCGACGACTTCGCGATGGAGATGACCCAGGGACCCGCGCTGCACGGTCCGGCGGGTTCTTCGCCGGCGTGGCTGACGCGGTACCCGCGCGGCGCCTGAGCCGGGTTTCCTTCGCCCCCGCCGCCCCTTCCCGTCCCGTCCCTGGGGGCTGCGCCCCCAGACCCCCATTCGCGCAGTTCCCCGCGCCCCTTAGGGGCGCGGGGAACTGCGCGAGCCACCACCCACCCACCCGCGCGTTCGGGGTCGAAGGGGCAGCGCCCCTTGTGGACGGGACGGGAAGGGGCGGCGGGGGCGGAAACTACGCCTGATCCCGCACCGGCGCGGTGGATGGCAGCGCCACCGCAGCACCGTCGTCGTCCGTGTTGACGCGCTCGATGATCGCCATCCGCCCGGGCGTGTCCTCCGGCTTCACGTAGCCGATCACCACGTACAGGACCAGCGAGACCGCCAGCGGTATCGAGACCTGGTACTCCAGCGGCACCCCGCCCTCGACCGCCCAGTTGATCGGGTAGTTCACCAGCCAGAACGCCACCAGCCCCAGCGCCCAGCTGGTCAGCGCCGCCGTCGGACCGGACCGCCGGAACGGCCGCAGCAGTCCCAGCATCATCGGGATCGCGATCGGTCCCATCAGACCGGCCACCCACTTGATGACGACCGTGATGATGTCCTTGAAGGTCGGCGAGTCGACCTGCGTCGCCACCGCCATGGACAGACCGAGGAACACCACCGTCGTCACGCGGGCCGCGATCAGACCGGACCGCTCGCCCCACATCCGCGCCTTCGCGGACAGCACCGGCGCCACGTCACGGGTGAACACCGCCGCGATGGCGTTGGCGTCCGAGGAGCACATGGCCATCGTGTGGGAGAAGAAGCCGACGATGACCAGGCCCAGCAGCCCGTGCGGCAGCAGCTGCTCGGTCATCAGGGCGTAGGAGTCGGAGCCGTCCGCCTTCTGGGACTCCACCAGCAGCGGCGACATCCACATCGGGAAGAACAGGATCACCGGCCAGACCAGCCACAGCACCGCCGACAGCCGGGCCGAGCGCTCCGCCTGGCGGGCGTCGGGGGTGGCCATGTAGCGCTGGGCCTGGTTGAGCATGCCGCCGTTGTACTCGAACAGCTTGATGAAGAGGAACGCCAGCAGGAAGACCGTGCCGTACGGTCCGACCAGCGGTTCGCCGTGGCCCTGGAGCTCCGGCTCGTCCCACGCGCCGAAGAAGCCGCCGTGGTCGCCGAGCTCGAGGACCACCGCGACGAACATGGCGACACCGGCCAGCAGCTGGATGATGAACTGTCCGAGTTCGGTCAGCGCGTCCGCCCACAGGCCGCCGATGGTGCAGTAGATCGCCGTGACGACGCCGGTGATGAGGATGCCCTGGTTGAGCGAGACGCCGGTGAACACCGACAGCAGGGTGGCGATCGCGGCCCACTTCGCGCCCACGTCCACGATCTTCAGCAGCATGCCGGACCAGGCCAGCGCCTGCTGGGTCTTCAGGTCGTAGCGGTTCTTCAGGTACTCCAGCGGTGAGGCCACATGGAGCCGGGAGCGCAGCCGGTTGATGCGCGGGGCGAACAGCTTCGAGCCGATGGCGATGCCGAAGGCGATCGGGAACGACCAGGTGACGAAGGACGTGACGCCGTAGGTGTAGGCGATGCCCGCGTACCCGGTGAACATCACCGCGCTGTAGCCCGACATGTGGTGGGAGATGCCGGAGAGCCACCAGGGCATCTTGCCGCCGGCCGTGAAGAAGTCGCTGACGTTGTCCACCCGTTTGTGCGACCAGACACCGATGGCGACCATCACGGCGAAGTAGCCGATGAGAACCGCCCAGTCGAGACCGTTCATGTCCCCCCTTTCCAGGGTCCGCCTTGTGAACACCACTCAGCTGGTTGGCACTTCGCCTGAGCGGGGTAGGGACGTGGAGGGCCGCGAAGTGCCCGCTCATCGTGGGCGGGGTGGCGCGGGCACGACAAGAAAGCGTCGAGTCAAGAGCAGGCAAAAACGTTCGTATGGCTGAATGACGTTCATGTGGGCGAACTTACGAGAGGCGTGTCGGATCGGTCCGACCGCTGTCGGGTCACCGGGTCAGCGCAGTTCCTGCGGGCAGGGCGTGCCCCGCTGCCCCCACTTGTACGGAGCCGCCAGGCGGTACGTCCCGGGCTCCGGCGCGAGCAGCATCGTCCACTGGTCGCCGTTCGCGTCCTCCTCCGTCTCCATCAGACAGCCGTGGACGTTGTCGTACGTCCTCGGCTCACCCTCCGGACGGTTCTCGGACTCCTCCGTCTCCCGCGGAGGCTCCAGCGCCGAGCCCTCGGCGTCGACGAGGCCGAGCCACGGGGAGTAGGGGACCCGGATCAGGATCCGGCCCGCCTTCTCCACCCGCAGCGTCCACTCGCCCTGCTCGGCCCGCTCCACCACGGTGTTCGGCTCCGCCAGCGGGGTCGGTGCCTCCACCTCGAACAGCTGCCAGTTGGCGTCGCCCCAGATCTGCGTCAGATAGGGCAGCCCGCGCTGCACCAGCTCCCGCTCCCGCTGGCCGCCGTCACCGTCCGGCTCGTCCTTCGGCAGCACCACGAAGTGCACGCCCCAGCGCTTCAGCCACTCGCGGTAGTTCGCCGAGTTGAGGGTGTCGTCGTAGAAGAGCGGGTTGCGCTCCATGTCGGCCTGCCGGTTCCAGCCCCGGGCCAGATTGACGTACGGGGCCAGGGCGGACGCCTCGCGGTGCGAGCGGGCCGGGACGACCTCCACGCGGCCCCGCTCGGCGCCGACCTCCTGGAGCTCGTTCACCAGCGGCGCCAATTCGCGCGCCCAGGAGGCACGGGGAGTGGTGTGCACGACGTCGTCGACCGACTTGAAGCCGATCCAGCCGAAGAACCCGACGACGGCGACGACGAGCACGTACCACTTGCGGGACTTCGGCACCGTGAACGGCAGCGCCGCCACCAGCACCACACCGCCGAACAGCATCGCCAGCCGCGTCATGTTCGAGCCGATCTGCGAACTGATCAGCCAGACCAGCACGATCCCCAGCCCGTACACGGCGGCCGTGATCCGTACGGTCCTCCACTCGGCCGGCACCAGCAGGTACACCAGGACGGAGTACAGCAGCGGCAGCACCACCGAGCCGATGCCCATCGGCTGCGTCCCCGAGAACGGGAACAGCCAGGCCGACACCGCCACCACCGCGCTCGGCGCCACGCCCAGCGCCCACGCCCCCGGCCGGCGCTTCTGCAGGAACAGCGCCACCGCCACCAGGCCCACGAACAGCCCCGCGACCGGCGAGGCCATCGTGGCCAGCGCCGCCAGCGGGGCCGCGCACAGGGCCTTCGCCCAGCGCTTGTAACGCCATCGGTGGGGCCAGCAGAAGACGACCGCGACCGCGCCCAGCGCGAACATCGTGCCCAGCCCGTACGTCACCCGCCCCGAGGCGGCGTTGCACAGCAGCGCGAACACGCCGGTGAGCGCGGCCCACAGGGGGTTGCGCACCTCCCGGCTGCGCATGAGCACCAGCGTCAGCAGCCCGGCCGACACCGTCCCCGCGATCATCATCGTCGTCCGCACCCCGAGCACGGACATCAGATAAGGCGACACCACGCTGTACGACACCGGGTGCATCCCGCCGTACCAGGCGAGGTTGTACGCGGAGTCCGGGTGCCGGCCGACGAACTCGGCCCACGCGTCCTGCGCCGCGAGATCGCCGCCGCTGTTGGCGAACGTGAAGAACCAGACGATGTGCAGCAGGCCGGCGAGAGCGGTGACGGACAGCACGGGGTGCCGGAGCATGCGGGCGCGCACGGCGAGGACGGCCGCCATGGGGGCCATGGGGGCCTTCGGGGCGCCGGCGGTGTCACCGGCGGTGTCACCGGAGGAACCGGCGGGGTCGCCGGAGGCGCCGGTGGTGTCCTCGGCATCCTCGGCGGGACGCTGTGTTCCGGACACGGGTATTCGCGGACCGGGTCCCGGACCGGGATCGGCGTCGTCGGCGCGTGTCGGCTCCGCTGTGGCCACCTGAAGGCACTCCCCGTGTCCGTTCCTTGTCCGTTTTGCTGCCCGTTTCGTGACGCTAGCACGCACCCCGCAGGCCGTCGCCCGGGTGGGCGTGGGCCCGCGGGGTGCGGGTGCGCTGCGCCGTTTCCCGCTCAGGCGATACGGGTCAGCTTGTCCGTGAAGCCGGGCTCCACGAGGTCCTCCTGGAGGGCGACCGGGACCTTGACGGCACTGCTGGTGCCGTCGCCCACGGTGAGCGTGCCCACCTTCGTGCCGGCCTTCGCCCGGTGCGGCACCTCGTCCGCGGCGAACGTCAGCTTCACCGACAGGCCCGCCCAGCCGACGGCCTTGACGTCCTCGGTGACGACCACCGGCGTACGGCCGCCCAGACCGTCGTCCACGTACCCGACGACCTCCCCCTTCTTCATGATCGTCGCCGCCTCCAGAGCACCCTGCGCGGCACGGATCAGCTCGTCGCCTGCGGTGAGGGCGGCGGACAGGATGGTGTTGTCCTTGCCGCCCGCGGG
Organism: Streptomyces malachitofuscus; assembly: GCF_055571035.1. Lineage (NCBI taxonomy): Bacteria > Bacillati > Actinomycetota > Actinomycetes > Kitasatosporales > Streptomycetaceae > Streptomyces > Streptomyces malachitofuscus. The sequence continues at coordinate 116,902 of NZ_JBVIGA010000005.1, read as the reverse complement.
CTGGCGCACGACGGCGCCGACGATGGTGCGGGTCTCCCCGTCGACGTCCTTCTTCGCGGCGAACACGAGGTTGCCGAGCGCGGAGGTGGTGGTGCCGGTCTTGATGCCGACGACGTTGTTGTGGCCGACCAACTGGTTCCAGTTGGAGTGATTGGTGCCCTTGTAGTCGTCGTACGACATCATCGCGGCGACCTCGCGGAACGCGGGCTGCTTCATGGCTTCCCTGGCCAGCTTCACCTGGTCCACGGCCGTGCTCACGGTGGTGTCGTTCAGACCCGAGGGGTCGGTGTACGTCGTGTTGGTCATGCCGAGGTCCGCCGCGGCCTTGTTCATCTTCTCGACGAACGCCTTCTCGGACCCCGCGTCCCAGCGGGCCAGCAGCCGCGCCACGTTGTTCGCGGACGCGATCAGGATGGCCTCGACCGCCTCCCGCTGGGAGATCTCGTCGCCCGCGGTGACGTCGACGGTCGACTCCTGGCCGGCGTCGGACTGCTTCTCGGCGAGCTCGTCGATCTTGAGCATCGGGCCCTCGGCGCCGCTCTTGAGCGGGTGGTCGCGCAGGATCACGTACGCCGTCATGACCTTGGCGACACTGGCGATCGGTACGGGCTTCTGCTCGCCGGACGAGCCGAACGTGCCGATCCCCTGCACGTCGAGCGCCGCCTGACCGGCCGCCGGCCACGGAATCTCGGGCTTGCCGCCCTCGAAGGTGTAGCTGTCCCGGGCGGTGAGTTCCAGCGCAGGGGCGGGCAGCGGGCGGACGTTCTGCGCGATCGCGAAGGCGATCACCAGCAGCAGGACCAGCGGCGTCCAGATCTTGACCCGTCGCACGGCCGTCCGCAGCGGTGTCTGCGGGGGCGGCGGCGTGTTGGTGAGCTCGGCCAGCAGGTCCAGCGGCGGCTTGGGCGGCAGGGGCTGCTGCGTCGTCCGCTCCGGCCCGACCTGCGGGAGCGAGGTGGTGGCCTCGGCGGCCGGAGGCGGCACGGCGCCCGGGGGCTTGCGCACGGCCGGGTCGTCGAGTCCCTTCAGCGCGACGAACTTGCTGGTCCGCTCGGCCTCGTTCTCCGTGGCGCCCTGCTCCCCGGACCGGGCGCCCGCGTCACCGAGCTTGAGCATGGTGGTGGGCTGGTCGACGGAACGCTGCCGGGTCCGGAAGACGGCGGTGGGGTGATCGACGGCGGGGGGCGAACCGCCGCCGTCGCCGTCCTTGGACGGGCCCGCGTCGCCGCCGGTCGGCGCCGGGGCGTCGCCGTCCCCGGCGTCCTGGCCGTCACCGCCGGACCCGGACGCGGTGCCCGCGTCACCGGCGTCCGGTGCGTCGTCCTGACGGGTGGTCGCGGCACCGGTGTCCTCGGCGTCGTCCGGGGCCGCGTCGGCCTCGGCCTCGGGCCGGTCCTCCGGCACGGACGCGGATCCGGCGACGGGGGCGTCGCCCGTGTCCGGGGCGTCGTCCGCGCGGGCGGTGGGGGTGTCGTCGGCGTCCGGGGCGTGGTCCTGACGGGTGGTCGCGGCACCGGTGTCCTCGGCGTCGTCCGCGCGGGCGGTGCCCGCGTCATCGGCGTCCGGGGGGCTGTCCGCGCGGGCGGTTTCGGTGTCGTCGGAGGCGGTGGCCGTGTCGGCGTCCGCCGCTGCGTCCGCGCGGCCGTCCTCGTCGCCCGCCGGGGCGGCGGACGCCCCGGCCCCGGACGAGTCGTGCGCCCCCTCGCCGGAGCCGTCGTCGGTGTCACCCGTGGGCGGGTCCGTGAGGGCGCTGGAGGCGTCCTCGGCGTCCTCCCCGGCGCGGGACGCGCCGTCGGCGGCGGTTTCCTCTTCCCCGGCTTCCCTGGCGTCGGAGGCGCCGCGGGGGGCCGGGTCGGTGTCGGTGTCCGCGGAGGCGTCACCCGGGGCCGGCTTCCCGCCGGTGTCCGTGGAGGTGTCGTCACAGGCGGTGTCCGTGCCGGCGTCCTCGTCGGCCTTCGGGGAGGCCCCGTCCGCCCCGGGGGAGGACGCGTCGGCGTCGTCCTCGTCCGGCTCCGCCGAGCGGACCCACGTGGCGACCGCCTCGCGCAGCCGGGCGTCACCCCCGTGGGGCTCGCCCTCCTCCGCGGAGGACGCGTCGGCGCGCACCGAGAGCACCCGGGTGGCCGTGTCGGCGGGCCGGCGGGGCTCCGGGGGCTCGGCCTCGCGGGCCACCGCCAAGCGGGGATCCCGCTTCCCGGGAACCGGACCCGCGCTCCCCGACGTCGGTTCTGCCGACGACTCGCGCTGCTTCGACCTGTCGGGGGACTCGCCCGCCACCGATGCCTCCTCCATGCGCCGCACGCACCGCGTGCGCCATCCGAACCGTGAACCGCCCGCCCGCGACAGCACTCCACCGCGCTGTCCGAACCATGTACCAGTGTCCTGTGTGCGGGCTTACCCCACGCGGTAGACGAGAACGACATACCTACCGGTTCCACTACGAACCGGTCACGCACCCTCGACAGACCAATGTGAGAGGGGTCACCCTGTCATTCATCCACGCGGGGAGGCATGGATGGGCAGGAGCCGCAGAACACTTCCGGAGGAGCTTCTGCTGCTGGCACTGGACCCGGCCACGGGTACCACTGCACAGCCGCAGTCGCTCGACCTCGGTCTGGCCGGAGCACAGCTAGTGGAGCTGGCGCTGGCCGGACGGATAGCCCCAGACGGGGATCGTATCGCCGTGGTGGTGCCACGGCCGACTGGAGACCCAACACTGGACTGCGCGTTGGAGTTGCTGCGGAGGCGCGGCGCTCCTGTGCGGGCGGTCCACTGGATCGGCGGGCCGCGTCTCGGGCTCCGCCAGACCTACCTCTCGCATCTGGAGCGGTGCGGCATGGTGCATGCCGTGGCCGGACAGATGTGCGGGGTGCTGCCGACGACTCGCTACCAGGCGACGGACACCGAGATCAGCCGGGAGATCAGGGCCCGGCTGGACTCCGCGATCCGCACCGGCGTCCCGCCGGACCCGCGGACCGCGGCGCTCGCCGCACTGGCGCACGCGGTGGGCCTCGGCAAGCACCTGTACCCGGGGAACGAGGGACGCTCCTCGCGCTCCCGGTTGCGGGATCTGATCCGGCACGACCCGATGGGCGGGCTCGTCGCGCATGCCGTGATGGACGTCCAGAACGGTGCGGCGGCCCAGCCGCGCCGCAGCTCCGCACCGGCGGGCCGGCAGGTCGCCGGCGGCAGGGGCGCGACGGAACCCGCCCGAGGCGTTCCGGCGCAACCACGCCGCGGATCCATGGCACGCGCCGTGGCCCACTGAGCCGTCACGTCCCCCCAGGGCCGAACGGCACGGCACGCCACGGATCCACGGCACCGCAGGACCCGGTCACGGGAGCCGCTGTCCGAGCGGGGCGGAGAGAACACACGGGCTCTCTCCGCCCCGCTCGGCGCGCCCCCGTCCGGCCCCAACACCCGCCACCGGTACCTGAAGTGGCGTGTACCCGTCGTATATCCACCGTTTCCCAGCGGTAGGAAGCACCTTGGTGGCAGTCTGCTCATCAGCAGACACGCAAAGTGGCAAGTACGAGGCACGCAGCCGGAGGTGCACGTCCCGTGGCGTCCAATGTCAATCCCACCGTCAGGCGGCGCCGACTCGGCCAGGAGCTGCGCAGGCTCCGTGAGCTCAAGGGCATGACGGCCGAGGAGGTGGCGGAGCGGCTGCTGGTGTCGCAGTCGAAGATCAGCCGCCTGGAGAACGGCCGGCGCAGCATCAGCCAGCGCGATGTGCGCGACCTGTGCGGGGTGTACGAGGTCGAGGACCAGCGGATCGTCGAGTCGCTGATGCAGATGGCCAAGGACTCCCGGCAGCAGGGCTGGTGGCACGCGTTCGGCGACATCCCGTACAGCGTCTACATCGGCCTGGAGACGGACGCGGAGTCGCTGCGCGTCTACGAACCCCAGATCATCACCGGGCTGTTGCAGACCCGCGCTTACGCGGAGGCGATCGTGCAGGGCGGTTCGCCGGAGTCGTCCGAGCAGGAGAACGACAAGCGGGTCGAGGTCCGGCTGCGCAGGCAGAGCCGTATCACCGCGGACAAGGACCCGCTGCGGCTGTGGATCGTGCTGGACGAGGCGGCGCTGCACCGGGTCGTGGGGAGCAGGCAGGTCATGCGGGAACAGCTCGAGCACGTCATGGAGCTGTCCCAGCTGCCGCACGTCACCGTGCAGGTGCTGCCGTTCGAGGTCGGCGCGCACGCCGGCATCAACGGCCAGTACTCGATCCTGGAGTTCGCCGACGCGGCCGATTCGAGCGTGGTGTACATCGAGGGCGTCACCAGCGACCTGTACCTGGAGAAGCCGCACGACGTGCAGAAGTACACGGTGATGTACGAGCATCTGCGGGCGCAGTCGCTGAACGTGGAACAGTCCCGTCAGCTGGTGGAACGCCTCGCGAAGGACTACGCACGCTGAGTCGTGGTCAGTTGTGGGGCGGAACCCTACACCGCAAGGATGTTGGGCGGTAAGTCCCACCTGGAATATGCCACCCGGTCGAGTGAACGACTGCTCCGGAAGAAGAGGGTGACGAGTAGCGTCGATCACGCCAACCAGCAGCGAGGGTTGGCGAAATCCGTTCTGCGGTCCACGCCGGATGCGCAGGTCGGTGACAGCAACTCAGCATCTGGCTACGGAGCGAACATGGCAATTCGTCTGGGCACCACGGAAACGTGGACGACGTCCTCCTACACCAACAACAACGGCGCGTGCGTGATGGTCAGGTCGACCACCGAGGCGGCGCTGGAACTCGGGGACACCAAGGTTCCCGAGGGTCCGAAGCTGGCCTTCCCCGCGGACGCGTGGAGCGCCTTCGTGGCCTCGGTCAAGGACTGACCCCGCACCGTCGCAGGCACCACCGACAGGGCCCTCTCGACCAGTTCGCCGTCCTAGCCGAGAGGGCTCGGCCGGTGTCCGGCCGGGTCAGCCCCCGGCGGGCGGCCCCACCGGGAAGGCCACGTCGCACACCGGGTCGTCGGGACCCGCGGCAGGCCAGTCCCCGAAGTACACCTCCCGGCAGGGGCCCGTCGGCGTCAGCCCCTGCGTCGTCATCCACGCCTCCACCGCCTCGAACGCGGCCAGGATCTGCGGATGCGCCACCTGCGCCTTGGTGATCCGGGTGCGGGCCAGCCGCAGCGCCGGCTCCACCCGCACCTTCGTCCCGAAGGCCCTGCCCGGCCCGTCCGCCCACGCGCGTGCCGCCGCCTCGTCGGCGACCGGCACGCACGCCTCCGCGGGGCCGTCGCTCTCCATGGACACCTCGGCGTGGTACGCCACGAACGGAGTCCCCGCCACGCCGCCGCACTCCCCGGCCGCCTCCACCAGCCGGCCCAGCGACGCCCCGATCCACGCCGGCAGCTCCTCCGGCGTCACATGCCGTGACTCGGTGATCAGCACCTGCGCCGGCACGTCCACCGTGTCGACCACGAACTTCCCGTACATCTCGGAGCTCCTCCCCGACAGCCGTCCACGGAGGTACTCGGCGAGCGTCCGCTGCCCGGCGTGCCGTGCCTCGACGTCCGCCCAGTACGCGGCGAGCCGCTCGGCCCGCGCCGTACCGTCGCCCGCGTCGAGCACCTCGGCGATCCGGGCGAGCGGCATGTCCAGCTGGCGCAACAGCGCCACCAGCCGGGCCCGTTCGATCTGACCGGCCCGGTAGAAGCGGTAACCGGTGGCCTCGTCGACCCGCGCCGGGGCCAGCAGCCCCAGCCGGCCGTACAGCCGCAGCGCCTTGGCCGACAGCCGGGCCCGCGCCGCGAACGCCCCGATGGAGAGCAGTTCCTCGTCCACGCCGCCATCCTCCGTCACCGGGCGGCTCTTCCGCCCGGCGGGAGGAACGCTCGTCCCTGCCCCAGGGGCAAGGTCAACGGTCAGCCGATCGCCTTCTCCACCGCCGCCACGAGCTCCGCCGACTCCGGCTCGGTCTGCGGCGAGAAGCGGGCGACGACCTCGCCGTCCCGCCCGATCAGGAACTTCTCGAAGTTCCAGCGGATGTCCCCGCTGTGCCCCTCGGCGTCGGCGTGACCGACCAGCCGCTCGTAGAGCGCGTGCCGGCCCTCCCCGTTGACCTCCACCTTCTCGGTCATCGGGAAGGTCACGCCGTACGTCGCCGAACAGAACTCGGCGATCTCCTCCGCGCTGCCCGGCTCCTGACCGAGGAACTGGTTGCAGGGCACGCCGAGCACGGTGAAGCCCCGCTCCGCGTACTGCTCGTGCAGCCGCTCAAGACCGGCGTACTGCGGGGTCAGCCCGCACTTGGAGGCCACGTTCACGACGAGCACGGCCCGGCCCGCGTACTGGGCGAGGTCCGCCGGACCGCCGTTCAGGGCGCCGATCTCGACGTCGAGGGGAGAAGTGCCGTTGTTCGCTTCAGTCGTCATGAGCCGACCCTAGCCCCGGACCACGGTCCTTCCCCGACCGGCCCGGCCTCGGCGAGGACCTCCCCGGCCGCCGTCCGCACGTACAGCACCGACCGGCCCGCCCTGCCGCACCGCTCCACGAGCCCCGCGTCCAGCAGCACCCGCAGATGCCGGCCGACCGAGCCCAGCCCCTGCCCGGTCACCGCGACGAGATGGCTGGTGCTCATCGGGGAGCCGAGCAGCAGCAGCACCCGCGCCCGCGCGGTCCCGAGCAGCGCGCCCAGGCCCGCCGGCACCCGTCCCTGGTCGCGGTCGCCGGCCAGCGCGCCCGCGCACGGGTACACGAGCGCGTACCGTCGCGTCCCCTCCGACGACACCCAGCCCACCCGCTGCGCGGTCACCGGCACGAACAGCAGCTCGGCCCCGGAGATCTCACGCGGCGGCAGCTCGTGCGCGTTGACCTGGAGCCGGTTGCCGCCGAGCCAGCGTGTCCCCGGCCGCAGCGCGTCCAGCACCGTCGCCCAGCCGCCCCGGCCCACCTGCGCCACCCGGGCCACCACATCGGCCTCCAGGACCCGCCGGCGCCGCGCCCAGGAGGGGCGTACGGCGTCCTCCCAGACGTGGGTGAGCAGGTCCGCGGCGCGTTCCGCCAGGTCGTCGCGGTCCAGCGGGGCGGGGAGCGGGCCGCCCAGGGAGACCCGCAGCTGCGCGCGGGCGTCGGCGGGCGGCACCGTACGCACCCGCGCGACCTCCTCCTCGAAGCTCTCGTCACCTCGCGGCGTGACGGTCAGGAAGTCCGCGATCCACACCGTCCCGAGCGCGGACGGCACGAGCAGGGCGGTCACCGGATCGGCGGCCAGCCGTGCCCGGTAGGCGGGTAGATGGGCGTCGAGCCACGCCCGCTCGCCGGGGTGCGCGGCCCGTGCCGCGTGCAGCAGCCGCAGGCTCGCGAAGGTCTCGGCGAGCGGCGAGAGCACGAACCGGCTCCCGGCGAGGGTGTCCGCACTGATCTGCCACCAGCCCACGACCGTCCGCCTCCCCGACCTTTCGCCCCGGCGCGAAACATTAACGACCGCCCCCGCGCCCTCCAAAGACTCCGCGCATGCGCAGCTACCGGGACCTCTTCCGCACCCCCGAGTTCACCCCGCTCCTCCTCGCCGCCTCCGCTCACACCATGGCCCGTACGACGAGCGGCCTGGCCCTGGCCACCCTCGTCCACCGGGAGACCGCCTCACCCCTGCTGTCCGCGCTGAGCATGTTCGGCCCGTCCCTCGCGCACGTCCTCGGCGCCACGCTGTTCATGTCGGCCGCCGACCGCCTCCCGCCCCGGGCCACCATGACCGGCACGGCGCTCGCCTTCGCCGCCGCCACCGCCGCGCTCGCCCTGCCCGGTCTGCCCGTCACCGCGGTGTTCGCGATCCTCCTCCTCACCGGGCTGGTGGCATCGGTGGGTGGGGGAGTCGGCTGGGGCCTGCTGAACGAGATCCTCCCCGGGGACGGCTATCTCCTGGGCCGCTCGGCCTTCAACATGATGAACGGCGTGCTGCAGATCACCGGCTTCGCGACGGGCGGAGTCCTGGTCGCACTCCTCTCCCCGCGCCCGACGCTGCTGGCGGCGGCGGCCCTGTACCTCACGGCGGCGCTCGTCGCCCGCCTCGGCCTGACCCGCCGCCCGCCGCGCGCCGCCGGCCGGCCCTCCGTACGGGCCACCTGGGCGGCCAATGCCCGGCTCTGGTCGTCCCCGCCCCGCCGCCATGTCTACCTCGGCCTGTGGATCCCCAACGGCCTGGTCGTCGGCTGCGAGTCCCTCTACGTGTCCTACGCCCCCGACGCCGCCGGCACCCTCTTCGCCTGCGCGGCCGTGGGCATGCTCGCCGGTGACGTGGCGGTGGGCCGGCTGATCCCGCCCGGCCGCCGCCGACGGCTGGCCACCCCGCTCCTGCTGCTCCTCGCCACGCCGTACCTGCTCTTCGTCCTCCACCCGCCCCTGCCCGTGGCCGCCGCCCTGGCCGCCGTGGCCTCCGCCGGCTTCGGGGCGAGCCTGGTGCAGCAGGAGCGCCTGATGAGCCTCACCCCGCCGGAGCTCTCCGGCCACGCCCTCGGCCTGCACTCCTCCGGCATGCTCACGATGCAGGGCACCGGCGCGGCCCTGGCCGGCGGCCTCGCCGAGCTCACCTCGCCCCCGGCCGCGATGACCACCCTGGCCCTGGCGTCGTCCGCGGTGACGCTGCTCCTCGCCGCCACCGCGCCGGGACGCCGTCCGGCGTGAGCCACCCCCACCGCTCCTACCGGTCCTCCTCCGGAGCCTCCCCCTCCAGCAGCCGCTCCGCGATGTCGTCCGCCCACGTCTGGGCCCAGCGGCGGAGGTCCTCGATCGCCGGGGCGTCCAGGCCGTGGGCGCGGAACCCGCCGTCGTCGAGCCATTCCGTGCCGGTCAGGCGGGACTGGAGCTCGGCGAGGTCGAAGGTGTCGGGCGCGTGCCGCCGGCCGAGCTCCTCCAGCTCCGGAGGGCTCCACCGGTCCGCCACCGCGTGGACGTCGACGAGGTCACGGGGCAGGCCCCGGTCCGCGAGCGCGCGTACGGTCGTACCGGTCAGATCCTCCAGGGAGAGCGCCGGACCGGCCTCCGTCTCCACCGCCGGCCGCCACAGCACCTCCTTGCGGAGATCCACCTGCCACCGAGCCCCCGACGCGGGGTCCCCGACGACCAGCCGTGCCGCCAGCGGATCGACGAGCGGCTCCTCGACCGCCCACCCCCGCCGCTCCAGCCCCGCCCGCACACCGCCGGCGATCTCCGCCATGTCCGCGGGATGCTCGGTGGCCAGGTCCATCCCGCGGCTGATCCGGGCCGCCACCAGCCCGTGCGCCCGCACGGCGTCCCCACCGGCCAGCACCAGGGCGTACGGCGCCCCGACGGCCAGCACGTCACCCGCCAGCCGCCCACGCACGGCGTCCGCATCCACGCCGACCGGGGGTGAGGTCATACGCCGATTATCGCCGCCGGTGGCGTCCGCGCAGGAGCGACGACTGGCGGGCGGACCGGATCGGGGCCGCACCGGCGGGGAGAACCCCACGGTGATGCGGCGGCTGACGGCGGGGTTCGCGGTGATCGGGGACGTCCAGTTCCTGCCCGGATACTCGGTTCTCCTCGCGGACGATCCAGGGGCGCGGCGGCTGTCGGAGCTGCCGAGAGCGAAGCGGCTGTCGTTCCTGGCCGACGTGGACCTGCTCGGCGAGGCGGTCGAGCGGGCCTGCCGACGGCTGGACCCCGCCTTCCGGCGGGTCAACCTCGAGATCCTGGGCACCACGGACCCGTTTCTGCACGCGCACGTCCGGCCGCGCTTCGACTGGGAGCCTGCCGGCCTGGTGGGCCACCCGGTCTGGCTGTACCCGCGTGACCGGTGCAGCGACGAGCGCCACCGTCCCGGCCCGCGGCACGACCCACTGCGGGCGGCGATCGGCGACGAACCGGACCGGCTGCGCGCCACGTCCGTATGACGGGCGCCGCGGCTCCGTCGCTCAGTCCCCCCGTACGACGAAGTACTGGTCGCGGGTGTCCGCGCAGGGTTCCTGGACGGCTTCGACACCCTCGGCCGCGTCGCGGCCGGCGGTGCCGACGCACTGGCCGTGCCGCTCCGTACGGAACCGGAAGCCGGAGCCGTCCGGGGCGGGCTCCACACGGAACAGGGTCGCCCCGGTGCAGTCGTCGCGCGGCTCGATCATGCCCTTGACAGGCCCACCGTCCATGACGGTCAGACAGCCCTTGCCCATCTCCGGGTGGTGCCACTGGACGCGGTACCGGCCCTCACCGGCCGGTTCGAGGTAGGTGCGCGGCACCGGAGCCTGCGCACACGGGAGGTGCACGGCCACGGCGCTGCCGTAGGCGCCGGCCCGGTCCCGTCCGTCGGTGAGGCACAGGTCGGTCTCGCCGGCGGGGCGGATGGTGACCCAGCCGTCGGTGGGGGTCCGCTCCGTGTCGGTCCCCGGACCGTCGGGCAGCAGACCCCACACGCCGACGGCGAGCAGCGGAAGCGCGAGCGCGGACGCGATCACCGTCAGGAGCCGGTGGTCGCGCCGTTGTGGCGCGGGCTCCTCCGGCGAGGGCGAGGGCGAGTCCGGCGGCGAGTCCGGGGGCGGGTCCGCGGGTTCGGCGGGAACCGGCCGCGGCCCCGCCGCGGCGATCCGCTCCCTCGCCTCCAGCCAGGCGTCGACCCGCTCCCCGTCCCCGCAGGCGCGTACGAACGCCGCCAGGACCTCGGGCCGCGGCAGCCCGGGGCGCCTGAGGACGTCGGCCAGCGTGCTGCGCGCGAGCACCTCGCCGTTGCGGGCGGCCTGCTCCTCCAGCTCGCGGTACGTCAGCCCCGACAGCTTCTTGAGCTGTTTCATCGACTCGACGAAACCGGCGGCGTCCCGTGCCGCGTAAGGAGACAGCTCACGCAGGTTCCCCATGGACGCCATCTTGCGGCGGTCGTTGCACGGAGAGCAACGGCGAAATCCGCCATGCCACGGGCGTCCCGCGCGGGTCAGGCGGCCCAGCTTCCGTTGGACAGGGCGTCCGAGCGGAAGTGGAAGTAGAACTGTGTGCCGTCGGGGACGCCGTACTCGATCACGTTCCACTCACCGCCCCGGGCGAGCGTGTAGCCCGAGGGGCAGTCGCTGCCACCGGAGGCCGTTTCGAAGCACACCATGACGTAACGGTTGGTCCTGGGCTTGATGTTGATGTCGGCGCAGTTGCCCGACGTCACGAACAACCGGCCGGCCGGGACGTCGGCGATCCCGGCCGCCTTGGAGTAGTTCTTCGCGCTCCCGTAGCAGGAGGCGGCCCGTTCCTCGCCGGCCTGGGCGGCCGGGGCGAGGGTGACCACCCCGGCGAGCAGCGAGGCGGCCAGGGTGCCGTAGGCGAGGCGCTTGCGGATGGTCACGGTGGTCCCTCTCGACGTCGGAGGGCGCCGCCGTACCCGGTACGGACGGGCGACGCCTGCGGCCTGCGCACCGGACGCGGGCTCGGGACCGTGAACTCCCCCGTCGCCACGGCCCCTTGCCCGGCCGGCCGTCACCAAGACTCCCGACACCGGCCGGCGGGATCAACACCGGCCGGCTGTCCCGGACAGCGCCGGGCTGTCCGGGCAGGTCGGAGCCGTGCCACCGCCCTGTCCGGGACAGCGCGCCCGTGACCGTCAGACTGCCGTCGTGTCCTTCACGTACGGCGGTTGCGTCGCCGGCACCGGCGCCACCGCCGGTCCTCCTTCACCGAGCCCGAACCGGGCGTGGAACCGGCGCAGGAACGGCGGCGCGTACCAGGCCCGGCGGCCCAGCAGGCGCATCGCGGCGGGGACGAGCACACCGCGTACCGCGAGAGCGTCGATGAGGATGGCAAGCCCGCTGCCCAGGCCGAACATCTGCATGAAGCTGATCTCCGCGGTGCCGAAGGCGAAGAAGCTCACCGCGAGCAGGAAGGCCGCCGCGCTGACGATGCGTCCGGTGTGCCCGAGCCCGTCGGCCACCGCGGACACGTTGTCCTGGCCCAGGTCGTGGAGTTCCTTGATGCGGCTGGTCACGAACACCTCGTAGTCCATCGACAGGCCGAAGGCGATGCAGAACATCAGCACCGTCATCGACATCTCCATCGGCTGGGCCGTGAAGCCGAGCAGGGAGGAGAGGTTGCCGTCCTGGAAGATCCAGGTCATGACGCCGAGGGTGGCCGCCAGGCTGACGACGTTGAGGACCAGCGCCCGCAGAGGCTGCACGACACTGCCGGTGAACAGGAAGAGCAGCACGAAGGTGGTGAGGACGATCAGGCCCACGGCGAAGGGCAGCCGGTCGCCGATGGAGTCCCTGGTGTCGACCAACTGGGCGTCGGTTCCGCCCACCAAGGGCTGTGTCCCCGCGGGCGGGGCGACCTCCCTCACCTCCTCGACCAGGTTCTGGGCCGCGTCCGACCTCGGCGTCAGGGTGCTCACCACGGTGATCCGCTGGGCGTCGGGCCGGCCGAGGGCCGGGTGGGCGCCGCCGGTTTCCGTGGGGTTCCCCTCGGCGTAGGTGCCCGTGCTGGTCTCGACCCGCAGGACCCCTGTGAGCCGGGACAGTTCGGCCGCGTACGACTCCAACGGGCCCTTGTCCACGACCTCGTCGATGACGATGTGCAGCGCGGAGTCGTCGCGGCCGGTGAAGTTCTCCCGCAGTGCCGTGGCGACCTGGCGGCTCCCGGCGTCCTCGGGCAGTACGCGTTCGTCCGAGGTGCCGAAGGTGATGCCCAGCAGTGGGGCCGCCGCCAGCAGCAGGACGGCGAGCGCGGGCAGCGCGGTCAGCGCCGGCCGCCGCATCACGGTGCGGGCCAGCCGCCCCCACATCGGCGCCCGGGCGTCGGCGCGCCCCCGCTTCACCCACGGAAGCCGGCCGCTGTTGACGCGGTGACCCAGCACGACGAGCAGGGCCGGCATCACGAACAGCGTGCCGAGGGCCGCGACGGCCACGACACCGACCCCGGCGAAGCCGAAGGAGCGGAGGAAGTACTGCGGGAACACCAGCAGCGCCCCGAGCGCCGCCGCCACGGTCGCGGCGGAGAAGGCGACGGTGCGTCCCGCGGTGTTCACCGTGCGCCGCACGGCGTCGTCCACGCTCGCGCCCGTCGCGAGCTGCTCGCGGAAGCGGCTGACCATCAACAGCGCGTAGTCGATGCCCAGTCCGAGGCCCAGGGCCGTGGTGAGGTTGGTCGCGGTGTCGGCGACGTCGGTGACTTCGGCGAGGAGGGAGAGCTGGGCGAACGAACCGAGCACGGCGATGACGGCGACGGCCAGCGGCAGCAGGGCCGCGACCAGGCTGCCGAACACGAACAGCAGCAGGAGCAGGGTCAGCGGTATGGCGATGGCCTCGGCCAGGATCAGATCGTCGACCACCTGCGTCGACAGGTCGCTGCCCACGGCCGCGCCGCCCCCGGCCCGGACGGTGAGCCCGCCCTCGCGGGTGCCGGTGTAGGTGTCGATCAGTTCCGTGGCGTTCTTCCGCTGCTGCGTCTCGTCACCCGTCACATGGGCCAGCACCATGGCCTCGCCGCCGTCCCGGGACAGCAGTCCGGGGCTGCCCGTCTCCCAGTAGGAGACGACGTTGGTGAGTCCCTTCTCCTCCTTCAGCGCGGCGACCAGCGCCTCCGCGCTCCGCCTCGCGGCGGGTGCGTCGACACGGCCGTCAAAGGCGCGGACCAGCAGGACGAGGTTCGTCTCCCCGCCGAACTTCTCGTCGATGACCTTCGCCGCCCGGGTGGACGGGGAAGCGGGATCGTCGAAGCCGCCGCCGAGCAGCTTGCTGAACGCGCCCGCGCCCACCACGCCCATGAGCGCCACCGCCACGACGGTCACGACGAGTACCAGCCGGGACCGGCGTATCGCCAATTCGGCCAAACGTTCGAACACGTCACATCTCCTTCTGCGTCCACAAGGGTGGGTGGGAGCGACGCGTGTCCGCCGGGCGCACAGAGGGGCCGGCGCAGTGCTCCGCGGAGCCCTCGTCCCTTCGGAGCGGGTGCGGTGCCGCACGCTTCGTCGCCGGGAGCGACGCTAGTCAGGCGGCAGATATTTGAGCAGCAGGAGATTTTTCTGACACTGTCAGATGTTTCTGTCGCCATGCAAGGGAATGTGACATTCCGTCGCCTGATGCGTCGTAGGCTCTGCCGCATGCCCGCAGACGTACACATGACCGCCGCGCCGCTCTCCCTGCGACAGCGGCGCCGGGCCGTCGCCACCCGGGAGATCGTGGACGCCGCCGAGCGCCACCTCGACGCGCACGGACCCGGAGCCCTGTCCCTGCGCGCCGTCGCCCGCAGCCTCGGCATGACCGTCCAGGCCCTCTACCACTACTTCCCGAACCGGGACGCCCTCGTCACCGTCCTCATCGCCAAGGCGTACGACGACATGGCCGACGCCGTGCAGACCGCCGTCGACACCGTCGCCGGCGAGTCGGCCGTGCCGCGCTTCGTCACGGCGGCCGAGGGCTACCGCCGCTGGGCCGTCGACCACCCGGAACGGTTCCAGCTCCTGTACGGCACGCCGCTGCGGGACTACGAGGCACCCGCGGGGGGCCCCACCACCCGGGCCATGCGCAGGATGGGCGCGCTCTTCCGGCACGAACTGTTCGGCGGCTTCACCACCGAGCAGCTCGCCGCGGCCGACACCCACGCCCTCTCGCCCGCGCTCCGCACCCGACTGGAGTTCCTGCCGGCGGACGACGACGGCACCGAAGCCCTGCCGCCCGCCGCGACCATGCTGCTCCTGAGCGGGTGGGGACACATGCACGGCCTGGTCGTCCTCGAGGTGTTCGGGCACACCTCTTTCATCGGCGGCGATCACCAGGCCGAGATCTTCCGCGTGTCGATGCACCACCTGCTCACGGAGATCCACAGCCGGATCCCCGCGGCACCGCCCGGTGTCGGTGCCTGTCCCTGAACCCCAGGCCAGTCCGTCGGGCTGTCACGGTCGGGCCTGTCCCGTTTGTCGCGACTCGTGTGGGCACTCAGTGTGGAACCGATGAGCCGGTGAGAGGAGTCCCGATGACAACCGTCTTCGTGCGGGGAGGTCGGCGCGCTTTCGCGGCGGCCGCTCTTGCGATCGCGGTGACCGCGGGTGGATGCGGGGGTGATGACTTCTCTCTGCCGGAGTGGGACGCGCCAGGGCAGAACGCCCGCGTCGGCGACCTCATGATCCGGTACGCGCATGTGGCTGAACCGCGGGGTGAGCCGTGGCAGGCCGGCGACGATGTTCCGGCATATGTGTGGCTCTACAACAAGGGTGGCGAAACTGACAGGCTCGTGGGGGCGAGCACGCCGAACGCAGCCTCGGTGGACATCGTCGACTCTGACGGCAAACCGCTCGCGGACGGTGTGGACCTGCCCGCGAACCAGCTCGTGGAGCTGGAGCCGAACGCATCCCACCTGGTGCTGCGGGATGTGCGCGAAACGATCAGGGGTGGCGACTTCATGAAGTTCACCATGCGGTTCGACCAGGCCGGATCGGTTACCTTCAATATCCAGTCGCAGATCCCCGCCTATGACGAGAGCCCCTCCACCGCTCATTGAGTCAACGCATCGCTTGTCGGCGGCCGGGCGGGCTGCTGCAGACCGGCAGTGCCGGGACGATCAGTCGCATGGAGCTTCGCGGGAGGCCGACGGTCCGCCGGTGACCCGGTGGACCGCGGCGGACGGGAACAGGGCCTGGCTGCCGACGACGTGCGAGTCGCCGTAGAAAGAGTGCAGGACCGCCGTCTCGTGGGCACGGGCGAGGACGAGTCCCTCGGCCACCTGGCGCGCGTAGCGCATGGAGCCGGCGAGCTCAGGGGTGATCGAGTCCGCGGAGAGCAGCCGGGCATGCGCGTCGCGCAGCAGTGCGTCGGGGGTCGAGTGATCCGCATTCATTCCGCCGACCCTACGGAAGCGGCACGGGGCCCGACGATCCGCCCTGACCTGGTTGAATCCCGCATCATCCTCCGTACGTCCGGAGGGATCCGCTCCACCACGGGAGCAGAATCGAAACCATGGCAACACGCGGCACACTCCGGATCCACCTCGGCGCGGCACCGGGCGTCGGCAAGACCTACGCCATGCTGTCCGAGGCGCACCGGCGGGTGGAACGTGGCACCGACTGCGTGATCGGCTTCGTGGAGCACCACGACCGGCCCCGCACCCGGGCGCTGCTGGAGGGCCTGGAGGAGGTGCCGCGCAGACGGCTCGAGCATCGGCGGGCCTTCCGCACGGAGATGGACCTGGACGCGGTGCTGGCCCGGCGCCCCGAGGTCGTCCTCGTCGACGAGCTCGCCCACACCAACGTCCCGGGCTCCCGCCACACCAAGCGCTGGCAGGACGTGGAGGAGCTGCTCGCGGCCGGGATCGACGTGATCTCCACCGTCGACATCCAGCACCTGGAGTCGCTCGGCGACGTCGTCGAGTCCATCACGGGCGTGCGCCAGCAGGAGACCGTGCCGGACGAGGTGGTGCGCCGGGCCGAACAGGTCGAGCTGGTCGACATGACCCCCGAGGCGCTGCGCCGCCGGATCGCCCACGGCAACGTCCACCGGCCCGACGAGGTCGACGCGGCCCTGTCCAACTACTTCCGCCCCGGCAATCTCACCGCCCTGCGCGAGCTGGCCCTGCTCTGGGTGGCGGACCGGGTCGACGAGCACCTCCAGCAGTACCGCAGTGAGCACGGGGTCCGCGCGATCTGGGGCTCGCGCGAGCGGATCGTGGTCGGCCTGACCGGAGGACCCGAGGGCCGGACGCTGATACGGCGGGCGGTGCGCCTCGCCGAGAAGGGCGCCGGAGGCGAGGTCCTCGCGCTCTACGTCGCCCGCAGCGACGGACTGACCGCCGCCTCGCCCGGGGAACTGGCCGTCCAGCGCACGCTGGTGGAGGACCTGGGCGGCAGCTTCCACCACGTGGTCGGCGACGACATCCCGACCGCGCTGCTGGAGTTCGCCCGCGGGGTGAACGCCACCCAGATAGTGCTCGGCGCCTCCCGGCGCAAGGGCTGGCAGTACGTGCTCGGCCCCGGCGTGGGCGCCACCGTGGCCCGTGACTCCGGGCCCGACCTGGACGTCCACCTCATCACGCACGACGAGGTGGGCAAGGGCCGCGGCCTGCCGGCCGCCCGGGGCGCGGAACTGGGCCGGTCCCGTGTCGCGGCCGGCTGGCTGGTCGGTGTGCTCGGGCCCGTCCTGCTGACCCTGCTGCTGCGCACCGCCCTGCCCGATGTGGGCCTGGCCAACGACATGCTGCTGTTCCTCGCCCTCACGGTGGCGGCGGCGCTGCTGGGCGGCATGCTCCCGTCCCTCGCCTCCGCCGTGGTGGGGACGCTGCTGATCAACTGGTACTTCGCGCCGCCGGTGCGGACCTTCACCATCGCCGCACCCCAGAACATCGTCGCCCTCGTGGTCTTCGTGGGGGTCGCCGCCTCCGTGGCCTCCGTGGTGGGCCTCGCGGCACGCCGTACCGACCAGGCGGCCCGGCTGCGCGCCGAGGCGGAGACCCTGTCCTTCCTCGCCGGGAACGTCCTGCGGGGCGAGACCAGTCTGGAGGAGCTGCTGGAACGCGTCCGCGGAACCTTCGCCGTGGACTCCGCGGCCCTGCTGGAGCGGGAGCACGACAAGGCGCCCTGGACCTGCGCCGGCGGCGTCGGCGCGGTGTCCGCCGTGGCACGGCCCGAGGACGCCGACGTGGTCGTGCCGGTGGGCGACGACATGGTGCTCGCGCTCTTCGGCCGGGTGCTGCCCGCCTCCGACCGCCGTGTCCTGGCCGCGTTCGCGGCGCAGGCCGCCGTCGTCCTGGACCGCAGGCGGCTGAAGTCCCAGGCCGACCGGGCCAGGGAACTCGCCGAGGGCAACCGCATCCGCACCGCCCTGCTCGCCGCGGTCAGCCACGATCTGCGCACCCCGCTCGCCGGGATCAAGGCGTCCGTGTCGTCGCTGCGCTCGGACGACGTGGAGTGGTCGGAGGAGGACCGGGCCGAGCTCCTGGAGGCGATCGAGGAAGGCGCCGACCGCCTCGACCACCTGGTCGGCAACCTGCTCGACATGTCCCGCCTGCAGACCCGGACCGTCACGCCGCTGATCCGGGAGGTGGACCTGGACGAGGTCGTTCCGCTCGCACTGGGCGGGGTCCCGGAACCGGGATCCGCCGTCGTCCTGGACATCCCCGAGAGCCTGCCCATGGTGGCGACGGACAAGGGGCTGCTCGAGCGGGTGGTCGCCAACGTCGTGGAGAACGCCGTGAAGTACAGCCCCGACGAGGAGCCGGTCCTGGTCGCGGCCAGCACGCTCGCCGACCGGGTGGAACTGCGTGTGGTGGACCGGGGGCCCGGCGTTCCCGACGAGGTCAAGGAGCGCATCTTCTTCCCGTTCCAGCGGCACGGCGACGCCCCGCGGGGCGACGGGGTCGGCCTCGGCCTGGCGGTCGCCCGCGGTTTCGCCGAGGCCATGGGCAGCACCCTGCAGGCCGAGGACACCCCCGGTGGCGGCCTCACCATGGTCCTCAGCCTCCCCGCCGCCGCCGGAGGCGGCCCGTCCGGTCCGGCTACGCGCGCCAGTGGCCGCGGCGAAGCAGAACGGCCAGGGGAACGATCTCGATACGGCCGAGGAACATGAGAGCGGAGAGGATCACCTTCGACGGCCCCCCGAGCGGCGCGTACGACCCGTACGGGCCGAGCTCGCCGAACGCCGGGCCGACGTTGCCGAGGCACGCCGCCGCGGCGCCGAGCGCCGTGAGCACACCGGTGCCGGCGGTCCGCGCCTCCGCGTCGAGGGCGAGGCCGAACGTCCCGAGCGCGAGCGATCACCGTGCACTCGTGCGTCTCGGCGAGCGACTTGACCACCGTGTGCCCGACCTGGTCCACACCGACCACGACGGCCCGCATACCGGCATCGTGGCAGCACGCACGTCCCGGATCGCCGTCCTCACTCACGCGTAAGGGTGGAGAACCGTTCGCCCGCACGGCGCAAAACCTGTAGCGGCCGATGTAGACATGCGGCCGTGAAGGGGTTAGTGTCTCTTCTGTCGACAGGAACATCCGTGAGGCGTGGCAGACACGAACTGCCCGCGTGAAGAACTCATGTGGGCACGGCGGTGGAGTGACGGGGCCGGAGCAGGTTGAGGGTCCCCTCGCTGACCGCCGTGCCCGGCGGTCCCCTCCAGGACCGTCGGCAGGACGCAGGATCCGCAGTATCAAGAGATGCGAAACAGAAGGAAGAAGGAGGCGAACGCCATCAGGATCGCCCGGTCGGGAACGGCCCGCCCGGGTACCGCAGGCCCCGGAACGGAAGGTGGTCACACGGTCACGCATCCGCGATCCCCGCACTCTCCGCCCACTTCACGGGGCGGACGCGGAAACAGAAGGCCGGCAGTGCAGTAAGCCGGTGGATGGTGTTACAAATCCCTCGGGGCCTTGGTGCCGTACGGCACCAAGGCCCCTCGACGCATTGCCCACGCATTCCCATCAGAGGTGCAGATGACCGCAGACACACCGCTCGACCGCATCGACGACGACGACTACCCCGCGTACACCATGGGGCGAGCCGCGGAGATGCTGGGTACGA
This sequence comes from Streptomyces malachitofuscus, assembly GCF_055571035.1. Classification (NCBI taxonomy): domain Bacteria; kingdom Bacillati; phylum Actinomycetota; class Actinomycetes; order Kitasatosporales; family Streptomycetaceae; genus Streptomyces; species Streptomyces malachitofuscus. The sequence goes on along the minus strand of NZ_JBVIGA010000005.1, from coordinate 97,472 downwards.
CACCCGCTTTCCTGAGGGCTCTCGGCGAGGCCCGGCTGATCACGCCCCTGAGGTCCGAGGGCGGCCACCGCCGCTACTCCCGCTACCAGCTGCGTATCGCGGCCCGCGCCCGTGAGCTGGTCGACCAGGGAACCTCCATCGAGGCGGCTTGCCGGATCATCATTCTCGAGGACCAACTCGAAGAGGCCCGGCGCATCAACGAGGAACTGCGGGCGCGATAATTTTGGGGTCCGTCCTCCCAAGAGCGTTCCGGACCGTGGTGTGCCGGGTCCGGGCGACCGGAAAAAGGCGGGACGGACGTCCTGATCGGGACGGGTGAAGAGACGTGTGACAGGGTGCGATTCCCAGGACGGGAAAGAGTGGAAAAGCCGCCCGAGAACAAGAGCGGCCGGGGCCCGCACCCCAAAGGATGCGAGCCCCGGCCGCGCGGTGCGCCTGGGTACGGCTGTCAGGCGGGAACGATGTTCTCGGCCGTCGGGCCCTTCTGGCCCTGCGCGATGTCGAAGGACACCTTCTGGCCCTCGAGCAGCTCACGGAAGCCCTGGGCGGCGATGTTCGAGTAGTGGGCGAACACGTCGGCGCCGCCACCGTCCTGCTCGATGAAGCCGAAGCCCTTTTCCGCGTTGAACCACTTCACGGTTCCAGTAGCCATGTCATTTCTCCTTAGGGGCAGTGCGTCGGAATCCGCACCGTGCGGACACCGTGTCGCCGCGATGATCACCCCGTCCGGAAAAGAACCGGAAATGCGCAAGAACGCCGGTGACATGAAGCCGACCGAAGTTCTTGAAGTTTCGGGAACCACAACTGCAACTTCCATCGACAGTAGCACGCCGCGCTGCCGTGTGTGGTGTGCGGAATTACGCTCGGTTCGCTGCCGCAAGGAAACTGTTCGCGCGTCGGATTCAATTCTTACCCCGCGCATGCAGATACAGGTACTTCAGGAGTAGAAGAGGTCCTTCTCCGGGGTGATGCGGCGTCCGTTCCGGCCGGGGGAACCTGGGCGCCAGGACCGGCGGCACGAGGGAAGGCAGCATGGAAGCGATCAAGGAACCCGACTGGAACACCGTGGGCATCCTGGGGTCCGCCCGGGGTGCCGCGGGGGCGACCGGCGGGGAAGCCGTCGGCACCGACCATCTGCTCGCCGCCATCACCGCGGCCAAGGGGCCCGCGCGCGAGGCGCTCGCGAACGCCGGGGCGACCAGGACCGTGGTGGGGGCCGTACTGCGGGACCTGGCGGACCGGAAGACCGCGGCCGGCGGCGACGACGACGTCGAGAACGACGTCGCCGCCCAGGAGGTGCTGGGGGACGACGGGACCGCGGCATACGCCTGACGGGCGCCGCGGCCCGGGCCCTGACCGCGGCGATGCGACGGGCGGAACGGGAGGGCGCGGCCACGTTCGGCGCCGTCCACCTGCTGCCGGAGCTGCTGGAGGGCGCCCCGGCCCCCGACACCCGGTACGCCGGCAGCGAGCGGCTGGCCCGCATGGGCCTCGACCACGCCACGGTCCACAGCGCACTGACCGGTGACCGGGTCCCCCTGACGCCCGACCCCCGCCCCGTCGAGCAGTACCTCGACGAAGCCGCGAGCCCGAACGCGTCCCGTCGAGCGGGCACTTCGCCGACCGACCCGGGCACCGGCCCTCTGGTCGAACTCCTCCTGACGGAACGCACCCGCGCCCGCCAACTGGTCGAGGCGCTGACGGCCACTCCCGGTCACTGAAGCCGGATCACGGCACGAAAGGGCGTACGAAAACTCCTGTGCGTCGGCTCGCACAGCTCTGCGATCATCCCCGCATGGAGCACCGTCTCGACTCGCTGGTCATCCGGCACACCCACCGCCTTCCCCTCCCCGACGGACCCGCCGGGGAAGGAGCCACCGCCGCGCGACAGTTCGACGCCGCGCTGACGACCGTGGGCTTCAAGCTCTCGGCCGAGCTGCTGGAGCGGCTGTCGGGCCTGTCGGAGACCACGGTCGTGCACACCGCAGAGCGCACGCTGCGCACCGTGAGCGAGATGGTGGGCGACCACGTCCGGCACAACGCGTACTTCATCGACTTCCCGGCGAACGTGCCCGGCACCGAGGAATTCTGGATGCGGTGTGTGGCGCAGGCGCTCGGCGACGACACCTCCCGCGAGAACGTGCTGACGCAGCTGGCGCACGGGGTGCTGGACCTGCTCAGCCTTCCCGCGTACGGCCGTTACCGGCACACCTACGAGGAGATGCTCGCGGCGCAGGACGAGCTGATCGCCTCGGCGGGCGACCGGGTGACCGTCCTGCACCTCGGCCGGGACCTGGACGACGAACTCACCGATCTGTACCTGTCCCTGGCGGGCAGCACGACCCCTCTGGGCGAGGACCACCTGCGCGATCTCAGGACCCTCGCCGAGCGATGCGCCACGGGCCCCCAGCCGGAGTCGATCCCCGTCCGGGAGAACCGGGCGGTCGTCAACGAGGCCCGTCTCGCCGTCGGTGCCGACCTGCTGCTGGACACCGTGACCGACGTGCTGCGTCTGGCCTGCGCCCTGTCGGGCGGCGACGTGACGCTCCAGGAGCCGACCCGGTTCCGGGCGCTGTCGCGGCCGGTGCGCCGGGCGCTGCTCGCGGGACTCGACGCTGTGGTCGCGGCGAAGCCGGCGAAGCTCGCCGACGTGCACGCGCACCGGGAGCCCTTCAAACGGCTCGGTGAGCGTCTCCACCCCCACGAGTACCCGCACCGGCCGCACGCCGCCGAGGTGTTCGCCGTCGCGCGGGGGGAGAAGGAGGCGCGCTCCTTCGACAGCCGCGTCGAGCAGCTGCTCGACGCGTTCGACGTCCCCGGTGCGGTGACCCTGCTGAAGTCCGCCCCCGGGAAGCTGTTCCGCGCCCTGGACGTCCTGCTGCGCATCGCCGCCGACCAGGAGGAGCGGAACCTGGTGGTGGCCGCCGCGACGGAGGTCGCTCCCCAGGTTTCCGGCCGGGTCGTCCTCTCGGCCCGTGAGCACTTCCGCAACCGGGAGCGGGAGACGGCCGAACCCCGCACCTTCGTCAACCGCCGGGGCCGCGCCTGGGTGACCCAGGACGCCCGGCCCCCGGTACCGGCCGCCGACCGGGACCGTCTGAACGCCGCCCTCGACGCCGAGATACGCCGCCGGCTCCCGGCACCGGACCGGCTGCTGGTCGACCCCGACGTCCTCGACGTCGCGCTCCCGCTCAGCGGCAGGGCGACGGCGGCGGGACTCGGCGTACTCCCGCGGGGTTCGGTCTCGAAGGTCGACGGCGAACTGCTGCGCTTCTTCGTGTACTGGAAGCAGACGGAGCACCGCACCGACTACGACCTGTCGGCCCTGCTCCTGCACAGCGACTACAGCACCGACTCCTGGCTCTCCTACACGGCCCTCACCGCCGTGGGGGGCGAGCACTCGGGCGACATCACCGACGCGCCCGACGGGGCGTCGGAGTTCATCAACCTCTCCCTGGACCGGGTGCGCAGCACGTTCATCGTGCCGCAGGTCAACATCTACTCGGGCGAGAACTTCGAGGAGGCCGAGGAGTCGTTCTTCGGGTTCATGCTGCGCGAGGACGAGCAGGCGGGCCGCCCGTTCGAGCCGCGCACGGTGCGGATGAAGTCGGAGCTGCGCGGGGTGGGCCGGGTGGCGCTGCCCCTGGTCTTCCAGCGCGGGGACGACGGCACGTGGCGTGCGAAGTGGCTGCACCTGTACCTGAACGGCATCCCGACGGCCAACCGGGTCGAGGAGAACCAGGTGTCGGTGTCCAAGCTGGTGCGTGCTCTCGTGGAGCGCGAGCAGCTGACGATCGGATACCTGATCGGCCTGATGCCCCGCGACATCACGGCCGTGGACCTGTGGGACGGTGAGCGGGTCCCGGACGAGCCCGTGCTGTACATCGGTCTCGAACGCCCCGAGGGACTGCACCCGGACTCCCAGGTCATCACCCTCGAAAACCTGCGCGACGTGATCCCGGGCTGAGTGCTAGCGTGATCCACGGCGAGGCCATGAAGGGGCTTCCTTCTCATTCACTCCAAATGAACTCGAGTCCGTTCGCTCTCCTCGCCTCCGACGCCGCTCCGGGCGGCGCCCGCGCCCCCGGCGCGAGCACCGCCCGAGCCGCTCAGCGCCCCAGCTTCCAGCCGGTCAGCAGCACCGGTGCCCCCTCGCGGGCCGAGCGGCCGCTCCCGAGGCCGAGCATGAACAGTGTTTGTTTCTCAGCTCTTTGACGGTGCATCGGCACGCGTTCCCCGGCCCTGAAGCCGCCCGTACGGATACGGTGAGTTCCAGCGATCCGCGCCGATCGGCGGAACGACATCAGGGGGACGGGATGGCTGACGGGCCGCTTCTCGCGGAGCTCTACTTCGGCCGCGAGGACGCAGAACGGGACGTGACCGACGGGCTGCTCCTGCGCGGGGCGTTCCTGCCCACGGCCGCGTACCGCGGGGCGGTCGGCGGACGCAAGATGCTGATCATCGGGCGGAAGGGCTCCGGCAAGAGCGCGATCTGCATGCAGGTGCTCGCGGAGGCCACGCACTCGCACGGAAAGGTCCTCATCACCCCGGACGAGACGGCGGGCGACGAGATCCGGCGGTTCGACCTCCAGGGACTGCCCGGGGACTCGGCCAGGGCGCTGATCTGGCGGTACGTCTTCGCCGTGCACACGGCCCGCCACCTGGTGGCGCACGCCAAGGAGGAACACGGCCGCAGGCCCGGCTCGGTCAAGGCGCTCGCCCGCTTCCTGAAGCAGAACGACGAACTGTCCACCGGACGGTTGGGGGACCGGCTCGCACAGGGCGCGAAGGGCCTGCAGACATCGCTCTCCCTGGAGGCGTTCGGTGTCAAGGCGGGCATGGACCTGGCGCACTCGCCGTCCGAGGGCGCACGGGCGTTGCGTCAGCTCGACGTGGTCGAACAGGGCGTGGTGCGCGCCCTGGCCGACCTGGGATGCGAGGGCACCCACGGGCCCCTGTTACTGATGGTGGACCAGCTGGAGCAGGTGTGGTCGGCGGAGCCCGACAGCAACTCGCTGGTGATCGGACTGCTGCTGGCCGCGAAGCACGCCGCGGGCCTCTACGCCCGGTCGGTGCGGCCGCTGCTGTTCCTCCGCGCGGACATCTACGACTCGCTCTCGTTCGGGGAGGGCGACAAGTTCCACGGTGACGAACTGCGGATCGCCTGGACGGAACAGTCCCTCCGCGACCTGGCGCTGGCCCGCGCCCGCGCCTCCGCCGGCGCCGACCTCGGCGAGGAGCAGCTGTGGCGGGAGGTCTTCCCCGAGCGCGTACGGGGCGAGGCGACCGCGTCCTTCCTGTTCCGCCGCTGTCTGCCGCGGCCCCGCGACGCCATCCAGTTCCTCAACCTGTGCCAGGAGACGGCCTCGCTGATCAACGGCCGGGATCGGATCACGGAGGAGGACGTCCTCCAGGCGAGCCGCCAGTTCTCCGCGTGGAAGCTCAACGACCTCACCCTGGAGTACCTGGTCGCGCACCCCTTCCTCAAGCGCCTCTTCCCGCTGTTCCAGAACACCGGATACCGGGTGACCAGGGCGGCCCTCACCACCCGCTTCGACGCGGCCGCCGAGACACTGCACCGGCTGTTCCCCGCGTACGCCGACGCGCTGACCCCCGCCGGCGTCATCGACGTCCTGTACGGGGTGGGGTTCCTCGGCGTACGGCGCGGGAACGACGTGGTGTTCGCCGGCGGCGACGACCTCCCGGTCCAGCCGCACGAGACGCAGTTCGTCGTCCACCCGTGCTTCCGCGAGGCGCTCGGGGCCACCAGCGCGGTCGATCTGCGCCCCTACGAGCCGTCCTCGGCGGGCGTCCGCATCGTCACGGGCGCCCTCAGCCCCGCCGCTCCGGGAACCACCGCGGTCACCCGTGACGTCCAGCTCGTACGTGAGCTCACCCGTTCCTGCCACGCCGTCCTCGGCCAGGCCGGCCGTGCGGTGGGACTGGCGCAGGACGTCAGGAACGAGATCACCGACCGGATGGAGCGGGTACGGGACGACGCGAACGGCATTCTCACGGATGCCGGCTCCGTCGACGTGCACGACCACCTCCTCACCGTGGCCCACTACTTCGCCGGACTCGCCGCCCAGCTGCTGGACAGCGGTCTGGACGGCACGGCCGGTGCCGAGGGCGTCGGGCACCGCATCGAGGAAGAGTCCCGGCGTCTGCGCCGGCTGGCGGGCGGCTCCTACGGAAGCTCGGGCGACTCGGCGGGTTCCTGAACCGCCCGGCCGCGGGAGAAGACCACGTAAGGATTTACCGGACCGGCCCCCGTTCCACGGTGGCCGACGGTCGGTGATGGAGGCAACGGGTGCAGGGCGTACTGCTCGCCGAGCGGTTCCGGATCAGCGAGCGTCTCGGATCGGGCGGCATGGGCGAGGTGTGGTCCGCCGAGGACGAGCGCATGGGGCGCACCGTGGCCGTCAAGCTCGTCCAGGCCCTGCGCGTGGAGGAGAGCGAGACACAGGCCAGGTTCCAGCGCGAGGTCCGGCTCGCGGCGCGGCTCTCCCACCAGAACATCGTCACCGTGCACGACTGGGGCGAGGAGATCCTCGGCGGGCGCCGCACCCTGTACGTCGTGATGGAGCGCGTGCCCGGCGCCTCGCTCCGCCGGCGGCTGGACGAGGACGCCCCGCCCTCCTGGCCGGCCGCCGTGGGATGGGCCCGGCAGATCACCCAGGCCCTCCACGTCGCCCACGGCCGGGGCGTGATCCACCGGGACATCAAACCCGCCAACGTCCTGCTCACCCCCGACGGCACCATCAAGGTCCTCGACTTCGGCGTGGCCAAGTTCGTCGGCGACACCCTGAGCACCCACGAACTGACCGTCACCGGAGCCCTGATCGGCTCCCCTCCCTACATGTCCCCGGAACAGGCCGAGGGGGACCGGGAGGTGGATCACCGCAGCGACCTCTACTCCCTCGGCTGTCTCCTCTACCACGCGGTGACCGGCGAACCCCCCTTCACCGCCAGGAACCCGCTGGCGATCCTCCGCATGCAGGTGGACAAGGCCCCGGTGCCACCCGCCGACCGCTCCCCGGACCTGCCCCGCTCCCTGAGCGACCTCATCATGAGCCTGCTCGAGAAGCGGCCCGAGAACCGCCCGGCGCACGCCGCCGACGTACACGCCACCCTGAGCACCCTGCTGGTCGACCACGTGGTCACGCTGCCCGAGGAGAACCCTCTGGACATCGTCCGGCTCGGCCACACCGACCCGCTCGCCGGACGCATCCTGGAGAGGGCCTGGCAGATCTGGCGATCGACGGAACGGCACAGCACCGCCCTGCGCGAGGAAACCGACAGATGGCGAGCCGAGGCGGAGCAGACGCTGCGCCGGGCCCGCGTGGACGCCGAGCGGCTGCTGAACGCGGCGTCCGCGCAGGCGCAGGAGGCCACCGACCACGCCGAGCGGCTGCGGACGTCCACGCTCACCGAGTCGCAGACGGCGCGCCGCCAGGTCGGAGAACTCACGGTGGCCGCCGAGCAGCGCATGGCGGAGGCGGAGCGGATGCTCGCCGAGGCGAAGGAGGCCGCCGCCAAGGCGCTCGCCGCCGACGAGGCCCGTACCCGCACCGCCAAGGCCCAGGTGGCCCGGCTGGTCAGCGAGGCCACCAAAGAGGCCGAGTTCACCAGGACGGACGCCGAGGAACTGGTCGCCGCCGCTCGCGCCGAGGCCGAGCGGATCCGCAGGGAGGCCGTGGAGGAGGCCGAGCGGCTGCGCGCGGAGGCACACCACAGCATGCAGAGGCTTGATGACACGGCGGCGGACGACACCGCGGAGTACCGCGCCAAGACGTTCGACTTGCAGCGGGAGGCGCTCCGGCTGCGCGACGAAGCCGTGGGCTTGCGCGCCGACGCGGCCGCCGAGGCCGAGAAGATCCGCACGGAGGCCCGCAAGGAGGCCGTGGCACAGATCGAGGAGGCGGCGAAAGCCGCGGAGGAGCTGCTCAACAGAGCGAGGGCCGAAGCCTCCGCAATCCGCAGTGAGGCGTCCGAGGAGAGCGCGCGGCTACGCGCCGAGGCGGAGCGGCTGACGTCGGAGGCGCAGGACAGCGCCGACCGGATGCGTGCGGCGGCGCAGGCCGCCGCCGAGCGGATCGGTACGGAGGCGTCCGAAACGCTGGCCGCCGCGCAGGAGGAGGCGGCCCGGCGGCGGCGCGAGGCCGAGGCACTTCTCGACACCGCTCGGCAGGAACTCGACCAGGAGCGCGAACAGGCGCGTTCGTGACCAACAGCCCTGCGTTTTGCGCACTCCCCCTGCGACGTCACCGCCCCGTCCCCCACAGGGTCGGCGCGGTGCATAGAATCCGATCCCATGCCGAAGCCTGACGAGCTGATCGTTGACATCGCCGCCCGCGTGGAGTCCGGGCAGAGCACCCAGATGTCCCTGACCGTGGTCATCGGTGGTGCCGTCATCACCGGTCGCCTGGCCCCCGAAGCCGTGTGGAGGCAGCGGGTGTCGGAGGTACTGACCGACTCCGCCCAGCTGAGCGAGTTCTCCACCGTCTTCGACAACACCGCGAAGACCGACGGACCACCCACGCACCTCCACTTCCACGTCGCCCGGATCCTCCAGGGCACGGTGGGCGTCCCCGCGACGGGCGGGATGTACCGCGTCGCGATCGAGGACGTCAGCGCCTGGACCGTGGGCGACTTCAGCTACTCCGACAACTGACGGAGCGCGCCCGCCCCTCGCCCGACGAACCGCCGTGGGCCCCGGAGCACCCCGCTCCGGGGCCCACGGCGCGATTCCCCGACGTCCCGCCGACCCGCCACCGTCGGATTCGCCAGTTCTGGCGTGAACGGATCGGGCCGACCCTCCGTATGCTTATCCGATCGAGGCGCGTATCCGGATGAATCCCTCGATCTTCATGGGTTTGTGCATACGGGTCGCGCGTGCCGCGGCCACGGGGGGATGTGAGCGACCATGGTGACGGCGAGTAACGCGGTGCGCAGAGGCAGCGTGCTTCCGGTGGACGCGGCGCGCTGGGCGATGTGGACCTTCGTCATCGTCAACGCGGTGATCGTCGAGGCGCTGTTCCTCAGTGCCGGTTCGGGCAAGAACGGGGTGCTCACCGTCGCCAAGTTCTTCGGACTGCACGCGGCCCTGCTGATGCTGTTCCAACTGCTGCTGGTGGCCCGGATTCCGTGGCTGGACCGCCGTATCGGGATGGACCGGCTCACGGTGTGGCACCGCTGGGTCGGTTTCACCCTGCTCTGGACGGTCCTCACGCACGCGACGCTGGTGGTGCTCGGCTACGCGACACTCGACGACACGTCCATGGGGAAGACGTTCGTCGCGCTGAGCGGGGTGCCGGCCTCCCTGCTGGGCATGCTCGCCGCGGCCGTCATCGTCGTGATCGCCGCGATGTCCACCCGGCCCCTGCGGCGGCGGCTGCGGTACGAGGTCTGGCACGGTCTGCACCTGCTGCTCTACGTGGCCCTGGGGCTGGCGTTCGTCCACCAGCTGCAGGAGACCACCACGTTCACGTCCTCCGCGTTCGCCACGGCCTACTGGTGGATCCTGTGGCTGTTCGCCTTCGGCGCCCTGCTGACCGGACGCCTCGTCATACCACTGTGGCGCAACGCCTACCATCGGTTCCAGGTGGCGGTCGTGGTACCGGAGTCGGACAACGTGGTCTCCGTGTACGTCACCGGCCGACGCCTCGACAAGTTCCCCGCCCGGGCGGGCCAGTTCTGCATCTGGCGGTTCCCCGGGCACAACCACTGGTGGCTGGCCAACCCCTTCTCCCTGTCCGCGGCGCCGGGTGTGCAGGGGCTGCGCCTCACCGCCAAGGCGGCGGGCAGCACCAGCGCCGGCCTGCGGAACGTCCCGGTCGGCAGCCGTGCCTTCGTCGAGGGACCGTACGGGGCTTTCACCTCGTTGCACCGGACCCGGCCCGGCGTCCTGCTGATCGCCGGCGGCGTGGGGATCACGCCCGTGCGGGCCATGCTGGAGGAGGCGGCCGGCGACGTCGTCGTCCTGTACCGGGTGCGCAGCGAGGCCGACGCCGTGCTGCTGAACGAGGTGCGCCACCTGATCGCGCTACGGGGCGGCCGCCTGCATCTGCTCACCGGCCGGACCGGCGAGCACGGCACTCCACCGCCGTTCGGCCCGGACAGCCTGCGCCACCTGGTCCCCGACATCACCGAACGTGACGTGTACGTCTGCGGCCCGCCCGCCATGACCGGGGCCGTGCTCTCCGGCCTGCGGGACCTGCAGGTGCCCGCGCGGCAGGTGCACGCCGAGAAGTTCGGGATGGCCTGAACCGGGAAGGGGCCCGACGTCCGGACCCGCGCGCAGGGAGCCACCGCACGCCGCGGCGCCGTGTCCTGCCGGCTCGACCGGGTGCCGTGCTGTGACGGGCACCTCGGCCGCCACCGACGTACCACCGGCCCGGTACGACGACCTGCGGGCCCTGGTGATCAACTGCACTCTCGAACGCTCGCCGGAGACGAGCAACACCCCCGCAGCAACTCCGCCTCCGTCACCGTCGGGCGCGCCGACGGAGGCGACCTGTATGTCACGACCTCATGGTTCGACCTGGACCACCACGACCGCGCCGCCCAGCCTCTCGCAGGCGCCGTCTTCCGCTCCCTGCCCGGCGTCACAGGCTCTCCCTCACCACCGTTCTCGGGCCTGCCGTCGCTACCCGGCCTCGGCCACGGCGCGCCAGTCCGTCAGCCAGAACAAGCCGCGACGGCCGTCCCGTGACGACGATGCCTGGGCACTGTCAGGAGGATCAGGCCGGGCGGCCCACCGGCGCTGAATCGCTGTAGCGGCCCGCCGGACAGGGAGCCGGGCGGAACAGGTTGGGTCCGCCGATAAATACCTCGACATCGGTCGCAGTCATCGGGGACGCTTCGCGCGATGACCAGAATCGACGACACCCCGCCCGCGTGGGACGAGCGCACCCAGCTCACCACGTTCCTCGACTACGCACGTGACACCGCCCGCGCCAAGTGCGAGGGCGTCTCTGCGGAGAACGCACGCAAGGCGCTCCTGCCGGGCTCACCGTTGATGACCATGAGCGGAGTGATCAACCACCTCCGCTGGGTCGAGTACTACTGGTTCCAAGTGGTCTTCCTCGGCGAGGAAGACCGGGGCCCCTGGACCGAGGAGGACCCCGACCGCGAGATGCGTATCGCCGTCGACTTCCCCCTCACGCAGTTGCTCGACGAATACGCTGAACAGAGCGCCCACTACCGCGAACTGGTCGCGGGGAACGGCCTGGACAAGCGTGCCCAGCGAGCCATCCGCAACGGCCTCCATGTCGACCTGCGCTGGATCCTCCTCCATCTCACCGAGGAGACGGCCCGCCACAACGGCCACCTGGACATCCTGCGCGAGATGCTTGACGGCACGACCGGCGACTAGATCCGGCACGTTCCTTCGCTTGTAGATCGTCTTGTCGATGCCTGCGGCGGCAGAAGACGCGAGGTGTCGACCCCTCTCCGAGCGCCGCGAGCAGCCGTCCGGACGAACGCGTCGTCGCCGTGACGCTGTCGCCACGCTCCAGCAGTTGCCGGACCAGGTGCAGCCCCAGGCCGCGAGAGGTACCCGTCACGAACCAGATGGCAGACCGGTCAGTGGGAAAAGTCATGATCGTTTCCTTGCGCGGTCAGCGGAATGGAATGCGTGGCCGGCAGGAAATGCCTGCCGGGCACGTATCCAGGTCGTCCCCTGGCGTGTTGGTATCCCCCCGGACGGCCGCGTGCGACCGACTCCGGTCTGCGCCGTGAGGAGGTCGCGCATGGCGGGCGTGGCGCCCCGCACGGAAGCACGACCTGGCCGGTGTGCGGCCTGGTCGACAGGCCTCGGCCCCGAAAGATCGATCACCACCCGGCGTTGCTCAACTCCGGCTCGCACGGATGTGCCCGTGGTGCGGACGCTCGTCGCATGCGCCCAGGAGATCCGGCCGCTGCTGCAACCCGATGCCGGCCGGGCGCAGACGGAGTGATCATGACGGTCAGTGGTGGAAGCGCGTCGTCTCCAGCATGGGCTCACGACCGACGTTGACCGCGTTGATCGGGGCGTCGGGGTCGGCGTAACCGAACGAGATACCCAGCAACAGCTTCCCACCGGTGATGCCGAGCGTGTCGCGGATGGTTTCGCTGTAGAAGCTCAGCACCCCCTGGGGACAGCTCGCCACGCCGTGGGCCGCCAGGGCGAGCAGCAGTGTCTGCGCGTACATGCCGACATCCGCGGTCAGCCTCGGGTTCGCCGACTCCGGCGCGTACAGCAGCGCGACGTGCGGTGCGTCGTAGAAGCTGAGGCTCTTGAGGTCGTAGTCGGTGCGCAGGTCCTCGTCACCGCGGCCGATGCCGAGAGCGCTGTAGACCGCGGCGCCGAAAGCGGCTCGGCGGCGCTGGTGGACCGGCGAGTAGATGCTCTCGTCGTAGGGGATGTCCAGCGTCCGCCGACCGGCCTGGTGGGCGGCCACCAGTGCGTCGGCGAGCTTGTCCCGCGCGGTACCACTGACCACCTCGACCTGCCAGGGCTGCGCGTTGGCGTTCGACGGAGCAGAACCGGCCAGGCCGAAGACGGTCTCGATGGTCTTCGGCGGGACGGGGTCCGGCAGGAACGCCCTCGTGGCGCGCCGCTCCCGGATCAGCTGCCCCACGGCCTCGGCGATCTCGATGGTCATCGGTGTCACTCCTTAAGTACACGATCACGTTTACTTAGGTGACTGTAGCTGACCCGGTCCGCCACGTAAACGCTGACGTACACTTGAGGGCATGAGCGCAGAACCGGTGCGCCGGGCCGGGCGAGGTGGACGTGAACGCGTACTGACCGCCGCGAGCAGCCTGTTCGCCCGGCGCGGCATCGCAGCGACCACGATGGAGGACATCGCCGCCGAGGCCCCCGTCTCCAAACGGACCCTCTACGCGCACTTCCCCGCGAAAGAGGACCTGGTCCTCGCACAGCTCGAGCACGTCCTCGGATCGGGCTACACCCTGCTCGAGACCCTGACGCGCACCGATGTCCCGCCCAGGGACAGGATTCTCGCGATGTTCACCCTGCAGCGGTGGCCGGACGGTGTCGTGCATGGCTGCCCGTTCATCCACGCCGCAACCGAGCACCCGGACCCCGCCAGCCGGGTGCACGCCTTCGCCCGCGAGCAGAAGATCCTCATGCTCACCCTGGTGACCGGTCTCGTGGCCGAGCTCGGCATCGACGACCCGGAGGCGCTCGCCGAGCAACTCGTCACCCTCGCCGACGGCGCGGTCAGCCGCGCCATGGTCCTGAACGACCCCGACTACGGCCGGCACGCCCGCGCAGCCGCCGAGACCCTTCTCGACCACGCGCCACGCCGCCCTGGCGACGCGTAGGCACAACTGTCGGTCCCACGTCACCCGGCGGTATCGCAGCGGCGAGCGACTCCTGGCCGTGCGGCGGGAATTGAGGGGGGTGGGGGAGACCTCACTCAGCCCACGCGGCCGGGGCCGACCTGAAGGACATCCAGGAGATGCTCGGCCACTCCTCGATCATCATCACGGCCGACACTTGCACGAGCCTGCTCCCCGAAGCGGACCTGGCGATCGCCGAGGCCGCAGCCCGGCTCGTCCCACGCGCCCGCGCCACCTCCGAGAACACAGCACCCGAAGCGGAGCCCGAGCCCGACGACGCGCAGCATCCCGGCCCGGAGTCCGTGCCGGATGATGCTGATCCGTTGGGAGGAATTCCGGAGATCAACTCTCCGTCCGCTTACGCACCGCTCACGCAAACGGCCCCGGACGAGGCGTCCGAGGCCGAGTAGAAGCCCTCCCTGGGGAAGAATCCCCAGGTCAGAGCAGTAACGCGTTGTGCCCCCGGCAGGATTCGAACCTGCGACACCCGCTTTAGGAGAGCGGTGCTCTATCCCCTGAGCTACGAAGGCGGGGATCTGTCTGAAAACGTGTCTGAAGTTAGTGCCCGAGTGGTGCGGGCGTCGGACACGTTCCCAACAGTGGTGTGGTTGCAGGGCTGGCCTGCAGCTGTGCAACCACCCATAGTGTAGCGGCTGGCGCTGCGACGGCCGGAAGGTTGGTCGTCTTGGCTGCGGGTGGTAGGTCAGATCGGGGGGTTGGCCTCGGTGCGGAAGGCTCCGGGACGGGCGCCAGGCCCGGGGGGATGGGGTCAGGCAGCGAGATCGAACGGCCTCTGGCCCAGGGCCCGGGTGATGGAGTTGTTGACCCAGGCGTGGCCGATGTAGCTCAGGGGGCCGGCGTTGGCGCCGTGGGCGGCGGCGCGCTCGTGTGGTTACTCTCAGGTGTTCGGCCCGGTTGCAGCGCTGCTATTGCTGGACGGATCGATTTCACGGTCCTCTTTGGTTTCATCCACGCGAATACGCAATTCGCGGTTGCCGCGGGAGCAGGGGATGACGAGGCGGTGATGGATGCGGCTCTTCTCCCACTTTCGGCGTTCCAGCTATTTTGACGGGAAGGGGTGTGTAGTGGGTCTCGCCGTCTACGGTCAAGCGGCGCTCGCAAACCCGTCCCTCTGCGGTGTAGAGGTGAAGCGGCGCCATCGGGTGGACCCAGATGCCAGCTACACCACCGAAGGCGGGGGCCGGAGGGGCTACGGAAACAAGCTTCTCTCCCTCGCCGTCCGCGTGGCCCGCACCCCCTGAACGCACACCGGGCACCTTGCTGGATCCAGCTTCCGCGTGACCTTGATTCCGCCATCATTCCCATGACGAGGGCTTGGCGGCTCCACAGCCGGGCCTGAACGAGGGACGTGATCCGGGGGGTCGATCAGCGGAGTCTGCGGCGGAGTCGGGAGCCGGTGCCAGCGGCATGTGATCCGACGACGGTGTTCTCGCAGGCGAGCGGCGAGGAAGGACAGGGACCGACTGGACACGTCCAGCCCGCACGGGTGGAGGGGCGGGCGCCGGCTACCGGCTCCGCAACCGCCTCGCCGCCCTTCAGGGGAACGAGCAGGTGGCCTGACCCGGTACGGCCAGAACGACACGTCTATGCGTACTCCTCACGACATGCACAGGGATACGCGGACAGGCGGGCGCGTTGACCGGGCTCCAGTAGTGCTCCGTCCAGTGGCCGGGCCGCGCCGAGTCCTCGATGTCGTAGCGGAGCAGCGCCATGGTGTCGCGCTCGCCGGTGCCGCGACACGGAGCATCGACGCCTGGGTCTCCCGCGTGCCGGCCGCGGACGGTTCGTTGGGGTCTCGGAGAAGACGTCGAGGATGTAGCGGCTCAGCAGCTGCTCGCGGGTGCGTCCGGCCGGCCTCGGGAAGTCGTCGTCGGCGTCGGCGTGGACCAGGTCGGGGGTGAGCAGCGCCACCATGCAGGGGAGGGCTCGGAAGACCGCCACGTAGTCGATCCGGGGTGGCTCACGACCCGCCTGCCTCCACGCCGAGCATCCTTGTGCTGTTCCACGATCGGAGCGAACCAGCCGCGGGGCCTGGGCGCCGCACCCGCCGAAAAGATCATTGACAGAGGGGAACTGAACATAGCAGTATCCAGATTGTCGGATGCGAATTGTCTGACGACTGCACGCACAAGCTCACGGGAGTATGCATGCGTCACAGGGACCACCCGGCTCCAGTTTGCTCCGTGTTATCCGAGGATGTCCGAGATGAGTCCGGGCACTCAAACGGCACGCAGCTGGTTGCTTTCCAGGGCAAGCCTTTCGAAGATCGTTTCGCACCAGCAGGATACGCCCGCCTCGAAACGGCGGAGAAGCTGATCAGAACCCCCTCCGAGTGGTATTCAGTGCAGCGCCCGTGAGGGCCCTGTGTCGCCGTTGACGTCGTGGCAGGCCGAGGGGATGAGCCTTTCTCGCCGAGCCGTCGTGGCTGCGTGATCGTTCAGGTATGTGGCTGAGGTTGAGACCAAACCCCGGCGGGGCTTGAGCGTGGCTCTGGATAGTAAATTCGCGCGCTCGCAGCCAGGGGAGACCGCGGATGACCTTGTTGAATGCCTGTATCGATGATTTCCCTGCTTACGTGTTCCTGACCGGACAGCGGAAGCCGTCTCCCACGTTCTCGTAGCCGAGGTCCATCCAGGTTGAGATGGTCGAGTCGGCCGCCTCGGCCCGCTTCGGCGCGGCGTCCAGGCCGGCGCTCCTGTCATCAGGGCTGTCCGGCTTTCGTTCAGGTACGTCAGGCCTCTCCGCTGGATCTTGCTTTCGCGAGATCACTCCTGCCGGGGGCCTTACGCCTGCCCGCACTTGAGGCTGCCCGACCCGGCTGCGCCATCCGCACGATGCGATCACGCTCGGTGAGCATCGGTTACCGGGAGGCGCTCAATTTCTGGTGCAGTCAAGCCTGCCCACAGCGGTTCGGTGGGTGGACGCGGATCCTGTAGTTGAAAATTCTATGAAAGGACTCAGCAATAGTGTCGTTACAGAGCATGCCGACTCCCGGCAGCGATGTCGGCGCCATCATCAGGAACGCACGGAACGAAAGTGGGCTCAGTCAGCGCGTCGTGGCGCACAGAGCCGGAATCAGTCTCAGAGCGCTCCGCGAGATCGAGCAGGGCAGAGTCCGCTCGCCGAGAAAGAGTTCGCTACGGGGGCTGATGGAGGTGCTCGGCCTGGCGGATCATCCTGACCTGGCCAGTGACCCCATGCCTGTGCGGAGCGAATCGCATGCGGAGGGCGAGCCTCTGGTTCTTCGTGTTCTGGGCAGCCTCTCCGCTTTCCGTGGTCAGGCCAGAATCCCGCTGGGAACCCCAAAGCAACAGGCGCTGCTGGGTCTGCTCGCACTACGCGCCAATGAAACGGCCGAGCGCGACGAGATCGTCAATTTCCTGTGGGGCGACGACATACCGGACTCCTTCGATCAGCTGGTCCACACATATGTGTACCGAATACGGTTGATTCTGAAGGCTCATGACTCCGCCCAGGACGGTGGCATGGCGCTACTGCGCCGGGCCTCTGGGTACGAGCTTCAGATCAACGATGACCAGCTGGATCTGCTCGGGTTTCGGAGTTTGAGCGCGAAGGCGCAGCAGGCTCGGAACGCCAACGACGGAATGAGGGAATTTTCCCTGCTGGGTGACATGTTGTCGCTGTGGCGGGGGAATGTACTCGAGGGGGCGTCGCCGAGTTTATGTTCTCATCCGGTGGCCATTAATTCCTCCGCTCAGCGGATCGGCTCCGCCTTGCGTTTTGCCGAGCTCGGAATTTCGCTGGAGGAGTACGGGGAAGTCATAGACAAGATAGGCCCAGTCGCACTGGGCAGCCCTTTACATGAGGGACTCCACGCCAGTCTCATCACGGCACTTGCAGGAGCAGGTCAGCGAGCGGAGGCGCTTGAGCTGTTCACTACGATCGACATGAGGCTGCGCAGGCAGAGTGGTATTGGAGCGGGAGCCCAGCTCCGCGAAGCGCAGGATTCCATACTGGGCGCCGACAGCGATCCCGGTGTTACAGCACCGCCGGTGCCCGATCTGACGCTCGCGGACATATCTCGGCTTCCTTATGCAGCCGGTACCTTTGTGGACCGCCCCGAGTTGCATCGAACAGTGGAGTGCCTGTCACGTAGCGGGGGAGCAGGCGGGCCCGAGGCGTCGTCCGCGTCCGTCGTTGCTCTCTACGGGCCGGCCGGTGCGGGGAAGTCTGCTACCGCTACACGGGCGGTGAGTTTCCTGCGGCTGCACTTCCGCGACGGTGTCTTCCGGGCGGAGATGGCATCGGGGAGCCCGGAGGAGATCCACGTTCTGCTTGACAGTTTCTTGAGGACGATGGGCGTCCCGGCGCGTGCGGTCCCGATCGGTGGCAGCGAGCGTGTGGAGATGTACCAGGCTCTCCTCCGGAAGCGCCGTGTCCTGGTGGTCCTCGACAATGTGACCGACGAGCAGTCCATTCGCCCGCTGCTGCCTTCCGGGACGACGAGCGCGCTCCTGGTCACGAGCCGAACCCCGTTGTCAGTTCTGGGGGACGGAGTCCGCCACATCAGAATCCCGACCCTCCGAAGGCGCCAGTCGCTGGAACTACTGGCCAATCTCATCGGTGAGGCCAGGGTGTTGCAGGAACGCGAAGCCGCGAACCGGCTGGCACTACTCTGCGGTGATCTGCCCTTGGCGGTGCGCATCGCCGGACTGCGTCTGGCTGCGAGGCCGAGCTGGGAAATAGCCAGCTTTGCGGAGCACCTGAGCAATGAGGAGCGCCGACTGCCGGAACTCGCTCTCGGTGACGTGCGCGTCCGGGACCGGCTCGATTCGGTGTTGCTGTCGCTCGCCCCACGTCTGCGGCAGGCACTGCAGGAACTTGCCGAGGAAACCGTCCCCTTCACGCTGACGAGGGCTGCCGACCGGCTGCAGTGTCCAACCCGGGAAGCGCAAGACCTGCTGGAGACCCTCGTCAACGAACAGGTGCTCGAACGCCTACCCGGGCGGGGCAGCGAGTACTCGTTTCTTCCCTTGACTCGTGTCCATTTAAGGGCACATCGGCCCGCGCACGCGCCTCCCAAGGTGAACAGCAGGCCCCGCCAGCGCAGATCACATATGCGCTATGCGTTTGTCGGACCCGGACAGGGTGGCACTGAGCTTGATCCCTGACCTTTCCGCTGTTTCAAGCGGGCGTTTTCCGTGAGGGCCCGGCCCGTGTCACGAAAAGTGTGAGGTCGGCTCGAGGTGCCCTGCTGCCATCGGGGGGCGCCCGAGTCGCGCCCCCCGAGCCAGGCCGACAGGTGGGATGACTGCGCGTTGAAGTCCAGGCCGACAGCGCACGGCGCCGGCTCATTCCGGCAGGACAAAGCCGGATTCATACGCGGTGATGACCGCCTGCGTGCGGTCCCGCACGCCCAACTTGGCCAGCATGGAACGGACATGAGACTTGACTGTCTCGGTACTCACCACCAACTCGACGGCGATCTCCGCGTTCGACAACCCTCGCGCCATCAGCCTCAACACCGTCGACTCGCGTTCGGTGAGTGCCGCGCGCTCCATCTTCGAACGGGTGTCAGGGTTGCCGTATCGGGCGGCCAGTGACCGCATTGAAGCGGGGAACAACAGGGAATCACCGCCCACCACGACGCGTACGGCATGAACGATCTCGGCCGGCCGTGACCGCTTCAGCAGGAACCCGTCGGCGCCTGCCTGCAGCGCCTGATAGACGTACTCGTCATTCTCGAAGGTCGTCACTACCAGAATCTTGGGAGACGGGTCCACACTGCGCAGCACCTGCCGCGTGGCCTCGATCCCGTCCAGCAACGGCATCCGCACGTCCATGGCCACCACATCGGGACGCAGCTGTCGCACCAGCGGCACCACGGCCGCCCCGTCGCCCGCCTCGCCCACCACGTCGATGTCGGGCTGTGCTTCGAGTACGGCGCGCAAACCGGCGCGTACGAGGGGTTCGTCGTCAGCGAGAAGCACAGTGATCGACATCCGGCAAGAGTAGGTCATCCGATGGGCAGCCGCACCATGAGCCGCCACTCGCCTTCGTCAGCCGCCGCGTGAACCTTTCCGCCCAGCAGGGCGACGCGCTCCCGGATTCCCTGCAGCCCGGACCCCGATCCTGGCTGCGCGTCGCCCAAGGGGTTCTTCAGATCGAGTTCGAGCTGCCTGTCCGTCACGGCGATACGGACCCGTACCGGCCGGTTCTCCGCATGGCGCAGGGCGTTGGTGAGGCCTTCCTGGAGGATCCGGTAGCCCTCTCGGGAGACCGGGCCGGGAAGTCGGCCGACCGGCCCCAGAATCTCGGCGTGCACCTCGGTGCCCGTGGCGCGAGCCGACTCCAGGAGCTTCTCCGCCTCATCGAGCAGTGGCCGTGAGGCTGCAGTCTGGCCCTGCTCTCGCAACCCCCGCAACACCCGGTCCAGGTCCTCCAGCGCCGTCCGACCGGTCTCCTCGATGGCCGACAACGCCCGGGCCGTGAAGTCGGGATGCCCGGCCGACTGCGCCGCCCCGGCCTGCACCACCACGATGGTCAGCGCATGGCCGATGGAGTCGTGAAGCTCACGAGCGACGCGGTTGCCTTCCATCAGGCGCTCGGTGAGTTCTTCCAGCGCGGCCATGCGTTCGGCCGGAGATGGACCGAGCAGCCGTCCGGCGGCCACTGCCATCAAGGAGCCGGCACCGCACACCACGGCGAACAGGACGATCAGGGGCAGCGGGACGAGCAGTGCGTAGACCCAGGCGGGGCCGCTGAACGGTACCAAGAGGTCCGCCCCGTTGTGCTGGCCGCTCGCTCCGCCGACCAGGGCGAGACAGGACTCGACGCACTCAGCCGTCACGAGGGCGACGGCGCAGCCCACTTCGAGCCTGAGTACCAGCCACAGGGCCGTGCGCATCCGGTCGCGCCAGGATGCCGACGGCTGTGCGGCAATGCCGATCTTGCCGCGGTTGTCGTCCTTGACGCGGGCGTGCGGACCGGGTACCAGCATGATCCGGGCCTGTACGTCCTCGATCTGTCGCACGGAGGGAATGAGGGCCGCTGTCAGCAGGAGCGGGACGGGGACCAGCGGCACCAGTGCCCAATCCCTCGCGGACATTCCGTCATTGATCCCCGGCCAAAGGATGGCACAGACCAGGGCGGCCACAGCACCCACGAGCATGTGCAGCCAACGGGTGTAGGTGACTGCACGGGTAAGTGGATGAAAGAGCCACGCCATAGGGGCATCGTGCCAGAGCACACGCGCCGCGGACGTCGATCGTGAGGGTTCTCTCGCGAAAGGGGGAAATCTCCCTCCAGCGAGGGAGGAGAAGCCCACCCGGGAGGGATGTGGCGCTGCCGGGACCAGTGCAGGCTCGTTTCCATGACCGGTATCGAAGTCCTTGAACTCACCAAGGAGTACGGCGCCTTCCGGGCCGTCGACCATCTGACATTCATGGTCCGCCCCGGGCAGGTCACCGGATTCCTGGGGCCCAACGGAGCGGGAAAGTCGACCACCCTGCGGCTCGTTCTCGGCCTCGGCCGTCCGACTTCCGGATCGGCACTGATCGGCGGGAAGGCATTCACGACTCTGAAAGAGCCGATGCGTCAGGTGGGTGCGCTGCTCGACGCGCAATCCGCCCATGGATCGCGCATTGCACGTGACCACCTGCTGGCGCTCGCGCTGAGCAATCGCATCGAGACCCGGCGCGTGGACGAGGTCCTGGAGGAAGTGGGTCTTTCGCACGTCGCCAAACGACGCATCGGTACCTATTCGCTCGGTATGCGGCAGCGTCTCGGCATCGCCGCGGCACTGCTCGGCGATCCCGAGGTGCTGATTCTCGACGAGCCGTCGAACGGCCTGGACCCCGAAGGAATTGTCTGGATCCGTGCTCTGATGCGACGGCTCGCTCGCGAGGGGCGCACCGTCCTGGTCTCCAGCCATCTGATGAACGAGACCGCATCCTTCGCAGATCACCTGGTCGTCCTCGACCGGGGACGCCTGCTCGCGGACGCCGCGATGCAGGACTTCATCCGCGCGCATGTGACGCCGAGCGTGCGGGTGCGCACCTCGGACGAGGCTCTTCTTCGCTCCGTACTCGCCGAGAACGGATACGAGCCGGTGCCGGACAACAACGGGGGCTGGACCGTCCACGACGCACGCCTCGAGGACATCGGGCCCATCACCGCGGGGGCCGGCGTCCCCGTCCTTGAACTCTCGTCCCAGGAGGCAACGTTGGAAGCGGCGTACTTCGCGTTGATCGCGAACGAGGCAGGCCGCGCCTCGTACGAGACCCCGGTCGCATCCGCGCAGGGAGCCCGATGATGGCGTTCTCCCCGGTGTTCCACTCCGAGTGGGTCAAGATCAGGTCGCTGCGCGGCACCCTGGGTTCGCTGATCGCCGTGTTCGGGCTCACACTGGCCCTTTCCGCGCTGGTCTTCGCGACCATCGGCCAGTCCGAGGCGGACAGTC
Source organism: Streptomyces malachitofuscus (assembly GCF_055571035.1). Classification (NCBI taxonomy): domain Bacteria; kingdom Bacillati; phylum Actinomycetota; class Actinomycetes; order Kitasatosporales; family Streptomycetaceae; genus Streptomyces; species Streptomyces malachitofuscus. The sequence continues at coordinate 75,679 of NZ_JBVIGA010000005.1, read as the reverse complement.
CCGACTTCGACCCGGTGTTCATGGCTTTCTACGCGCTCAACTTCGGCCAGATCGCGGCCATCTACTTCGGCACCGCCGCGTTCTCCTCCGAGTACCGGAACAGGGCCCTGCAGGTCTCGCTCTCCGCGGTGCCGAACCGGGACCAGTTCTACTGGGCCAAGATGGCGAGCATCGGTTTGCCGGTGCTGGTCGTGGGACTGGTCACCAGCTTCTCCGCCTTCCTGACGAGCCAGGCCTTCATGGGGGAGTACGCCATCGGCCTGGGTGAGCCGGGCGCCCTGCGCGCGTGCGTCGGCGCCGGCGTCTATCTGGCTCTGATGACGCTGTTCGCGGCCGGGCTGACCGCCGTACTGCGCAGCGGGCTGATCGCGCTCAGCATCATCATCCCGTTCATGCTGGTCGTGTCCTTCGTCGTCGGCGACCTGTCGGCCGGGATCGCCGAGTACCTGCCGGACCGCGCGGGGCAGCAGGTACTCCGGCAGAACACCGAGGGAGGCCTCGCTCCCTGGACCGGGCTCGCCGTCACGGCGGCGTGGGCGGCAGCGTCCGTGCTGGCCGGGTGGTGGTGCGTGCGTCGGCGCGATGTCTGACCCGAGTCGGTGGAGCGGCCGCCCGCTCCACCGACCGCCCGGAGGGAACGGCGGATCACCGGGGCAGTGAGATGCCCCGCCCGGCCTCGATCGCGCGGGCGTGGACCGCCGCGGCGAGGGCGATGTCGTGAACCCCCATGCCGAACGGGTTGACCACGGTGCGGTCGTGCTCGCCGACGGGCAGGGGGACGGAGCCGCTGAACAGGCCGGGAAGATCCGCGTCGACGGCCCTGCCGCCGCTGGGTGCGGGCTCGCCCGGTCCACTGACCAGGTCGGCCCGCGCGAGGACGCCCAGGAGCCGGTGCTCGTCGGCGGCCACCAGGTCCCAGTCGTCGACGAAGAGGTGCTCACAGCCCAGCAGCAGACTCTTGGCCGCGTCGTCGAGGGAGACGTTGACGAAGATCCCCCCGGCGGGCAGCCAGTCGAGTTCCACGTAGGGCTTGGTCGTCGTGGTCACCGCGATCGTCAGCCGAGCGCGCTCGACCGCGTCCTTGGCATGGTCCACCACGGTCACGGCGGCCTGCGGGTCCTCCGCCCGGACGGCGTCGGCGAACTCCTCGGCGCGGATGCGCTCGCGGTCGTACGCGAAGACCTCGCCCACACCGGGAAAGAGCGAGGTCAGCAGTTCGTGGTGCACTCTGGCCTGCAGGCCGCACCCGAGGAAGGCCACGTTCTCGACCCCCTCCCGCCCCCGGATGGCGCGTACCGCGGCCATCGACACCCCGGCGGTCCGCAGCGCGCTGATGCGTCCGCCTTCCATGACGCACACCGGCTGCGCCGTCTCGGGATCGTTGAGGACGATCAGGCCCGCCGCACGCGGCAGCCCGTACCGGTGGTTGCCGAGCGACGCGTTGATGATTTTGCAGCCGTAGCCGTCGCCGGACCAGGCGGGAAGAATGAGGCTGCGGGCGGAGTCCCCCGCCGTCGTCGTCCAGCGGAGGGCGGCCTCGGGGGTCACGCCGGCCTCACCCCGGCGGACCGCCAGCAGTGTCTCCTGGACGAGGTCGATGACCGGAAGGTCCGCGCACAGCCGCGCGACCTCGGCGCTGTCGAGGTAGCGGATCGGTGCGGAGGGCGTTGTGGTCATACGTGGGCTCGCTCTCTCGGCAGGGTCTCGTCGGGTTGTGCGAGGTCCAGAAGGTCCAGAGCCTCGGCGATGTTCTCGTCCGCCCTGCCGGGCCCGGCAGGCCCCGCGGTGCGCAGCTGTGTGTACTTCTCCGCGCTGTCGGGGCACACGCAGACGAGTTCCCGTGCCGTCGGATCGCCGACGGCCCGCAGAACCGAGGCGAGCACCACGGCTCCCGCGCTGCCGCCCAGGGATATTCCGCTCCGCTTCCGGATCCGGGCACAGGCCTCGGCGGCGTCGGCGTCCCGGAGACGGACCACGTCGTCCCAGTGGTGCCGTTCGATGAACTCGGATCGCCGTCCGGAACCGAACCCGGCCAGCTTGAACGGGCGGTCGGCCGCGGTCCCGCCCAGAGCGGCCGAGCCGACGGCGTCGACCGCGATGATCCTGGTGGCCGCCAGATGCCTGCGGAAGTACCGGGAGATCCCGGCGAGCGTCCCGCCGGTCGACACGGCGACCGCCACCGTGTCCCAGCCCTCCTCGGGCGCGGCCCTGGCCAGCTCGGGTGCTGTCTGCGACTCGTGCACACCGGGGTTGGCCGGGTTCGTGTACTGGTTGGTCCATACGGCCGTGGGGTCCTGGGCGAGGATCTCCTCGACCAGGGCCAGTCGCGCGTCGATCGTTCTGCCTCCCGAGACCTCCGGGGCGGTGATCACCTCAGCCCCGTAGGCCGCCATCTGATCGATGCTGCTGCGGGGGGTACTGGACTCGACGACGAGCGTGCACCGGTATCCGCGCGTGGCGCACAGTCCCGCCAGGGCCAGTCCGAGATTGCCCGACGTGGACTCGACCACCTTGCTCCCCGGCACAAGTTCGCCGCTCGCCTCGAGCGAGGCCAGCAATGCCTGTGCGGTCCGGGCCTTGATGGATCCGTAGGGATTTCCCGCCTCCAGCTTCAGCCAGAGCCTTACCGACCGGTCACTGAGCCGGATCCGCAGCGGTCTCAGAGGGGTGCTGCCGATGCGGGCCGACTCTCTCCCGCCTTCGTGAGCGGATGCGGCTTCCACCATGCCATTCAGTCCTCGGGGCTCGCGATGTGCAGCTGATTGAGTCGGGCACCATGGAGCAGTGAAATGATTCCGAGGTAAGGCGTCCGAGTGCCCACGGCCGCCACATGGAAACCCGGTGTTCACCCTACGGAAATGTGGCCCGATGTGCGGGCGATAACCGCCGGAAGTGGCCCTGTTGATTGCGGTGCAGGACCAGCATCCCGTGGTACGGCAATTTTGCTCCGGGTCTATGTGTTCCATCGTCACTGTCTGCCGATACCGGCAGAGTTACTCTACGCGCAGTGCACCGGCCCGCCTGGAGGCAGTCTGAATTAACAACTGCCGCAAGGCTTTTGCTGATGACGCCCCACCGAACACCGGCTATGCTCCGGCAACAGAAATGGGCGAGGTCTTCGTTATCGGAGGGAGAGGCATCAGTGATACCAGCCGTGCCGGTGCGACGTACTGCGGACGCCTGGCTCAAGCGGTACCGGCCGGTACGTGCTCCGCGGCTGCGCCTGATCTGTTTTCCGCACGCCGGCGGGTCCGCCGGTGTCTTCCGGCGGTGGCCCGAGATGGTGCCACCGGACGTGGAAGTGGTCGCCGTCCAGTACCCCGGCCGGCAGGAGCGTTTCGACGAGCCGTGCACGGACGACATGACCTCGCTCGCCGACCAGATCACCGACGCGGTGACCTCGGTGCTCGAGCGGCCTGTCGCCCTCTTCGGCCACAGCATGGGAGCGGCGGTCGCCTACGAGGTGACCAGGCGTCTGGAGGCCCGCCATTTGGCCTGGCCCGTGCACCTGTTCGTCTCCGGGAGCGTGTCACCGCTGGAGCCCCGGCATCGGCGGGACCTGCATCTGCGGGACGACGAGGGCATGCTGGAGGGGCTCACGGAACTGGGTGGCATGGACGACGCGGTGCTGGAGGACCCGGAGCTGCTGCGCCTGGTGCTTCCCTGCGTCCGAGCTGATCTGCGGCTGATCGAGACCTACCGGCCGGTCCGCCTGCCCGCCGTGTCCACTCCGGTGACGGCCTACGCGGGTGACGCCGACGCCCATGTGCCGCGGGACGGGGCGGCCGCGTGGGACAACCTCACTTCCGCCGAATTCAATCTGCGCATTTTCCCGGGTGGGCACTTCTATCTGGTGGGTCAGGGGCGGGAAGTCGTCGGTGACGTCTGCGCGCGTCTGGCCCTGCGGTAGTTCGCCACGAGAGACAGGGGTCTCATAGTGCACGACGACGGTGAAGAGACAGCGATCCGAACGCGCAAGATCATGGTCGATGTCCTGGGCCTTCGCCTGAATCCAGAAGACATCCGCGACGATATGTCGCTCTATTCGCCACGGATTCAGCTCGACTCCCTCAGTATGCTTCAGTTGCTGCTCGCCGTGGAGGGCGAGTTCGATGTGCAACTGGATGACGAGGATGTCATGGAGGCCGACCTCCGAACGGTCGGAGATCTCATGCAGCTGCTTCGCCGAAGCATTCGTGACAAGTCGCCCGAGGGTTCCGCATGAAGGCGCAACGGAATCGGTTCCTGCTGGACGAGAGTGATACCCCGACCCACTGGTACAACATCCTCGCGGATGTCGATGTCCAGGAATCCGATGTACGCCGGCTCCGTCCCGTCGGGGAGTCGGAGGAACCCCGTTCGAACGGGATGGCGCTCAATCTTCCGCTGTCCATGTACCGGGGCAGCGTCGGACGTGAACGCTTCGTCCGGATTCCCGACGAGGTGCGCGAGCAGTATCAGCGCTGGCGCCCGACGCCTCTGGTGCGCGCCCACCGGCTCGAACAGGCCCTGGACACGCCCGCTCACATCTACTACAAGTACGAGGGCGCCAACGCGTCGGGCAGCCACAAGCTGAACACCGCCGTTGCGCAGGCCTACTTCTACCGCAAGGCCGGAGTGGAGGAACTGTCCACCGGTTCCGGCGCCGGGCAGTGGGGCACGGCTCTGTCCATGGCCTGCCAGATGTACGGTCTGGCCCTCACCGTGTTCATGGTCCGCGTCAGCCACGACCAGAAGCCCTACCGGCGGGTGCTGATGGAGCTGCACGGGGCCCGCGTGCTCGCCAGCCCCAGTGCGACCACCGAGGCCGGAAAAGAACTCCTCGCCGAGCGGCCGGACAGCCACGGAAGCCTGGCCATCGCCAACGCCGAGGCACTGGAGTACGCCCGAACCGTACCCAGCGGACGCTTCGCGGTGGGAAGCGGCGAGAACCATGTGCTGCTCCATCAGACCGTGATCGGTGAGGAGGCACTGCTCCAGATGAAGCGCGCCGGGGAGTTCCCCGACGTCGTCATCGGCGCCATGGGGGCAGGGAGCAACTTCGCGGGCCTGGCCTTCCCGTTCCACCGGGAGAAGCTGCGCGAGGGAACACACACCAGATTGGTGGCCGTCGAACCCGAGGCGTGCCCCAAGATGACGCGTGGGCGCTACGCCTGGGACTACAACGACCTTTCCGGCAGCACCCCCATGACGAAGATGTACACCCTCGGCCACACCTTCGCCGCGCCAGGAGTGCACGCGGGCGGACTTCGCTACCACGGGGCGGCACCCCTGGTCAGCGCCCTGTACGACCGTGGACTCCTGGAGGCGGTCAGCTACGGGCAGAAGGCCGTGTTCGAAGCAGGCGCCCTGTTCGCGCGTACCGAGCAGGTGATCCCGGCACCCGAGTCCGCCCACGCGGTCCGGTGCGCGATCGACGAGGCGGTCAAGGCCCGCGCCGAGCGCAGGAACACGGTCATCCTGCTCAATGTCAGCGGGCACGGGCTCCTGGACCTCTCCGCGTACCAGCAGTTCCTGGCGGGGGACCTGGAGGACCACGCGGTCTCCGACGAACAGATCGCCGCCTCGTTGGCGGCGCTGCCGGACCAGGCGCCGGCGGGGGTGTCCTCGTGAACCTCGACTGGACGCGGGAACAGGCCGAGCTGCACGAGGACATGCGGCTTCTGGGCGCCACCGAACTGGGTCAGGACCTGGAGGAACGGGACAGGGCCCAGCGCCTTCAGGAGGGCGACTGGAAACGCTGCGCGGACGCCGGCGTGCTCGCTCTCCCCCTGCCCAAGGAGTACGGCGGCGCCGAGCGGGACGCGCTGACCTGCGCCATCGCCATGGAAGGGCTCGGCGCCGGCTGCCCCGACAACGGTCTGCTGATCAGTCTGGGCGCCCATCTGTGGGCGGTCGCGCTTCCCCTCATGGTGTTCGGCACGGACGAACAGAAGCGGCGTTATCTGACCGGGCTCGGTGACGGCTCCCTGATCGGCGCTCACGCGATCACGGAAGCGGGGTCCGGCTCCGACGCCACAGCCGTGGCCATGACGGCGACCCGGGACGGTGAGCGGTACCTCCTCAACGGCAGCAAACGGTTCATCACCAACGCTCCGATCGCCGATGTCTTCGTCGTTCACGCCACGGTCGACCTCGAGCTCGGTTTCACCGGCGTCACCGCGTTCCTCGTGGAACGGGACCAGCCGGGGGTGTCGGTGGACACGCGGTTCGAGAAGTCCGGGCTGCGTACCTCACCATGGGGTGAACTCACTCTGGAGAACTGCTCGGTTCCGGTCTCCAGACGGCTGGGTGCCGAGAAACAGGGCTCGCGGATACTGGCCACCACGATGGCCTGGGAGCGGGCCCTGATCCTCGCTCCCCTGCTGGGCACCATGCGGCGCCAGATCGACGAGTGCATCGAGTACGCGCACAGCCGCACACAGTTCGGCCAGCCGATCGGCCGCTTCCAGTCCGTGTCGAACCGCATCGTGGACATGTGGGTACGCCTGGAGCAGGCCCGGCTGCTGACTTACCAGGCCGGCTGGGACCTCGCCAAATCCGGGTCGTCCCGCTATGCCGAGGCTGCCCAGATGCAGGTCAGTGAGGCAGCCGTGGCCACCTTCCAGGACGCGATGCAGGTGTTCGGCGCACTCGGCTACACCAAGGAGCGGGACGCGGAGAGGAACCTGCGCGACGCTCTCGGCGTCCGTATCTCCTCCGGGACCACGGACGTCCAACGCCTCGTGATGGCCGAACGACTGGGCATCACCAGGCGCGCGGGACGACCCGGGACAGGGACGGGAGGCCGGGCCGTTGCCCACGCTCGCTGACCAGCTGGCACACACGGCGGCGACTCGGCCCACGGCCGAGGCGGTACGTCTTGGGGGCACCTCGATCGACTACGCCGAACTGGACCGGGCCAGCGGCGCGCTGGCCCGCACCCTGAGCGAGGCCGGTCTGCGCCCCGGTCACCGGGCTGCCGTGTGGCTGGACAAGTCGATCGAGGCCGTTGTCGCGATCCACGCGATACTCAAGGCCGGTGCCGCCTACGTGCCGGTGGACCCCATGGCTCCGCCCGTCCGGGTCGGTTACATGCTGACGGACTGCGCGGCGGCCTGCCTGATCACCGACATGGACCGGCTGCGCCTGCTCCACGAGGACGGCGTGGGCGCGGTGAGCGGTCTCACGGCCGCAGTCGTGGTCGGTGAGCCGTACGAGGAGCCGGCGGCCGGGCCCGGCACCCGATGGACCAGCTGGGACAAGGCCGTCGCCGGGACCGTGTCTCCCGGCGAGCGCTCGCCCGACGTGGCGCCCACCGATCTCGCCTACGTGCTCTACACGTCGGGATCGACCGGTGTCCCCAAGGGCGTCATGCTGTCCCACCGCAACGCGACCGCTTTCGTCGACTGGGCCGCCGCGGAGTTCGGTGTCGGCCCGGAGGACCGGATCGCCTCGCACGCACCCCTGCACTTCGACCTGTCGGTCTTCGACGTGTTCGCCGCGGCACGCACCGGGGCCTGTCTCGTCCTGGTCCCGGAGAGCAAGCGAGCGTCCGGGGCGGCGCTGAACCGCCTGGTGGCCGAGGAGCGGATCAGCGTCTGGTACTCGGTCCCCGGTGCGCTGGTCCGGATGCTCGACGCGAAGAACCACGCCCTGCTGGGATCGTCCGCGCTGCGTACCGTGCTCTTCGCGGGTGAGGTCTTCCCCGTCAAGCATCTGCGACGGCTGAGCGAGGCGATCCCGGGCGTACACCTGTGCAACCTGTACGGACCCACGGAGACGAACGTCTGCACCTTCCACCGCGTCACCGACGAGGACCTGACCCCCGAGCGGACGACACCGCCTCCCATCGGGCGGCCCTGCCCGTACGCGTCGGCGCACCTCGTCGACGAGGACGGGCGGCCGGTCCCGCTCGCCCCCGGAGCGGAAGGCGAGCTGTGCATCGGCGGCGACTCGGTGATGCTCGGCTACTGGGGCGCACCGGCGGACCCGAACCCGGTGGGGAGCGCGCCCGTCCACCGGACGGGAGACATCGTCCGGTTCGACCCGGACCGCGGATACGTCTTCCTCGGCCGTCGCGACCACATGGTGAAGGTCCGTGGCTACCGGATCGAGCTGGAGGACGTCGAGGCGGCGCTTTTGAAGTACGAGGCCGTGCACGAGGCCGCCTGCGTCGTGGCGGGCGCCGGTGACGACGAGACACGGCTGGAGGCATACGTCGTGCCCGCGGACGGCGCCCCCGCCTCGCCCGCGGAGCTGCGCCGGCACTGCCTGGCGGTACTGCCGCGCTACATGGTCCCGGCCGACTTCCATCTGGTGGACGCGCTGCCGCGGACGTCCACGGGCAAGACCGACCGCAGGGCCCTCACCGCCGCGGCCGGCACCGGCAAGGGGGTGTCGTGCCCGCCCGCGTCCTGACCCCTCGCTGGCACAGCCGGGCACTCGGCCGCGACAAACGGGTCAACGTCCTTCTCCCGGAGGGCTGTACGGCACAAGGGCCGCGGTATCCGGTTCTCTACCTGCTGCACGGATACGGAGCCGGCCGGGACACCTGGCTGCGGCGGACTCGCCTGCTCGACGCCCTCAAGGGCTTCCGGCTGATCGTCGTACTCCCCGAGAGCGGACGCAGATGGTTCATCAACGACCACGCGGGACTCCGGTACGAGGACTACCTGGTTCACGACCTGGTGCCCGCGGTGGACGAGCACTTCCCGACTCTGGCCGACCGCTCGGCACGGGCGATCGGAGGCTTCTCCATGGGAGGCGCGGCCGCCATGTTCCTGGCACTGCGGCACCGGGATCTGTTCGCGGCGGTCGCCTCCTACGCCGGCGCCTTCGAGGCGCCGCACCGAACCGGTGACCCGTACGCCGCCCATCGGGGAGAGCCGGACTTCGTCATGCCGACGGTGGAGAGCCACGAGCGGGTGTGGGGTCCCCCGGGCAGTGCGACGCGCCGGCGCTACGACCCGTACCAGCTGATCGAGGCGCCGGGCACGGCGGCTGTCCCCGCCTTCCACCTGGACGTCGGCACGCAGGACCACGAGCGGATGGTGCGGATGAGCCGGGCGGTGCGCGAGGCGCTGGACCGGCGTGGCTGGCACCCGGAGTACCACGAACGACCAGGTGGTCACGACTGGGAGTACGTCGAGGCCGCGTTGCCCGCGTCGCTGGAGTTCCTGTCCAGGAACCTCACCGGCGTGGCCGAGGAGGACGTCGCACCCCGCCCGTGACAACGACCAAGGAGGAAGAAGTGGTGAACTCAGAGCGGTCCTGGCGGCCCGCGGTGGTGGATCCGCAGAGCGCGGACTGCCCGGCCGGCCCGGAAGGACTGAGCCAGTACCTGGGCAGAACGGACGTGGGCGAACTGCTCGCCCGGGAGAAGGCCGTGGTCTTCCGCGGGTTCGGCGTGTCGGCCGACTCCTACGACAGCGTGGCGGCCGAACTCCTCCCGAACCGGCTCGCCTACGTCCACGGCAACTCACCGCGGACCAAGGTGGGCCGCAACCTGTACACCTCCACGGAGTACCCGCCCGAGTTCGTCATCAGCATGCACAACGAGATGTCGTACGCCCACAAGTGGCCCACGCGTATCCTGTTCCTGTGCGATCAGGCACCGGCCACCGGGGGCGCGACACCCGTGGTGGACGGGCAGGAGTGGCTGGAGGCCCTCGACCCCGAGGTGCGCACCGCGTTCGCCTCCGGCGTCCGGTACACCCAGAACCTGCACGACGGCATGGGCTTCGGCAAGAGCTGGCAGCAGACGTTCGAGACCGAGGACCGTGGTGAGGTCGAGGCCTTCCTCGACGGGGCGGAAACCGAGTGGCAGTGGCGGCCGGACGGGACCCTGTGGGTCAGCCAGGTGCGGCAGGCGACCCTGAAGCATCCCGTGACGGGGACCGAAGTGTGGTTCAACCAGGCGGACCAGTGGCACCCGGCGGGCCTCGGCGAGGACGCCGCCGCGCTGGCGGACGTGGTGCCCGAGGACGAGCTTCCGCAGAACGCGACGTTCGCCGACGGCAGCCCCATTCCGGGCGAGTACATCACCCACGTCCAGGAGACCGGGATGCGTCTGGCGGTGGACGTCGACTGGCGCGTCGGCGACCTCCTGCTGGTGGACAACATCGCGGCAGGACACGGGCGCCGTCCGTTCACCGGTCGACGCCGGATCCTGGTGGCGATGTCGGACGAAGCCGCCTGAACGACCAGCCGGCCGACACGCGTGTCACCCCCGAGGGGGTGACACGCGTGCGTTCATGAGCTGGTGAGCGGACGTCGGTCCGCCGCCACGCGCTCCAGTTCCGCCACCGCCTCGGTCACATCGGGAAGCGCGAGCATCCGGCGCTGGGCACGGCGTGTCCGGTGGGCGACGGCCTCGTCCCGAAGCACCCGCTCGCAGGTCTTCGCGACGTCGTCCGCGGTCACATCCGGTACCCGCGCACCCAGCGCCAGCTCCTCGACGCGCTCGGCATTGCGCGGCTGATCGCCGAAGACCGGCAGAACCGCCATCGGCACCCCCGCCGCCACAGCCTCCCGGACACTGTTGTAGCCGCCATGGGTCAGCAGCAGTTGGGCGCACCGCAGCAGCAGTGGCTGATCGATGGACTCGACCAGGTGCACATGGTCGCTGCGGTCCTCGTCCCGCACCGGGACACCACCGGTGGCGACCACAGCGACGCAGTCCAGCTCGGCGAGACCGGCCACCATGGCGCCCAGGACGGCCTGCGGATTGTGCTTGCGCCACCGCTCCTCGGGCATGTTCATCCGCCTGTTCTTGAACAGGGGGAGCGCGGTACCGATGGCGGCGAGCACGAGCGGTTTGTTCGTGGGCAGGTCGGCCACCCACGACGGCAGTGAACCGTGCCGGGAAACCGTCGCGGGCTGCTGGTACGCGAAGGTTCCGGGGGTGGGATTGGCGATGAACGAGTACTCGGGCGGCATACAGTCCAGACGCCCGTAACGGAAGATCGCGTACGGATCGTCCCGCGTGGGGATCCCCACTTCGGTGCGCCGATCGTTCATGGGTTTCAGGATGATGGCGGGGTCGAAGACGTTCCCGCTTCCCGAGGGCACCGAGATGTGCGGTATTCCCAGGGTGTCCCCGACCATCGTGGCCGCGAACTCGGTGCCGTCCCTCAGGAACAGTTGCGGGCGGAATTCCCGCGCGATGGGCTCCAGTACGCGATACGCCTCGCTGAGCACGGGGCCGGTGCGCGACGCCGTGCCCGGCGAGGGGAGCACGCCCCGCACCGGAAGGGACTCGCCGGCGAAGACATGGGCCAGCTCAGGGAGGGTCACGATGAGCACCTCGTGTCCCGCCTGGGCGCATGCGCGGGCCAGCGGGAGCATGGCCCGCGCATGGGAAACCTTTCCGATGACGGTGCACAGCACACGCATAAGGGTCTCTCCTGGATTCGCAAGCGACGGTGGTCAATTATCGGTCGGCAGATTCTTCCGTACCGGGCCTGCGGCGGAAAGGGGCAGAACAGCGTACAGCCGCTGTCCAGCCCTACCTCACCCCCACCGGGATAGCGTTCCCTCGATTAGGTGGAGCTGTCCGGTGAGGGAGTCATGGAGCGTTCTCAGACATCCGCTGACGATGCACAGATACTTCCGCTGACCGGTGCGCAAGAAGGCATCTGGTATGCGCAGCAGGTGGAGCCGGATCTCCCTATATTCAGGGCCGCTGATTACCTGGAGATTCGCGGCCGGATCGATCCCGAATTGTTTGAGCGGGCTTTGCGGCAGACGATTTCGGAGGCCGATTCCCTGCATGTGCGGTTCCTCGACACCGAGGAGGGGCCCCGACAGCTGGTGGACCCCGAGCCCGCCTGGTCGTTCCATGTCCTCGACGTGTCCGGTGAGGCGGATCCCCGCGCCGCCGCAGAGGAGTGGATACGGAACGAGACCCACCGGCCGATCGATCTCACCCGCTCGCCGCTGTTCACGCACGCCCTCTTCCGGGTCGAGCCGGAACGCTGGTTCTGGTTCTACAGCTACCACCACATCCTGCTCGACGCCGTGGGCGTGGCCCTGCTCGTGGACCGCACCTCACACCTGTACCTGGCGCTCGCTCAGGGAGCGGCCCACGAACCGCCGCCCTTCGAACCGGTCAGGACACTGCTCGACGAGGAGACCGCCTACCGGTCGTCGGCGGAGTTCACCGAGGACCGGGACTACTGGCTGGCCCGCTTCGCCGATCGGCCCGAACCCGTGTGGCTGTCCGAGTACCCGCTGCCGCCGACGGTACGGGTCGCCCACCGCAGCGACTCGCTGTCCGAAGAGCAGCGCGACGAAGTGGCCGCGGCAGCGGCCGAGTTGGGCGTGGGCAGATCACGGCTGATCATCGCGGCCACGGTCGCCTACATCCACCGGCTGACCGGACGCACGGACATCGTCCTGGGTCTGCCGGTGGCGGCCAGGTCCGGCGAGCGGTCCCGTAAGGTGCCCGGTCTGACAGCCAACGTGGTGCCGCTCAGAGTCCAGGTGGACTCCGCCACGACGGCGGGAGAGCTCCTGGAGCGGACGCGCCGAGCGCTGCGCGAGGCCGTGGGACATCAGCGTTACCGGGGCGAGGACATCAGGCGTGAGCTGTCCATGCACCAGCGGGCCGGCTTCGGACCCATGATCAACGTCATTCCCTATGAGTACGGCACGAGTTTCGCGGGCCACCCGGCCCAGGTGCACAACGTGTCGCTGCGCCAGATGGAAGACCTGGTCATCCTCGTGTTCGACCGGCCGGACGGCAGTGACATCACGGTCGACTTCAACGCCCACACCGATCTGTACAGCGATCCGGAACTGACCGGCCACCACCGCCGCTACCTCTCCTTCCTCGCCCGGATGGCCCGTGCCTTCCGGCAGCCCGGGACGCTCGTGGGACACATCGGCCTGCTGAGCGGCACAGAGGCCGAGGCGGCCGTTTCCCGCCCGGACGCCGACGCCGCGCCGGAGCCCGGAGCTCCGTTGCCCGGGCTCTTCGAGCGACAGGCGCGCACCACCCCCGAGTCCATCGCGGTGGAGTCCGAAGGAACCGAGATCGGCTACGCCGAACTCAACCACCGGGCCAACCGACTCGCTCGCCTGCTGATCTCGCGGGGCATCGGTCCCGAGAGCCGGGTCGCGATCCTGCTGCCCCGGTCCGCCGAATTCGTCGTCGCCGTGCTCGGCGTGCTGAAGGCAGGCGCCGCGTTCGTCTCCATCGATCCGGACTACCCGAGGGCACGTGTCGACCTCATCCTGGAGGACGCCGAGCCCGGATGCGTGCTGGTGCGGTCGGAAACGGCACCCCTCGCCCGGAGTCAGGGCCGGCGGCTGATCGTCCTGGACGACCCCGGCACGGTGACCGACCTCCAGACGCGTGCCCCGCACGACGTGACCGACGCGGAACGGACGGCCCGGCTGGACAGCGCCCATCCCGCGTACGTCGTCTACACCTCGGGCTCCACCGGCCGGCCCAAGGGCGTGGTGGTCTCGCACGCCGGCATCCACGGCCTGTCGACGGTCGGCGTGGAGCGCATGCGGGTCCGCCCGGACAGCCGGGTGCTGCAGTTCGCGGCCATGGGATTCGACGTGATCGTGCCGGAGCTGTGCATGGCACTGCTGTCCGGAGCGACGCTGGTACTGGCCCCGGGGGAGCGGCTGATGCCCGGCGACGCGCTCGCCGAGTTCACCCGTGAGGCCCGTATCACCCATGCGCTCATGCCGCCGTCCTCGCTGGCCGTGATGGACGCCGAACGCGATCTGCCCAAGGACATGACCATCACCGTGGCCGGCGAGGCCTGCCCCGCGGACCTCGCCGACCGCTGGTCGCGGGGACGGCTGTTCCTCAACGCCTACGGCCCCACGGAAACCACCGTGGGCGCCACGGTCAGCCGACCGCACACCGGGCACAGCGAACCGCCGATCGGCGAGGCCATCCCCGGTGTCCGGGTGTACGTACTGGACTCGTCCCTGCAGCCGCTGCCGCCCGGAGTCACCGGCGAGCTGTACATCGCGGGACCCGCACTCGCCCGCGGCTACCTCGGACGTCCCGGGCTGACCGGCGAGAGGTTCGTCGCCCATCCCTTCGGGCTGCGCGGCGAGCGCATGTACCGCACCGGCGACCTGGTCCGGCAGCGTCCCGACGGCCAGCTGCACTTCGTCGGGCGCGCGGACGAACAGGTCAAGATCCGCGGCCACCGCGTCGAACTCGGCGAGGTGGAGGCCGCCGTCCGCGCCCTGCCCGCCGTCGACAGGGCCGTCGTCGTGGCCCGGCCGGACCCGGGCGGGCAGTCGGTGCTCGCGGCGTACGTCGTGCCGGCCGCCGAGGCCGCCTTCGACGCCGCGGCGATACGGGAGGAACTGGTCGCGAAACTGCCCGCGTTCCTCGTGCCCGCGACCGTCACCGCCATCGACGACATCCCCGTCACCCCCCACGGCAAGATCGACCGCCGGGCTCTGCCCGAACCCGAGTTCCTCGGGCGGCGGAACGCCCGGCCGCCCCGTACGGAACAGGAACGCGTGCTGCGCGCGCTGTTCGCGGACGTCCTGGGCCTCGCCGACGTCTCCTCCGTCGGTATCGACGACGACTTCTTCGCCCTGGGAGGGCACTCGCTGCTCGCCGCCCGGCTGGCCCGGAGGATCGGCGCCGAACTCGGCACCGAGTGCGGGATCCAAACGGTGTTCGCCACACCCACCGTGCGTGGCCTGGCCGGCTCGCTGTCGGCCCGGGCCACGGCCACACGCCCCGTCCTCGCCCGGGTCCCCCGTACCGGAGAGCTCAAGCCCTCCTACGCGCAGGAGCGGCTGTGGTTCCTCAACGCGCTGGAGGGCCCCAGCGCCGCGTACAACGTGCCGGTGGCCTTCAGCGTGGACGGCCGGCTGGACCGCGCCGCCCTGCGGTCGGCCCTCGCCGACCTGACCGATCGGCACGAGATCCTGCGCACCGTCCACCGCGACGTCGACGGCCGCCTGGTCCAGCACATCCTCGAACCCGGTCGGGCAGCGGAACTCAGCGTTGTGCCCACCGACGAGCAGGAGCTGCGCGGCAGCCTCGCCGCGGCCGTGGCCGAGCCGATCGACTTCGTCAGCGGGCCACCGCTGCGCGTCACCCTGTTCGCCGTGGCCGAGGACCGGCATGTGCTGCTGCTCCTGCTGCACCACGTCGCCGCGGACGCCGAATCGATCGGCCCCCTGGTCGGCGACCTGCTGGCCGCCTACCGCGACCGGTGCGCCGGACACGCTCCCCGACTCGCGCCGCTGCCCGTCCAGTACGCCGACTTCGCGGCCTGGCAGCGGCGCATGCTGGGCGACGAGGACGACCCGGCGAGCGAGGCCGCACGGCAACTCGCCTACTGGAAGCAGACCCTGGCCGGGCTTCCCGACCAGCTCGATCTGCCCTTCGACCGCCCGCACCCGGCCGGAACCGGACCGGCCCCCGCCGGACTCGTCACCGCCGAGCTCGACCCGGCCCTCCACCGGCGGATCGTCGAGCTGGCCAGGGACGGCGACGCCACCACCTTCATGGTGTTCAACGCCGTCCTCGCGGCACTGCTGACCCGGCTGGGGGCGGGCGAGGACATCGCCGTGGGCGTACCCGTCGCCGGGCGCCCCGACGACGCGCTGGAGAACCTGGTCGGTCTCTTCGCCAACACCCTGGTGCTGCGCACGGACACCGGTGGCGACCCCGGCTTCCGGGACCTGCTGGCCCGGGTCCGCACGGCCGCGCCGGCCGCGTTCGCGCACCAGGACCTGCCCTTCGAGCGGCTCGTCGAGGTGCTCAACCCGCCGCGGTCGATGTCCCGGCATCCGCTCTTCCAGGTCATGCTGTCGATGGACAGCTCCCGCCGCACACCTCCTGCCGTGCCGGGGCTGGAACTCCGACCCGTCGTCGTGCCGACGGGGGCGGCCAAGTTCGACCTGTCGTGGAACATCAGGGAGTCCTTCACCCCCGGGGGCCAGGGCGCCGGGGTGCAGATCGCGCTGGAATACCGGGCCGACGTCTTCGACGAGTCCACGGCGCAGGCCGTACTGGACCGGTTCGGGCGCCTGCTGACGGCCGTACTGGACGACCCGGACACCGCCGTCACGGCGGTCGGGCTCCTCACCGAGGAGGAGACACGGCGCCTGTCGGCCTGGAACGACACGGTGGCCGCCGAGTCACTGGACGACGTCGTGGGCCGGGTCCGGTCGATCGCCGCCGAACGGCCGTCCGCCGTGGCGGTCACCGACGATGAGGGCGACCTCACCTACGAGCAACTCGTCGCCGACGTCGCCGCCCTGGCGGACCGACTGGCGCGGCAGGGCGCCGGACCGGACGGGATCGTCGCGGTGCTCGCCGACCGCGGCCGGTACGCCGTGACGGCGTTCCTGGCAGCTCTGGCCACGGGCGCCGCGTACCTGCCGCTGGACACCCGGGCGCCGGTGGCCCGCTCGGCGGCCCTGGTCACCGATGCCGGAGCGCGGTGGCTCCTGGCCGGCACCCAGCACCAGGAACCGGCCGCGGACGTGGCCGCCGCGGCCGACGGCGCCGTCGACGTCGTACCGCTCGGCGGCGCGGCCGGGCGGGAACCGGGCGACCGTACACCGCCCCCCGCACCGCGAGCCGACCAGCTGGCCTACGTCATCTACACCTCGGGCTCCACCGGCCGCCCCAAAGGGGCCATGGTCCACCACCGGGGCATGAACAACCACCTGCTGGCCAAGACCGAGGACCTCGGTCTCACCGCCGACGACGCCGTGCTCTCCAACGCCCCGCTGACCTTCGACGTGTCCGTGTGGCAGATGATCAGCGCCCTGGTCGTGGGAGGGCGGACCGTGGCCGTAGGATCGCGCACCGCGGCCGACCCGGCCGGGCTGTTCCGCCACGCCGATCGGGAACGCCTCACCGTCGTGGAGGTCGTCCCCTCCCTGCTGCGCGCCGCCCTCGACGGCTGGGAGCAGGACACCGAACTGCCGGACCTCCGGTCGCTGCGATGGCTGGTGGTCACCGGTGAGGAACTGCCGGCCGACCTGGTCCGGCGCTGGTTCGCGCTGTTCCCGGCCGTTCCCCTGGTCAACGCCTACGGGCCGACCGAGTGCTCGGACGACGTGACGCACGCCGTGATCGACGACGCGTCGGCCGCCGTCGCGGAGACGAGGTCGCCCATCGGACGGGCGATCCGCAACACCCGCCTGTTCGTGCTCGACGACCGGCTCATGCCGGTGCCGGTGGGCGTCGAGGGCGATCTGTATGTCGCGGGCACCGGCGTGGGCCGGGGGTATCTGCGCGATCCGGCCAAGACCGCCCACACGTTCGTCGCCGACCCTTTCGCCGCCGACGGCAGCCGGCTCTACCGGACCGGGGACCGGGCCCGTCACCGCCCCGACGGGCAACTGGAGTTCCTCGGCCGCCGGGACGCACAGGTCAAGATCCGCGGACAGCGCATCGAGCTGGGCGAGGTCGAGGCCCATCTGCGGGCCCTGCCCGGCGTGCGGGACGCGGTGGCGTCGGTGCTGCCGGGACCGAACTCCGAACCCCGTCTTGTGGCCCATGTGGTGGGTGACAAGGCCGCCCACACGTTGCACGAGGAACTGTCCGCCGTGCTTCCCGGCCATCTGGTTCCCGCGGCGTTCGTCGCCGTGGACGCGATACCGCTGACACCGAACGGCAAGATCGACCGCAAGGCGCTGCCCGCCCCCGAGTACACCGGCGAAGCCGGCCGCGAGCCGCGCACACCGCACGAGGAGATCGTGGCCGGACTGTTCGCGGAGCTCCTGGGACTCGACCAGGTGGGAGCCGACGACAACTTCTTCGGCCTGGGCGGGCACTCGCTCCTCGTCACCCGTCTCGTCTCCCGGCTGCGGTCGGTGCTCGGCGTGGAGGTGTCCGTCCAGACGGTCTTCGAGTCGCCCACCGTCGCCGGACTCGCCAGGAGGTTCGCCTCCGCCGGTACGGCCCGGGGCCCCCTCGTTCCCCAGGACAGGCCGGACACGCTGCCGTTGTCGTACGCCCAGCGGGGGCTGTGGTTCATCAACCGGCTGGACGCGACCGCGGGCATGTACAACATCCCGCTGGTGGTACGGCTGTCCGGAACGCTCGACGTGACGGCGCTGGAGCAGGCGCTGGCACACGTGGTCGACCGGCACGAGACCCTGCGCTCGGTCTTCCCCGGGACCGACGGCGTTCCCGCCCAGGTCGTCCTCGACCCCGCTGAGGCCAGGCCCCGCCTGGACGTCGTTCAGGCCGGGTCCAGCGACCCCTACGAGCTCGTCGCCGAGGCGGCCGGCCAGGGCTTCGACCTCACCACACAGGTGCCCTTCCGAGCCCGCCTCCTGGTGGTCGCCCCGGACGAGCACATCCTCGTGCTCGTCGCACACCACATCGTCAGCGACGGCTGGTCGACCGCGCCCTTGGCACGCGACCTGTCGCTGGCCTACCAGGCCGCCCTGTGCGGCGAGCGGCCCGAGTGGTCGCCGCTGCGGGTCCAGTACGCCGACTACACCCTGTGGCAGCGGCAGCTCCTCGGGGAGGAGACGGACCCGGAGAGCACCATCTCCCGCCAGACGGCCTACTGGCAGCAGGCGCTGCGGGACCTTCCGGAAGAGCTGCGCCTGCCCACCGACCGTCCTCGGCCCGCCGTGCCCACCCACAGCGGCGGCGGCATCCTGTTCACGCTGGAGCCGGAACTCCATCGCGGACTGCTGGCGCTCGCCCGCGAGCACGGCGCCACCCTCTTCATGGTGCTGCACGCGGCTCTGGCGGCGCTGCTCACCCGGCTCGGGGCCGGCACGGACATCCCCGTCGGCGGTTCCGTGGCAGGACGTACCGACCCGGAGCTGGACCCGCTGGTCGGATTCTTCGTCAACTCCCTCGTCCTGCGCGTGGACACGGACGGAGACCCGTCCTTCCGCGACCTGCTGGAGCGGGTCCGGCGTACGGACATCGCCGCGTTCGGCAACCAGGACGTGCCGTTCGAGAGGCTGGTGGAGGTCGTCAACCCGCGGCGTGCCCTGGCCCGCCACCCGCTGTTCCAGACCAAGCTGGTGCTGCAGGACGCGGCCGGCCCCGACGTGCGCTTCCCCGGACTGCACGCCGCGGTCTGGGACCTGGAACCGGAGATGGCCAAGTTCGACCTGCTCTTCACCCTGACGGAGCAGTTCGGAACCGAAGGCGAACCGGTCGGTATCGCCGCCGCCACGACATACTCCGCCGACCTGTTCGACCGGTCCACGGCCGAGACACTCGTCGCACGCTTCGTGCGGCTGCTCTCGGCGGCCCTGCGCACCCCCGAGCTGCCCCTCAGCCGCCTGGATCTGCTGGGCGCGGACGAACGCCGGGAACTGCTGGTGGCCCGCAACGCCACGACCCGCCCGGAACCCGGCACGACCCTCCCCGCGCTCTTCGAGCGGCAGGTCGCGCGCACGCCGCACGCACCGGCCGTCGTCAAGGGCGGCCTCACCCTCACCTACGCCGAACTCAACGACCGGGCCAACCGGTTGGCCCGGCTGCTGCTGCACGACGGCGTGACGTCCGGAACCCTGGTGGCGCCGGCCCTGCACCGGTCGGCCGACGCCGTGGTGGCGATGCTGGCGGTGGGCAAGGCGGGCGCCGCCTATCTGCCGCTCGACCCGGACCAGCCCGGTGACCGGGTCCGGCAACTGCTCGACGACGCGCGGCCGGCCCTGGTCCTCACCACGCGGAGCGTCCGGCACGACATGGCGCCGCACCCGTCGGCCCGGACGCTGGTCCTCGACGACCCGGACACCGAGGCCCGGCTGGCACAGCAGCCGGGGCACGATCTGAGCGACGACGAACGCACCGGCCCGGCCTCGCCCCGGGACGCCGCCTATGTCATCTACACCTCCGGCTCGACCGGCCGCCCCAAGGGCGTGGTGGTGGAGCAACGGTCCCTGGCCGACTACGTACTGCACTGCGTCGCCTCGTACCCGGGCCTCGCCGGACGGACGCTGCTGCACTCCCCGCTCTCGTTCGACCTCGGACTGACCGGCCTGTACGGCAGCCTGCTGGCCGGCGGCTGCCTGTACGTGGCCGACCTCGACGAGCGGCTCTCGGTGCCCGGCGGCCTGACGTTCGCGAAGGTCACCCCCAGCCATCTGCCCCTGCTCGACGCCCTGGCCGACTCCTGCGTCCCCACGGCACAGCTGGTCGTCGGCGGCGAGGCCCTGCACGGCGCACAACTCGCCGCGCTGCGCTCCCGGCAGCCCGGGCTGGAGGTGGTCAACCACTACGGGCCGACCGAGACCACCGTCGGCTGCCTCGACCACCGCATCCCGGCGGCGGCCGAAGCACCGGACGGGCCCGTCCCGCTGGGGCGGCCGATGGCCAACACCCGGGTGTACGTGCTGGACGCCGCGCTGCAGCCGGTCCCGGACGGCGTGGCCGGAGAACTGTACGTCGCGGGAACAGGAGTGGCCCGCGGCTACCTCAACCGGCCCGGGGCGACCGCGGAACGCTTCCTGGCCGACCCCTACGGCCCGCCCGGATCCCGTATGTACCGGACGGGAGACCGGGTCCGCTGGACCACCGCGGGACCCCTGGAGTTCCTCGGCCGCACCGACGACCAGGTCAAGCTGCGCGGGTTCCGGATCGAACCCGGCGAGATCGAGCACACGCTGCGTTCGGAGTTCCCCGGAGTGCGGCAGGCGGTTTGCGTCGTACGCCAGGACCGGGCCGGTGACCGGCGGCTCGTGGCCTATGTCACCTCGGACGCCGAGACCCCCGACACGATCCGTGCGCGCCTCGCCCAGTCGCTGCCCGAGTACATGGTGCCCTCCGCGGTCGTCGTGCTGGACCGGCTGCCGGTCACGGCCAACGGCAAGACGGACGTCGCCGCACTGCCGGCCCCCGAGGCGACCGGCGGCCAGGCCGTCCGGGCCCCGCGCACCCCGCAGGAGGAGATCCTGTGCGGCCTGTTCGCCGAGGTGCTCGGACTGCCGCAGGTCGGCGTGGACGACGACTTCTTCGAGCTCGGCGGTCACTCGCTGCTGGCCATGCGGCTGCTGAGCCGGATCGCCACCGCACTCGGCGCCCGCGTCGGGGTCAAGGCGCTGTTCGACGCCCCGACCGTCGCCGGGATCGCCGCGCGGCTGTCCGACTCCGGCAGCGACCGGCCCCCGCTGGTCCCGGCCGACCGGCCGGACCGGGTGCCGCTGTCCTACGCACAGCGGCGCCTGTGGCTCCTCAACCGCATCGAGGGACCGAGCGCCACCTACAACGTGCCGCTCGTTGCGCGTCTCACCGGTGACCTCGACCGCGCGGCGCTGGCGGCCGCCCTGCACGACGTCGTCGGCCGGCACGAGAGCCTGCGCACGGTCTTTCCCGAGACGGACGGCGTGCCCCGGCAAGAGATCCTTCCCCCGGGCACCGCCGCACCGCTGTTCGAGGAGCAGCGCGTGCCCGCAGGAAAGCTCGACGAGGCCATCACCGAGACGGTCCTGCGCGGTTTCGACCTGAGCACACAACTCCCGGTGCGGGCCCGACTGCTCGTCCCGGACGACCCGACGAGCGGTGCGGCACACGACCGCGGGGAAGACACCGCGGTCCTCGTCATCGTGCTCCACCACATCGCCAGCGACGGATGGTCGCTCGGTCCTCTGCTGCGCGACCTGTCGCAGGCGTACACCGCGCGCCACGACGGCCGGGCACCGCGCTGGGCGCCGCTGCCGGCGCAGTACGCGGACTACACGCTCTGGCAGCGCCGGGTCCTGGGCGACGAGAGCGATCCGGACAGCCTGCAGTCCCGTCAACTCGTCTACTGGACCGCCGCGCTCGACGGCCTGCCGGAGGAACTGGACCTGCCCACGGACCGCCCGCGGCCCCAGACCGCGAGCTCCCGGGGAGACGCGGTCTCGTTCTCACTCGACGCCGACACCCACGACGCCCTGCGGGCACTGGCCACCGCGAGCGGTGTCAGCGTCTTCATGGTGTTCCAGGCGGCGCTGGCGGCGCTGCTGACCCGGTCGGGTGCGGGCACGGACATTCCGATCGGGGCTCCGATCGCGGGCCGTACCGATGACGCGCTGGAGGACCTGGTCGGGTTCTTCGTCAACACGCTGGTGCTGCGTACCGACACCTCGGGCGATCCGACCTTCCGTGAGCTGCTGGCCCGGGTCCGGGAGACCGACCTCGCCGCCTACGCCCACCAGGAACTGCCCTTCGAGCGGCTGGTGGAGGCGATCAACCCCGCACGGTCCCTGTCCCGCCACCCGCTGTTCCAGACCATGCTGGTGCTCCACCAGGGCGACGAGCCGGAGTTCCCGCTCCCCGGACTCCGCACGCGGGCGGAGAACCCCGAGGCCCATGTGGCCAAGTTCGACCTCTCGTTCACTCTCCGGGAACGGCGTACCGAGGACGGCGCTCAGGACGGGATCACCGGAAAGATCGAGTACTCCGTGGACCTGTTCGACCGGTCGTCGGTGGAGTCGTTGGTGGCTGGGTTCGTGCGGTTGTTGGGATGTGTGGTCGCGGATCCGGGTGTGCGGGTCGCGGATGTGGTGTTGGTGGGGGAGGGGGATCGGAAGGAGCTGCTGGCGGCGTCCACCGGTGTGGTGCGGGCGGTGCCGGATGCGCTGGTGCATGAGTTGTTCGAGGAGCGTGCGGCGGGTGCGCCGGATGCACCGGCGGTCTCCGACGGCGGGCGTGAGTGGTCGTACGGGGAGGTGAACGCGCGGGCGAACCGACTGGCGCGGTTGTTGGTGGCGCGGGGTGTGGGGCCGGAGTCGTTGGTGGCGTTGGCGGTGCCGCGGTCGGTGGAGATGGTGGTCGCGGTGCTGGCGGTGTTGAAGGCGGGTGGGGCGTATCTGCCGGTGGACACGGCGTATCCGCGGCAGCGGATCGGCTCCCTGCTGGGTGATGCGTCTCCGGTGTTGGCGGTGACGGTGTCGGAGACGGTGGAGGTGTTGCCCGAGGCGGTGGCGAGCCGGTGCGTGGTGCTGGACGAGGCCGGGACCGTGGCGGAGCTGGCCGGTCTCGCGGAGGGGGACCTGGCCGCCGGTGAGGTGCCGGGTCGGCCGAGCAGTGGCAGTGCGGCGTATGTGATGTACACGTCGGGGTCGACGGGGCGGCCCAAGGGTGTGGTCGTGGAGCACCGGTCGGTGGTGAATCTGGTGCTGGCGCGGATCGGCCCGTATGGGATGGGGCCGGGTAGCCGGGCGTTGCAGTTCGCGTCGTTGGGTTTTGACGCGGCGGTGTCGGAGGTGTTCACGCCGTTGGCGGCGGGGGCGTGTCTGGTGTTGGGGCCGGCGGACATGCTGGTTGCGGTGGGGGAGCTGCCGGGGTTGCTGACGGGGTTGGGGGTGACGCATGCGACGTTGCCGCCGGCGGTGGTGGATCAGCTGCCGGTGGGTGCTCTGGCGGGTGTGGTGACGTTGGTGGTCGCGGGCGAGGCGGCGCCGCCGGGGCTGGTGGCGCGGTGGGCGTCGGGCCGGCGGATGTTCAACGCGTACGGGCCGACGGAGACGACGGTGTCGTGCACGATGGCGGGTCCGTTGCCGGCGCGCGAGGGCGTGCCGCCGATCGGTCGTCCGCTGCCGAATGTGCGCGGGTATGTGCTGGACGAGCGGTTGCGTCTGGTGCCGCGCGGGGTGCCGGGGGAGTTGTATGTGGCGGGTGCGGGGGTGGCTCGGGGGTACCTGGGCCGGTGCGCGCTGACCGCTGAGCGGTTCGTCGCCGACCCCTTCGGTGCCGTGGGTGAGCGGATGTACCGGACGGGGGATGTGGTGCGGTGGCGCCACGACGGGGAGCTGGAGTACCTCGGCCGCTCCGATGACCAGGTGAGCATCCGTGGTTTCCGGATCGAGCCGGGCGAGGTGGAGGCGGCTCTGGCGGCCGCGCCGGGAATCGCTCAGGCGGTGGTGGTGGTGCGTGCGGACCGCCCCGGCATCCGGCGGCTCGTGGGCTATCTGGTGCCCGCGCGGGGCGTGGACGTGGAGGTGGCGGCAGTGCGGGCGCATGTGCGGTCGGTCCTGCCCTCCCACCTGGTGCCTGCGGCACTGGTCGTCCTCGACACGATCCCACTGACCGTCAACGGCAAGATCGACAAGGCCGCGCTTCCGGCGCCCGAGACGGCGCCCGAAGCCGGGCGTCCCCCGCGGAACGCACGGGAGGACATCCTGTGCGAGCTGTTCGCCGATCTGCTGGCGGTGTCCGACGTCACGATCGACGACAACTTCTTCGCCCTCGGCGGCGACAGCATCGTCTCCATCCAGCTGGTCAGCCGCGCCCGGACGGCCGGCCTCGTGTTCACGCCGAAGGACGTGTTCCAGCACCAGACGGTCGTCGAACTCGCCGCCGTCGCCACGCAGGAGACGCCCGGTGCGTCCGGTGCCGCACTGACCTCGCACGCCGAGGGCACCGGCTCCGTACCGGCCACGCCGATCATGGAGTGGCTGCGGGAGCTGGGCGGCCCGGTCGAAGGGTTCAACCAGTCCGTGCTGCTGCGGGTACCGGCAGGACTGACACTGGAGTCGCTGGTCACGGCCGTGCAGGCGGTGCTCGACCGGCACGACATGCTGCGCTCACGGCTGGACCGGTCCGGTCTTCCGCAGTGGAGGCTGGAGGTCCCGCCCACCGACGGGACGGGTGCGCGGTCCTGCGTACGACGCGTCGATGTGTCCGAGTACGAGGCCGGCACACCGGTCACGGTGATCGAGGAGCACGGTGAGGCGGCCCGCGGCGAACTCGACCCGGAGGCCGGGGCCATGGTGCGGGCCGTCTGGTTCGACGCGGGCCCGCAGCGCCCCGGACGGCTGCTGCTGGTGATCCACCACCTGGTCGTGGACGGGGTGTCCTGGCGGATCCTCGTCCCCGATCTGATGGAGGCGTGGCTCGCCGCCGCGCAGGGGCACCCCTTCACCCTGGAGCCCGTGCGCACCTCGTTCCGCGCCTGGGCCGAGTCGAACACCGACCGGGCGTGCGCCGCGGAGACCGAGGCCGAACTGCCGCTGTGGCAGGAGATGACGGCCGGACAGGATGCACCGCTGGCCATCCGGCCGCTCGACCCGGCGAAGGACGTCCGAGTCACGGCCACGCGTCATACGACCGTTCTGTCCGCCGAGCGCACGGCCGCCCTGCTGACCACCGTCCCGGCGGCCTCGGGCGCCAGGACCGACGAGGTGCTGCTGACGGCGCTGGCGCTCGCGCTCGCCGAATGGCGGCGGCACCGCGGCACCGGCACGGGCAGCAAGGTGCTGCTGCACCTGGAGGGGCACGGCCGGGACGAGACCGGAGCGGCCGACCTGACCCGTACGGTCGGCTGGTTCACCGCGATGTGCCCCCTGCGGCTCGATCCCGGAGTGCGGTGGCACGAGCTCCGTGCCGGTGGCCCTGCCGCCGGGACCGCACTGCGGCGGGTCGGCGAACAGGTCCGCGCCCTCCCCTCCAAGGGGCAGACGTACGGTCTGCTGCGCCATCTGAACGCCGCCACCGCCAGCACACTCGCCGCCGCACCCGTACCGCAGATCGCCTTCAACTACCTCGGCCGGGCGAGGGCGGGCGACACCGGGACCAGCGGCTGGGCCGTGGCACCCGAGAACGTCCACATCCCCGCCATGGACGCCGGGATGCCCTTCGCCCACTGCCTGGAGCTGAACGTCATCGCCCGCGACACCGAGGACGGCCCGCAGCTGACCGCCACCTGGTCCTGGCCCGGGAACCTCTTCGACGCGGGGGAGATTTCCACGCTGACCGAGCTGTGGATCGAAGCACTGGACGCGCTGACGGCCCACGCCGACAGCGGCGACGACCCGGCCGCCTCCACGCCGTCCGACCTCGTACTGGTGGACCTCCTCCAGGACGACATCGACGAACTTGAATCCGACTGGAGGATGTGACGTGACGCGGACAGGCCGACCGGCACCGAGGCGCACCGGGTTCGAGGACGTGCTGCCCCTTTCGCCGTTGCAGGAAGGGCTGTTGTTCCACGCCTTGTACGACGGCGAGGGCGAGGACGTCTACACCTGCCAGTTCATGATGGATCTGTCCGGACCGCTGGACGCCGGCCGTATGCGTGAGGCCCTGGCCGGCCTGCTGCGCCGGCACGCCAACCTCAGGGCCGGATTCCGGATGGTGCGGTCGGGCAAGCCGGTGCAGTTCATTCCGGCCGGAGCCGACACACCCCGGTGGCGGGAGTCCGACATCAGCGGCCTGGACGGACAGGAGCACGACGCCGAACTCGACCGTCTTGCCGACGACGAGCGTGCCGAGCGGTTCGACCTGGGCCGGCCGCCGCTGCTGCGCGCCCTGCTCATCCGCCGTGACGAGCACCTCCACCGACTGGTGATCACCCATCACCACATCCTGCTCGACGGCTGGTCGATGCCCGTGCTGCTGCGGGAACTCTTCGAGTTCTACGCGGGCCACGAGCACCGGCTGCCTCCCGTCACGCCCTACCGGCGCTACCTGGAGTGGCTGGCGGCCCAGGACCGTTCCGTGACCGAGGACGTCTGGCGGCGCGAGCTGGACGGCGTGACCGAGCCCACGACACTGGCCCCGGTGCCGCCACCCCGTGAACCGCGGATGCCGGAACGTGTGGAGAACACGTTGTCCGCCGAGCTCAGCGCGGACGTGCGGCGGCTCGCCACCCGCCACTCCGTGACCCTGAACACGGTGGTGCAGCTCAGCTGGGCCGTGCTGCTGGAGAGACTCACCGGGCGCGACGACGTCGTGTTCGGTACGACCGTCTCCGGCCGCCCCGCGGACGTGCCCGGCGTCGAGTCGATGGTGGGGCTCTTCATCAACACCGTGCCGGTCCGTGTCCGGCTGGACGGCTCGCAGACCTGGGCCGACTCGCTGGTCCGGCTGCAGCACGCCCAGTCGGAGCTGGCCGCCCACCAGTATCTGGGCCTCAGCGACATCCAGGCCCTCGCGGGAGCGGGGCACCTCTTCGACACGGCGATGCTGGTCCAGAACTACCCGGTGGGTCCCGGCACGTCCGCGGAGCTGCCCTTGGGACTGCGACTGGCCGGTGGCAAGGCCCGCGACGCCACCCACTATCCCCTGACGCTCGTCGTGTCGACCGCGGCGGAGGGACGGCTGCACCTGCGCCTGGACTTCCGCCCCGACTGTTTCGACCGCGCGGCCGCCGAGTCGGTGCTGCGGCGCCTGCTGCGGCTGCTGGAAGGAGCGGTGTCCGGCCCCGGCCGGCCGCTCGACGAGACCGGCATCCTGGACGCGGACGAGCGGGAGCAACTGCTGACCCGCTGGAACGACACCGCGCGGGAGGTGCCCGCAGCTCTGTCGGCCGAGTCGTTCGCCGAACAGGCGGCCCGCACCCCCGAGGCGACCGCCGTGATCGCGGGTGACGCCACCGTCTCCTACGCGGATCTGAACGCGCGCGTCAATGGTCTGGCGCGGGTACTGGGGGAGCACGGTGTCGGGCCGGAGTCCGTGGTGGCCGTCGCCGTTCCTCGCTCCGTCGACACTGTCGTCGCCATGCTGGCGGTGTCCCGGACCGGCGCGGCGTTCCTCCCCGTGGATGTCGGCTTCCCCGCGGACCGTATCGCGTTCATGCTGGCGGACGCCTGTCCCGCGGTGATGGTGACGACCGGGGACACGCTCGCGGGGCTTCCGGACGAAGGACGGCAAACGCCGGTGGTCCTGGTGGACCGGACGCCCGCGGACGCCGAGGACTGGACCGGACGGCGGAACGTAGCCGCCGAGCATCCCGCGTACGTTCTTTACACGTCCGGATCGACGGGCCGCCCCAAGGGCGTGGTGATCTCTCACGGCGCTCTGCGGAACTTCCTGGGCTCGATGCGGGAGGACGTGCCGCTGACTGCTGCCGACCGCTGGCTGGCCGTGACGACGTTCGGATTCGACATCTCCCTGCTGGAGGTGTTTCTGCCCCTGCTGTCCGGGGCGGCGGTGGTGCTCGCCGAGCGTGATGAAGCACGTGACCCGGCCGCGCTGTCCCGTCTGCTGACGTCGCATGCCGTGACGGTGATGCAGGCGACGCCCAGCATGTGGCGCGAGGTGGTGGGGCAACTGCCCTCTCTTGTGCCGGATCTGCGGGTACTGGTCGGGGGCGAGGCGCTGGACGCCGCACTGGCCGGTGCGCTCACCGGGTCCGGGGCATCGGTGCTGAACATGTACGGCCCGACCGAGACGACCATTTGGTCCACCAGTGCCCGCGTCGGGCCGTCGGGTGAGACGCCGATCGGGCGTCCGCTGGCGAACACGCAGGTGTATGTGCTGGATGCGGCTCTGCGGCCCGTCCCGGCCGGTGTGGCCGGTGAGTTGTACATCGCGGGTGAGGGGGTGGCTCGTGGGTATCTGGGGCGTTCGGCCCTGACGGCTGAGCGTTTTGTGGCTTGTCCGTTCGGTGGTGCGGGGGCGCGGATGTATCGCACCGGGGACGTGGTGCGGTGGCGTGCGGATGGTGTGCTGGAGTTCGTGGGGCGGGCGGATGCCCAGGTGAAGGTGCGGGGTTTCCGGATCGAGCTGGGTGAGGTCGAGGCCGTGCTGGCCGCACACCCCGATGTGGGTCAGGCCGTGGCGGTGGTGCGGGAGGACGTGCCCGGCGACCGGCGGCTGGTGGGGTATGTGGTGCCGGCCGTGGACGCGGTGGTCGATGTCGCGGCGGTGCGTGCCCATGCGGGGTCGGTGGTGCCGGAGTACATGGTTCCGTCCGCGGTGGTGGTGCTGGACGCGTTGCCGTTGACGCCGAACGGGAAGCTGGACCGGCGGGCGTTGCCGGCGCCGGAGGTGTCGGCGGGCACCGGACGCGGACCCAGGACACCGCAGGAGGAGATCCTGTGCGGGCTGTTCGCCGAGGTGCTCGGTGTGGGCCGGGTCGGGATCGATGACAGCTTCTTCGATCTCGGTGGTCATTCCCTGCTCGCCACGCGGCTGGTGTCGCGGGTGCGGTCGGCGCTGGGAGTGGAGCTGCCGGTGCGTGCGTTGTTCGAGGCGCCCACCGTGGCGGGTCTGGCGCGGCAGTTGCGGGCGGCGTCGTCCGCGCGTCCGCCGCTGACCCGGCGTACCCGCCCCGACGTCCTGCCCCTGTCGTACGCGCAGCGCCGCCTGTGGTTCATCAACCAGCTGGACACCACGGCCCACCTGTACAACATCTCCCTCTCGCTGCGGCTGCGGGGCGAGCTGGACCGGGCGGCGCTGGAGGAGGCGCTGGCCGATGTGGTCGCCCGGCACGAGAGCCTGCGCACCGTGTTCCCCGAGACCGAGGGGCAGCCGTACCAGGTCGTACTCGACCCCGCCACCGGCGGGAAGAACGTCCTGCGGACGGAGGGGACCACCGAGGAACGAGTCGGCGACGCGGTCGCGGCGGCCGCCCGAAAGGGTTTCGACGTCAGGAACGACATCCCGCTCCGCGTCACCCTGCTTCGGACGGGCCCGGCGGAGCACGTCCTGGTGCTGGTACTGCATCACATCGCGGGTGACGCGTGGTCGCTGGGTCCGTTGGCTGCGGACCTGGGGGCCGCGTACGCGGCGCGGTGCCGTGGCGAAGCCCCTGGCTGGGCGCCGCTGCCGGTGCAGTACGCGGACTACACGCTCTGGCAGCGCGAGGTCCTGGGCGAGGCGGGTGACGCGGACAGCGAGCTGTCCCGGCAACTCGCCTACTGGAAGAAGACGCTGGAAGACCTGCCGGAGGAGCTGGAGCTGCCCCGGGACCGGCCGCGCCCCGCCGACGGGACGCACCGCGGCAGCCGTGTCCGATTCGCGCTCGACGCCGGACTGCACCGCCGACTGCTGCAGCTCTCCCGGCGCAGCGGCGCGAGCCTGTTCATGGTGCTCCAGGCGGGGCTCGCCGCCCTGCTGACCCGGCTGGGCGCGGGCACCGACATCCCCATCGGCACTCCGATCGCCGGACGGTCCGACGACGCCCTCGAGGAACTGATCGGCTTCTTCGTCAACGAACTGGTGCTGCGCACCGACACCTCGGGCGACCCGACCTTCCGGGAACTGCTGGGGCGCGTACGGGAGACCGACCTCGACGCCTACGCCCACCAGGACGTGCCCTTCGAGCGGCTGGTGGAGGAGCTGAACCCCGCCCGTTCCCTGGCCCGCCACCCGCTGTTCCAGGTCTGCCTGGCCCTGCAGAACGTGGGCCGGGCCGAAGCCGTTCTGCCCGGGATCGACATCACGACGGAGCCCAAGGAGAGCGACCTGGCACGGTTCGACCTGTCGTTCGCGCTGAGCGAGCGTCACACCGATGACGGGCAGCCCGGCGGACTCGACGCCCAAGCCGACTACTCGACGGACCTGTTCGACCAGTCGACGGTTGAGGCGCTGGTCGCGCGCTTCGTCAGGCTGCTGGAGGCGGTCACGGCCGATCCGGACAACTCGATCGGCGATGTCGACATCCTGACGGCCGAGGAGCGGGACCATCTGCTGGCCGCCGGGAGAGGCGCCGCGAGAACCCGCCCGGCCGACCTGCTCCTGCCGGTGATGGTCGAGGCGCAGGTGAAGCTGACACCGGATCGACCGGCCGTGGTGTCGGGGGACGAGCAGCTGTCGTACGAGGAGCTCAACGCGCGGGCCAACCGGTTGGCACGGCTGCTTCTCCAGCGGGGTGCGGGGCCGGAGTCGCTGGTGGCGCTGGCCGTACCGCCGTCGCCGGACATGGTGGTGGCGGTCCTCGCCGTACTGAAGTCGGGGGCGGCCTACCTGCCGATCGATCTCGACTATCCGGCCGAGCGGGTGGCGCATATGCTGGCCGACGCCGCTCCGGTGCTGGTGGCCACAGTGCGGGACGCGGTCGCGCAACTGCCCGCGACCACGGGGCAGCCGGTGCTGGTGCTGGACGACACGGACGTCGTCGCGGACCTCGCCGGCCGGGAGCCGCGGAACCTGGACGAGAACGAGCGGACCCTGCGGCCGGGGCAGCCCGCCTACGTCATCTACACGTCCGGATCGACCGGAACCCCGAAGGGTGTCACCGTCCAACACGGCAGCCTGGCGGACTACGTGGCGACCGCGGCCGAGGAGTACCAGGGCGTGACGGGACAGGTGCTGCTGCACTCGTCCGTCTCGTTCGACACCACGGTGACCTCGCTGCACGTTCCCCTGACGACCGGAGGCCGTGTCCGCGTCGGCCGGCTCACCCACGGCGGCCCGCACGATGCGCTCACCTTGCTGAAGGTGACGCCCAGCCACCTGGACATGCTGGCGCCTGCGCGTGGTCAGGCGCCGAGTACCGTCCGGGACCTTCTGATCGCCGGTGAGGCGCTGACGTCCCAGGCGGTCGAGCCATGGCGTGCGGCTCATCCGTCGTCGACCGTCTTCAACGTCTACGGGCCCACCGAGACGGCGGTCAGCGCCGTCCAGCACCGGATCGACCCCGGAGCCCCGCTGCCGTCGGGCGGGGTGCCGATCGGCCGTCCGCTGGCGAACACACGGGTGTACGTGCTGAACGCGCGGCTCGGTCTGGTGCCGACCGGTGTGGTCGGTGAGCTGTACATCGCGGGTGAGGGGGTGGCTCGTGGGTATCTGGGGCGTTCGGGGCTGACGGCTGAGCGTTTTGTGGCTTGTCCGTTCGGTGGTGCGGGGGCGCGGATGTATCGCACCGGGGATCTGGTGCGGTGGCGTGCGGATGGTGTGCTGGAGTTCGTGGGGCGGGCGGATGCCCAGGTGAAGGTGCGGGGTTTCCGGATCGAGCTGGGTGAGGTCGAGGCCGTGCTGGCCGCACACCCCGATGTGGGTCAGGCCGTGGCGGTGGTGCGGGAGGACGTGCCGGGCGACCGGCGGCTGGTGGGGTATGTCGTACCGGCCGTGGACGCGGTGGTCGACGAGGGTGTGGTGCGCCGGTCGGTGGCGTCGGCGGTGCCGGAGTACATGGTGCCGTCCGCGGTGGTGGTGCTCGACGCGTTGCCGTTGACGCCGAACGGGAAGCTGGACCGGCGGGCGCTGCCGGCGCCGGAGGTGTCGGCGGGCACCGGACGCGGACCCAGGACACCGCAGGAGGAGATCCTGTGCGGGCTGTTCGCCGAAGTGCTCGGTGTGGGCCGGGTGGGGATCGACGACAACTTCTTCGAACTCGGCGGCCACTCCCTCCTCGCCACCCGGCTGCTCAGCCGCATCCGGTCCGTGCTCTCGGCACAACCCGGGATCCGGGCACTCTTCGAGGCACCGACCGTCGCCGGGCTCGCCGCCCGCCTGGACAAGAACGCCGCCACCCGCCCCGGTCCCGTCCCGGCCCCCCGGCCGGAGCACATGCCGCTGTCGTACGCGCAGCGCCGCCTGTGGTTCATCAACCAGCTCGACACCACCGCGGCCGCCTACAACATCCCGCTGGTGCTGCGGCTGCGGGGCGAGCTGGACCGGGCGGCGCTGGAGGAGGCGCTGGCCGACGTGGTCGCCCGGCACGAGAGCCTGCGCACCGTGTTCCCCGAGACCGACGGAGAACCGTGGCAGCAGGTGCTCGCTCCGCGGCACGCCACGATCGACCTGCCCGTACTCGAGGTGGACGCGCGGAACACGGACGAGGTGATCGCCGATCTCGCCGGTCAAGGGTACGACCTGACGCGGGACCTCCCCCTGCGGGCATGGCTGCTGAGGCTCGGCCCGGCCGAGCATGTCCTGGTGGGGCTGCTGCATCACATCGCGGGTGACGCGTGGTCGCTGGGTCCGCTGGCTGCGGACCTGGGGGCCGCGTACGCGGCGCGGTGCCGTGGCGAAGCCCCTGGCTGGGCGCCGCTGCCGGTGCAGTACGCGGACTACACGCTCTGGCAGCGCGAGGTCCTGGGCGAGGCGGGTGACGCGGACAGCGAGCTGTCCCGGCAACTCGCCTACTGGAAGGAGACGCTGGAAGACCTGCCGGAGGAGCTGGAGCTGCCCCGGGACCGGCCGCGCCCCGCCGAGGGGGCGCACCGGGGAGCGAGACTGCCGTTCTCGATCGACTCCCATCTGCACCGCCAGTTGCAGGCGCTGGCCACCAGGACCGGCACCAGCCTGTTCATGGTGCTGCAGGCGGGGCTCGCCGCACTGCTGACCCGGATGGGTGCGGGCACCGACATCCCTGTCGGCGCGCCGATCGCCGGGCGCACCGACAACGCCCTCGACCGCCTGGTGGGACTGTTCCTCAACACCCTGGTCCTGCGCACCGACACGGCCGGTGACCCGACCTTCCGGGAACTGCTGGGGCGCGTGCGGGAGACCGATCTGGGTGCCTACGCGAACCAGGACGTGCCGTTCGAGCGGCTGGTGGAGGAGCTGAGTCCCGCCCGCTCGGTGTCCCGCCACCCGCTGTTCCAGGTCTGCCTGGCCCTGCACAACACCGATCAGGCGACCCTCGACCTGCCGGGGCTCGGGGTGTCCGCGGAACCCGGCGGGCAGGGACGATGGGCCAAGTTCGACCTCTCCTTCGCCCTGACCGAGCGCCGTTCCGTGGCCGGCGGCCCGGACGGCCTCGACGGTCTCGTCGAGTACGCGACAGCCATGTTCGACCGGGAGACCGTCGAGACGCTGAGTATCCGCCTGGTGCGTCTGCTGACGGCGGTCGCCACGGACCCGGACGTCCCGATCGGCCGGATCGATGTCCTGGGCACCGCCGAGCGACGCCGTCTCCTGGTGCAGTGGAACGACACCGCGCGGGAGGTGCCCGCGGCGGTGCTGCAGGAGGCGTTCGAGCACCGGGCGGCCATGACACCGGGCGCCCTCGCGTTGATCTTCAAGGGCGAACGGCTGGACTACCAGCAGCTGAACGAACGTGCGAACCAGCTCGCCAGGCACCTGGTCGGCCTGGGCGCCGGCCCCGAGCGGCTGGTGGCCGTCGCCCTGCCGCGGTCCACCGAACTGGTCGTGGCCCTGCTGGCGATTCTGAAGTCGGGAGCGGGCTACGTGCCCCTCGACCCGGACTACCCCGCCGACCGCATCGCCTACCTGCTCCAGGACGCGCGACCGGCCCTGACCGTCACCGACAGCACGACCGCGGCCCAGCTCTCCGAGGCGCTCGGTGACACGAAGACGCTGCTCATCGACCAGCCGGAGACCCTGACGACCCTGCAGACACTTCCCACGGGGAACGTCACGGACGCCGAACGCGCCGGAGTGCTCTCTCCCCGGCACCCGGCCTACGTCATCTACACCTCCGGCTCCACCGGTCGGCCCAAGGGTGTCGCCGTCCCGCACTCCGCCGTCGACAACCGGCTGCGCTGGATGCAGGCCGAGTACGGGCTCGATCCCGGCGACCGTGTGCTCCAGAAGACACCGAGCGGGTTCGATGTTTCGGTGTGGGAGCTGTTCTGGCCGTTGCGCGAGGGCGCCACGCTGGTCGTTGCCGATCCGGGCGGGCACCAGGACCCGGCGTATCTGGCCCGGACCATCCGCGAACAGGAGGTCGACGTCTGCCACTTCGTGCCGTCGATGCTCCGGAGCTTCCTGGCGGCACCGGAGGCCGCGGGCTGCGAGCAGGCTCTCAAGCGGGTGTTCTCCAGTGGCGAGGCCCTGCCGCGGGAGACCGCCGAGGAGTTCCACGGGGTGCTGCCCGGGGTGTCGCTGCACAACCTCTACGGCCCGACCGAGGCGGCCGTGGAGGTGACATACCACCCCTGCGAGCCCGGCGCGTCGGGGCCGGTGCCGATCGGCCGGCCGGTGTGGAACACACAGGTGTACGTCATGGACGCGGCGCTGGAGCCGTGCCCGGCCGGCGTGCCCGGAGAGCTGTACCTCGCCGGCGTGCAGCTGGCGTACGGCTACCTCGGCCGCGCGGCCCTGACGGCTGAGCGTTTTGTGGCTTGTCCGTTCGGTGGTGCGGGAGCGCGGATGTATCGCACCGGGGACGTGGTGCGGTGGCGTGCGGATGGTGTGCTGGAGTTCGTGGGGCGGGCGGATGCCCAGGTGAAGGTGCGGGGTTTCCGGATCGAGCTGGGTGAGGTCGAGGCCGTGCTGGCCGCACACCCCGGTGTGGGTCAGGCCGTGGCGGTGGTGCGGGAGGATGTGCCGGGCGATCGGCGGCTGGTGGGGTATGTGGTGCCGGCCGTGGGCGCGGTGGTCGATGTCGCGGCGGTGCGTGCCGATGCGGGGTCGGTGGTGCCGGAGTACATGGTTCCGTCCGCGGTGGTGGTGCTGGACGCGTTGCCGTTGACGCCGAACGGGAAGCTGGA
Source organism: Streptomyces malachitofuscus (assembly GCF_055571035.1). Taxonomy (NCBI): domain Bacteria; kingdom Bacillati; phylum Actinomycetota; class Actinomycetes; order Kitasatosporales; family Streptomycetaceae; genus Streptomyces; species Streptomyces malachitofuscus. The sequence goes on along the minus strand of NZ_JBVIGA010000005.1, from coordinate 40,660 downwards.
CCGGCGGGCGTTGCCGGCGCCGGAGGTGTCGGCGGGCACCGGACGCGGGCCCAGGACACCGCAGGAGGAGATCCTGTGCGGGCTGTTCGCCGAGGTGCTCGGTGTGGGCCGGGTCGGGATCGATGACAGCTTCTTCGATCTCGGTGGTCATTCCCTGCTCGCCACGCGGCTGGTGTCGCGGGTGCGGTCGGCGCTGGGAGTGGAGCTGCCGGTGCGTGCGTTGTTCGAGGCGCCCACCGTGGCGGGTCTGGCGCGGCAGTTGCGGGCGGCGTCGTCCGCGCGTCCGCCGCTGACCCGGCGTACCCGCCCCGACGTCCTGCCCCTGTCGTTGCCGCAGCGTCGGCTCTGGGCCCTCCAGCGGCTGGAGGAAAGGGGAGCGCTGTACAGCCTGCCCCTGGTGACCCGGCTGCGGGGCGAGCTGGACCGGGCGGCGCTGGAGGAGGCGCTGGCCGACGTGGTCGCCCGGCACGAGAGCCTGCGCACCGTGTTCCCCGAGCTCGACGGAGAGCCGCGCCAGATGGTCCTCGACCCGCGGCAGGCCCGTCCGCGGCTGCACGTGGTCGAAGCCGCCGAGGCCGACGTGGACGATGTCCTCGCCGCCATGCGGTCGGAGGGATTCTCACTGGAGACGGACCCGCCGCTGCGTGTCACCCTGCTGGTGCGCTCCCCCGACGAGCATGTCCTGGTGGGGCTGCTGCATCACATCGCGGGTGACGGGTGGTCGCTGGGTCCGCTGGCTGCGGACCTGGGGGCCGCGTACGCGGCGCGGTGCCGTGGCGAAGCCCCTGGCTGGGCGCCGCTGCCGGTGCAGTACGCGGACTACACGCTCTGGCAGCGCGAGGTCCTGGGCGAGGCGGGTGACGCGGACAGTGAGCTGTCCCGTCAACTCGCCTACTGGAAGAAGGCACTGGCCGGTATCCCCGACCGCCTCGCCCTGCCCGCGGACTTCCCGCGGCCCGCCGAGCAGAGCCACCGCGGGGGCATGGTGTCCTTCGAACTGCCGGAGGACCTGCACGAAGGCCTGGAGGCCCTGGCCAAGTCCACCGGCTCGACACTGTTCATGGTGTTCCAGGCGGCGCTGGCGGCGCTGCTGACCCGGTCGGGTGCGGGCACGGACATTCCGATCGGGGCTCCGATCGCCGGTCGTACCGATGACGCGCTGGAGGATCTGGTCGGGTTCTTCGTCAACACGCTGGTGCTGCGTACCGACACCTCGGGCGATCCGACCTTCCGTGAGCTGCTGGCCCGGGTCCGGGAGACCGACCTCGCCGCCTACGCCCACCAGGACGTGCCGTTCGAGCGCGTGGTGGACGCGGTCAACCCCACCAGGTCGCTGGCACACCATCCGCTGTTCCAGGTGCTGCTGACACTCAACTCGTTCGCCCGTCCCGAGCCCGTGGCGGGTGGCCTGACCACCGAGCGCGTGACCGACGGCCCGCTGCCGGCGGGACCGGACGGGGCGAAGTTCGACCTGATCGTACGGCTGTCGGAGCGGCGTTCCGCGGACGGGAACGGTCTGTCGGGCGTCGCGGGATCCATCGCCTACGCGGAGGACCTGTTCGACCGGTCGACGGTGCGGGGCATGGCGGCGTGTTTTGTGCGGTTGCTGGAGGCCGCCGTCGCCGATCCGCTGCAGAGGGTCGCGGAGTTGGCCATGGTGGGTGAGTCGGAGCGGCGAGAGCTGCTGGCCGCGTCGACCGGTCCCTCGCAGGTGACGACGGATGCCCTGGTGCACGAACTGTTCGAAGCCCGGGTGGCCGCTCAGCCCGGCGCTCCGGCGGTGGAGCACGGTGGCACCGTCGTGACCTACACGGAGCTCAACGCGCGGGCGAACCGTTTGGCGCGGCTGCTGGTGGAGCGGGGTGCGGGTCCCGAGTCGCTGGTGGCGCTGGCCGTGCCGCGGTCGGTGGAGATGGTGGTGGCAGTGCTCGCCGTGCTGAAGTCGGGGGCGGCGTACCTGCCGATCGACACCGAGTACCCGGCGAAGCGCATCGCCCACGTGCTCTCGGACGCCCGCCCGGCGCTGATCGTGACGGTGGCGGACATGCGGGAGCGGCTGCCCGGTGATGTCGCGGATCGGCTGATACCGCTGGACTGCGCCGAGACCCTGGTGCAACTGGCGCGCTGCTCGGACACCGACCTGGCTCCGCACGAGCTGACGGCCCGGCCGACCGGCCGTACACCGGCATACGTGATCTACACCTCCGGGTCGACAGGCAGACCCAAGGGGGTCGTCGTGGAGCACCGCGGCATTCCCAACCTCGTCCTCGCCCGGATCGGTCCCTACGGGATGGGGCCCGGCAGCCGTGCCCTGCAGTTCGCCTCGCTCGGCTTCGACGCCGCGGTCTCCGAGATCTGTACTCCGCTCGTGTCGGGCGCCTGTCTCGTCCTCGGCCCGGCCGACATGCTCGCCGAAGTGGCCGAGCTGCCCGATCTGCTGGGCGGGCTCGGTGTGACGCATGCGACGCTGCCTCCGGCCGTGCTCGAACAACTGCCGGTGAACAGCCTTCCGGGGGTGCGCACACTGGTGATCGCCGGCGAGGCGGCGGCGCCGGGCGTGGTGGCGAGGTGGGCGTCGGGTCGGCGGATGTTCAACGCCTACGGGCCGACGGAGACGACGGTGTCGTGCACGATGGCGGGGCCGCTCCCGGCCCGGGACGGTGTGCCGCCGGTCGGCCGTCCGCTGCCGAACGTGCGGACGTACGTGCTCGACGACCGGCTGCGACCGGCGCCGCGCGGAGTGCCGGGCGAGCTGTACGTGGCGGGCGCCGGTGTGGCCCGGGGGTATCTCGGGCAGCCCTCGCTCACCGCGGCACGATTCGTGGCCGACCCGTTCGGTCCGCCCGGAGCCAGGATGTACCGCACGGGGGACGTTGTCCGCCTGCGGCACGACGGTGAGCTCGAGTACCTCGCACGCTCCGACAACCAGGTGAACATCCGGGGCTTCCGCATCGAGCTTGGTGAGGTGGAGGCGGCCCTGGCCGCCGCGCCCGGTGTCGCGCACGGAGTCGTGGTGCTGCGCGAGGACCGTCCCGGCATCCGTCAGCTGGTGGGATACCTGGTGGCCTCCGCGAGCGCGCCCCCTGACCTCACAGCGGTACGCACACACGTGCGATCCGTCCTGCCCTCCCACATGGTGCCCTCGGCGCTGGTGGTGCTCGATGCCCTCCCGCTGACGGTGAACGGGAAGGTGGACAGGGCCGTGCTGCCCGCACCCGTGGCGCCGGCGACCGCGCACCCCTCGCCCATGCCCACCCACGCAGACCCGGAGCACATACTCCGCCGGCTGATCGGAGAGGTACTCGGGCTCGGACGCGTCGGGGCCGACGACAACTTCTTCGCCCTCGGCGGCGACAGCATCAACGCCATCCAGCTGGTCGGCCGTGCCCGAGACGCCGGACTCGTGTTCACGCCGCGCGACATCTTCCGCCATCAGACCGTCGCCGAACTCGTGCCGGTGGTCCGGACGACCTCGGCACGGACACCCGCCACCGCGGACGACGGCACGGGCGCCGTCCCGGCCACTCCCATCGTGCGCTGGCTGTACCAGTTGGACGGGCCGTACCAGGGGCTGAACCAGTCCGCACTGCTGCGGGTGCCGCCCGCGCTGGGCGAGGACCGGCTCATGCGCGCCGTCCAGGCCGTGCTCGACCACCACGACATCCTGCGGTCCCGGCTGGTGAGTGCCGCGCCAGGACTGCCCTGGAGCCTCGACGTCCGCCCCCGAGGCAGTGCCGACGCACGCGTGTGCGTCACTCGGGTCGAACTGCCCGCGACGGCGGACGACACCGACCCCGCGGTCACGGACGCCGTGGCCGAACACGGCGAGGCCGCGCGCCGCGGGCTGGACCCGGACAACGGCCGCATGGTCCAGGTCGTCTGGTTCGACCGCGGTCCCGCAGCCCCGGGCCTGCTGCTGATCGTCGCCCATCACCTGGTCGTGGACGGGGTGTCCTGGCGCATCCTGCTCCCCGATCTCGCCGTGGCCTGGCAGGCCGCGGCACAGGGAGACCAGGCACCGCTCGCACCGGTGGCTACCTCGTTCCGCCGCTGGGCCCGGACACTCGTCGCCGAGGCGCAGAGCCCCGAGCGCCTTGCCGAGCTCCCCCTGTGGCGCGGGATTCTTGAGAAACCCGAACCGCCGCTCGGGTCGAGTCCGTTGGACCCGGCCCGGGACACACGCGAGACAGCTGTCAACCTCACGGACGTTCTCTCCGCCGCCGACACCTCGGCACTGCTCACGGCGGTGCCGGCACGGTTCGGTACCCGGATCAACGAGGTGCTGCTGGCCGGTCTGGCACTGGCCGTCCCACGATGGCGGCGGCCCCAGGCTCCCGCCCGTGACCAGGACGGCGACCACTCGGTCCTGGTCACGATGGAGGGACACGGCCGTGAGGAGATCGAGGAGGGCGTCGACCTGACCCGCACGGTCGGCTGGTTCACCAGCCGCTTCCCGGTACGGCTGGACGCGGGCCCGATCGCCCCGGACACCGGCATCACCGGGAGCAGGGTGTGCGCCGACGCGCTGAAGCGGGTCAAGGAGCAACTGCGGGAGCTCCCGGACAACGGGCTGGGCTACGGCCTGCTGCGCCACCTCCACCCCGACACCGGCGCGCTCCTCGCCGGGCTCCCCGGCCCACAGATCGGTTTCAACTACCTGGGCCGGGCCGGCATGGGCACCGGGGACCCCTCCTTGGGGGACGGGCCGGTCCCCGGCTGGTCGAGCGCTTCTGATCTCAAGGTGTCGCTGCGCTCCTCCGATCCCGCGCTGCCGTTCGCGCACCCTCTGGAGATCACCGCTGTCACCCGTGACCACCCGGACGGGCCGCGCCTGCACGTGACCTGTTCCTGGCCCGACGCCCTCTTCGACGAGGACGAGATCCGGGAACTGCTGGACCGGTGGTTCGAGGCCCTGGCCGCACTGGCCCGTACGGGGCGGGAGACGGACTCCGGCAGCTGTCCCGAGCTCAGCCCGGCGGATCTGACCCTTTCGGGAGTGACGCAGGAGGAGATCGACGCGCTGGAGGCGCGACCGGCCGGCCTGGCCGACGTCTGGCCGCTGACTCCCCTTCAGGAAGGGATGGTCTACCACTCCCTGGAGGCGGACGCCGGACCCGACGTCTACCACATCCAGCTGGCACTGGACCTGGAAGGAACGCTCGACACCACGGCCCTGCGCGCCGCCGGCCAGGCCCTGCTGGAGCGCCACCCCAATCTGCGGGTGGCCTTCTGGAACCGGCCCTCGGGACAGACGGTGCAGTGCGTACCCCGCTCGGTACGACTGAACTGGGAGGAAGCCGATCTGTCCGGCCTCGGTGAAACCGAGGCCCGCACCCGCGCCGACGACCTCACCCAGCAGTCGCGCACACGGCGGTTCGTGCTCGACGTGCCCCCGCTGATGAGGTTCCTGCTCATCCGGTACGGCGGCGACCGGTACCGCCTGGTGATGACGATGCATCACACGCTGCTGGACGGCTGGTCGATGCCGCTGCTGCTCCAGGAACTCATCGCCCTGTACGACAAGGGCGGTGACGGAGCGTCGCTCGCGGACCCCGTCCCGTTCCGGGACTACCTGCGCTGGCTGTCCGCATGGGACCGCCAGGCCGCAGAGCGGGCGTGGAGCACCGTGCTGGAGGGGGTGGAGGAACCGACGCTCCTGGCCGGAGACCGTTCCCGTTCCCGAGCGGCGCTGCCGGAGCGGATCGTGCACGATCTGTCCCCCGAACTCGTCGCGGCCCTGAGCGCACGGGCGGCGCAGGCCGGCGTCACCCTCAACACGGTGATGCAGACGGCCTGGGCGCTCCTTCTGGGCCGCCGGCTCGGCAGTGGCGACGTGCTCTTCGGAACCACGGTCTCCGGACGTCCGCCGCAGTTCCCGGGTGCGGACCGGATGATCGGCTTTCTGATCAACACCGTGCCGGTACGGGTCCGGATCGATCCGTTCGAAAGCTGGACGCGGGCGCTCACCCGGATCCAGGACGAGTGGGCGTCCCTCAGCGACCATCACTATCTGAGCCTGGCCGCCATCCAGCGGCTCACCGGACTGCGCACGCTGTTCGACACGGTGCTCGTCTTCGAGAACTACCCCCTGCCCGCCGACGGCGCCCGTGCCTCACAGGGGCTGCGCTCCACCGCCGTCCAGGGCCGGGACGCCTCGCACTATCCGCTGCTCCTCGCCGTAGCGGCACGGGACGGAAGGATACGGCTGCGGATCGACTACCGGCCCGACCTCATCGGTGAGCGGACGGCGGACGAGGTACTGGCGGAGTTCACCGCCCTGCTGGAGTCCGTCGCCGCCGATCCCTCCCAGGCAGTGGGCCGTGTCCGGCCGACCGGCCCGGACAGCGGACACCGGCGGACCGCGGTGGCGCCCGTGCTCTGCGGACAGGACGCCGGCGCCGCCGCTCCCGGCACCGTTCACGAACGGCTCGCCCTGCGGGCCGCGGCGACCCCGGACGCCGTGGCCCTCTCCTCGGGCCGGACCCGTCTGACCATCCGGGAGCTGGACGAACGGGCCACCGCGCTCGCGGCGCTGCTGCTCGATTCGGGTGTCTCGCCCGAGGACCGGGTCGGGATCCTGCTGGACCGCTCCCCGGACCTGATGGTGTCGGCACTGGCCGTACTGAAGGCGGGCGCCGCCTATGTGATGCTGGACCCCGCGCACCCCGAACTCCGGCTGCGGGCGCTCCTGGCCGATGCCGGGGCTCCGGTGCTGCTGACCGACTCGGGCAGGGCGTCCGCCTGGGCGGCCGTGCCGGACGGCCCGGCGTGCGTGGTCGCCGTCGACACCGATGTCCGCCCCGGCGGGCCCGTCCGCACCGACGTGCCGGTCGCCGTCGCGGCCGACCAACTGGCGTGCGTGATCTACACCTCCGGCTCCACGGGAACCGCCAAGGGCGTCGCCCTCACCCACCGCGACATCGTGGACCTGGCGGACGAACCGACCTGGCGCGACATGTCAGGGGAGCGGATGCTGTTCCACTCCCCGCAGGCCTGGGACGCCTCGATGCTGGAGTTGTGGATTCCGCTGCTCAACCAGGGCGAGGGGGTGATCGCACCACCGGGAAGGACGGACCTGGCCCGCCTCGCCGAGCTCCTGGTGGAGGAGAGGATCACCAGGCTGTGGCTGTCCGCCGGCCTCTTCCGGGTGCTCGCCGAGGAGGACCCGGCCTGCTTCGCCGGACTTCGCGAGCTGTGGACCGGAGGCGATGTGGTCCCGGCCGACGCGGTGCGCAAGGTGCGCCGTGCCGCGCCCGGCACCGTCGTGGTGAACGGCTACGGTCCCACCGAGACCACGGTGTTCGCCACGCACCACATCATGCGCCCGGGAGACGCGGTGCCGGACACCGTGCCGATCGGTGTGCCTCTCGCGGGCAACCGGGTGTACGTCCTGTCGGCGGGGCTGGACCCGGCTCCGGTCGGTGTGCCCGGTGAGATGTATGTGGCCGGCGCCGGGCTTGCCCGCGGCTACGACAACGCCGCCGCGATGACCGCGCAGGTCTTCGTCGCCGATCCGTTCGGCCCGCCCGGCTCCAGGATGTATCGCACCGGGGACCTCGGGCGGCTCCGCCCGGACGGCACGCTCGAGTTCCTCGGCCGCACCGACCACCAGGTCAAACTCCGCGGGTTCCGGATCGAGCCCGGCGAGGTCGAGGCGGCACTCGCCCGCTTCCCTGGGGTCGCCCAAGCGGTCGCCCTGGTCCGGGAGGACCCGACCGGAGAGAAGCGGCTGTACGGCTACGTGGTCATGGGTCCCGGCAGGCCCGCACCGGAGCCCGGCGCACTGCACGACCACATGGCGGCCCTCGTGCCGGAGCACATGGTCCCCCACGTGTTCCTCACCCTGGACACGCTGCCGCTGACCGCGCACGGCAAGCTCGACCGGGCGGCCCTGCCGTCGCCCGAGGTGGCGGCGGGCACCGGACGCGGGCCCAGGACACCGCAGGAGGAACTCCTGTGCGGGCTGTTCGCCGAGACCCTGAGCCTTCCCGAGGTCGGCATCGACGACAACTTCTTCACCCGCGGCGGAGACTCGCTGCTGGCGGCGCGGCTGGTCAGCCGCATCCGGGCACTGTTCGGCGTGCCGCTGGGTGTCCAGGAGCTGTTCCGGGCACCGACCGTCACCGGCATGGCGGCGGCCCTGGAACACGGGGCCGGCCCCGGCACGGACAACGCGCTGGGCGTGCTGCTGCCTCTGCGAGCCGGCGGCAGCCGACCGCCGGTGTTCTGCTTCCACGCCGCCGGCGGACTCAGCTGGCGTTACACGGGCCTGCTGCGGCACCTTCCGCCCGACCGGCCGCTGTACGGCCTGCAGGCGCGCGTCCTGCAGACGCCCGACCACCGGCCCGCGGACATCGACGAGATGGCCGCGGACTACCTGACAGAGATCCGCGCGGTCCAGCCGACCGGGCCGTACCACCTCGTCGGCTGGTCGCTGGGCGGACTGGTCGCCCAGGCGGCCGCCGTACAGCTGCAGGAGGCCGGCGAGGAGGTCGCGCTCCTCGCCGTGCTCGACTCCTACCCCGCCGCCGACGGAGTGGCGGCACCCGTTCCCGCCGAGCACCAGCTCCTGGCCGGGCTCCTCGAGGCCATCGGCACCGGTGACGGAGACAGCGGGCCCGAGGGCGCGGGGACCCGACCTGAGCCGACCCGGGAGACGGCGGCGGAACTGCTGAGGGGACACGGCGGCCCGCTGGCGCCGCTGCTGGCCGACCGGCTGGACTCCCTGGCCACCGCCTACCGGACCGCAGTCGAGCTGCGGGGGCGCTTCGCCCCCCGCGTCTTCAGGGGCTCGCTGCTGCTCTTCGTCGCGGGGGAGGACGCCGATCAGGCAGAGCGGAAGGCCGCTCGCTGGCACCCCTATGTCGACGGATCCGTGGTGGCGCACGCGGTGGCAGGACGCCACGAGGACATGCTGACGCCCGGCCCGCTGGCCGTGATCGGCGAAGCACTGGCCCACCGGCTGGAACGATCACCTGATTCCGGTCGGCGCGACCAAGAAAAGAGCGACAGCTGAAAAGCCGTTGCAGAGAACAAAGTCGAAGAGAACAAAGTCGCACAGAGCAAAGGGGAAATATATGTCCAACCCGTTCGACAACCCGGAAGGCCGCTTTCTCGTCCTCGTGAACGACGAGGGGCAGCATTCGCTCTGGCCCAGCTTCGCCGAAGTTCCGGCGGGGTGGGAAGTGGCGCTTTCCGAGGACAGTCGGCAGGCATGCATGGAATACATCGAGGCGAATTGGACCGACATGCGGCCCAGGACTCTCGTCCGGCAGATGGAAAGCTGACGGCGGGCACAGCGCGGGGCGTGCCCGACGACACGCCCCGCACTGTCACCGTCGTGTGGGGGAACGCCTCTCGCGGTGAGCGGTACGCGGCCCACCGGGCCCTGATCCACACCGCGGCGGACATGACCGGCGGTCCCGCCCACGCCATCCGGCTCAGGCACCGGCCCGACGGCCGTCCCTTCCTGACCGGGCCGGCGAGCGGACTCCAGGTGAGCGTCAGCCACAGCACAGGGGTATTCGCCGTCGCGCTGAGCGCCTTCGCGCCGGTCGGGGTCGACGTGGAAACCGTCCGCTCCGTGCCGGCCGAGGCGCTCGCCCGGCGCTGGCTGGACGCGTCCGCCGCCGAAGCGGTCGCTCTCGCTCCACCGGCCGGCAGGACGGAGACGTTCTTCCTGCTGTGGACCCAGAAGGAGGCGGCAGGCAAGGCCCACGGGTCGGGCCTGCGACACGGCGGCCTCACCCGGAGGGTCGCCGCCCCTCCCGCCGCGGAGCACGGCAGCGGACCACCACCGGGCCGGCTGTCCCTCACCGCACTTCCGGGAGCCCCGCACACGAGCTGCGGGACGACGTCCGTCGGCTCCGGCCGGTACATCCTCGCCGTCGCGGTCCTGGCTGCCCCCACCGGCCTGGTCGGTGTCGAGCTGCGGACCGCCACGGAACGACAACACTAAGGAGGACAGCAGGTGGCGGCCTCGGTCACCGTTGCCGACGAGCAGGCCCGGGAGGGCTGGCCGCGTCGCCTGAGCCGGTACTGCCTGCGGCACCGCGGCACCCTGACGACCGCGGTCCTCGCCGCGTGCGGCGGCAGTGTGGTGGCTGCGGTCGTGCCCTGGGTGACCAAGGTGATCGTCGACGACGTCATCGTGCGGCAGACCCGCGAAGCGGCTCCCTGGACGGCACTGTTCCTGGTCGCGGCCGTGGTCGCGTACGCCCTGGCGTATCTGCGCCGCCTGTGCGCGGGCAAGCTCGCGGCCGACGTACAGCACGACATGCGGACGGAGATGTTCCGCTCGTTGACGCGCCTGGACGCCGGGCAGCGGGACGCACTCGGGCCGGGCCATCTCGCCAGCCGGCTGACCAGCGACATGAACATGGTGTTCGGACTGCTCTCCAACATGCCGCTGGCCCTCGCGAACATCATGGCCGCACTGGCGTCGGTCGTCATGATGACGCTGCTCTCCCCGGCACTGACGCTGGTGGCGCTTGCTGTGCTTCCCGTCCTGTGGTTCGTCTCCCGGCGCAGCAGAAGCCTCATCGGCCCCGCCGCCCGGCAGGTGCAGCGGGAGGTCGCGGCCGTCGCCGGGATCGTGGAGAGCTCCATCGCCGGCATCCGCGTGGTCAAGGCGTTCGGCCAGGAACAGCGGGAGATGGACCGGCTGACCCGGGCCGGTACCCGGCTGTTCGCACGCCGGCTGCGCGCGGTCCGGCTGAACGCCCGTTTCAACCCCGCGCTGCAGGCCGTTCCCGCGCTGGGACAGATCGGCATCCTGGGCTTCGGCGGCTGGCTGGCCACCCGCGGGCAGCTCAGCCTGGGTACGTTCCTGTCCTTCTTCACCTACCTCACCACTCTCGCCGGTTCGCTGCGCATGCTGTCGTCGTTCCTGCTCGTGGGCCAGCAGTCCGGAGCGGGCATCGAGCGCGTACTGGAATGGACCGACGCCACGGCCTCCATGACCGAGGGGACCGTACGGCTGCCGCCCGGCCCTCCACCCGCCGTGGAGTTCGACCACGTCACCTTCGGGTACAAAGCCGGGCGCGCCGTGCTGAACGATGTCTGCCTGCGCATCGCGCCGGGCGAGACCGTCGCTGTCGTCGGCCCGCCCGGCGCGGGCAAATCCGCCCTCGCCCAGCTCCCGCTGCGCTTCCACGACGTCAGCGGCGGGACCGTACGCGTCGACGGGTACGACGTCCGTGACCTCACCTTCCACTCGCTGCGCGGTGCCGTCGGATTCGTCCCCGAGGAGACCCTGTTGTTCTCCGGCACCATCCGGGACAACATCGCGTTCGGGCGTCCGGACGCCGATGACGCCGAGATCCGTTCCGCGGCCCGGACCGCCTGGGCGGACGGGTTCATCGAGGCACTGCCGCACGGCTACGACACGCGTGTCGGCGAACGCGGTCTGACCCTCTCCGGCGGCCAGCGCCAGCGCGTCGCACTCGCCCGCGCGCTGCTCAACCGCCCCCGGCTGCTGATCCTGGACGACGCCACGTCCGCGGTGGACGCCCGGGTCGAGGCGCATGTCCACGAGGGCCTGCGCGAGGTCATGAAAGGGTGTACGACCCTGATCGTCGCCCGCCGGGCATCCACCCTCGCCCTGGCCGACCGCGTCGCCGTACTCGACGCGGGCGGTCTGCTCGACAGCGGCACGCACGACGAACTCCGGCAGCGCTGCCCGCTGTATCGCGACATCCTGCGGGAAGCCGACCGCGACCCGGACACCGCACGGGCCGTGGCGCCGGCGGCCGGGCCCGGACGGCGCTCCGCCAAGCCGCCGCCCACCGTGGCGGGGGACAGGACGCACGACGGGACGCACATCGAGGAGGACCCCCGAGTCGACGCGGTGGCCCAGGCCCGGGAACCGGCGGGTGAGTTCGGGCTGCGCGACCTGCTGCGCGGGTTCCGGCTCCCGCTCGCCTGGGGGCTGGCACTTGTCGTCGGAGGAACCTGCGCGGGGCTGACCCTGCCCTTTGTGCTCCGGCGCGGCGTCGAGGGCGGCGTACAGGGCATGGCGACCAGTACGGTGTGGGCCGCCTGTTGTGCCGCACTGGCCGTCATCGCGGCGCAGTGGGCCGCACAGCACGGGGCGATCAGGGTGCTGGGGCGCACCGGCGAGCGGATTCTGTACGCGCTGCGGGTACGTGTCTTCGCCCATCTGCACCGCCTGGGGCTGGACCACTACGAACGTGAGGCGGCAGGCCGGACCCTGACCCGGATGACCACGGACGTCGACTCCCTGTCGGCCTTCCTGCAGACCGGACTGGTGCGTCTGATGGTCAGTCTGCTGACGCTGGCGGGTGTCCTGGTCGCGCTGCTCGTCGCCGACGCCCGGCTCCTGCTGGTCCTCCTGGCGGCGTTGCCGCCCCTGCTGGTGGCGACCCTGCTGTTCCGCGGGAAGTCGGCGCGGACCTATGAGCAGGCCAGGCACACCACCGCCGTCGTGACGGCCACCTTCCAGGAGCACATGGCGGGCATGCGTCTGGTCCAGGCGTTCCGCCGCGAGGAGACCAGCGCACTGCGGCTGGCCCGGGAGAGCGACGATCACCGAAGGGCACGTACGAGAAGCCAGTTCCTGACGGCCCTGTACTTCCCCGGCATCCAGTTCGCCGCGTCCGTGGTCACCGCCCTGGTCCTCGTCGTCGGCGGACAGCGGGTGACCGAGGGCACCATGGCAGTCGGCACCCTGGTGGCCTACCTGCTGTATCTCAACCTGTTCTTCACCCCGCTGCAGGAGATCTCCCAGCTCTTCGACGGCTACCAGATGGCGCGGGTCTCCCTCACCGCCATCCGGGGTTTCCTCCAGATCCCCCCGGGCACACCGCAGCCGGCCGCCCCGCGCGCGGTGGAACAGGTGCGCGGCGACATCCGCTTCGAGGACGTGTATCACCGCTACGACAGCGCCACGCAGGCCCTCAGCGGCATAGACCTGCATATCCGGCCGGGCGAGAGAGTCGCCTTCGTCGGCGAGACGGGGGCCGGCAAATCCACCCTGGTCAAACTGCTGGCCCGTTTCCAGGACCCGACCCGCGGAACCATCCTCGTCGACGGCACCGACATCCGCCTACTGGACCTCAGAGCGTTCCGGCGGCGCCTGGGCATCGTGCCCCAGGAGCCGTACCTCTTCCAGGGAACCGTGCGTGACGCCATCGCCTACGGGCGGCCCGGGGCGAGCGACGACGAGGTGGTCGCGGCGGCCCGGCAGGTGGGAGCCCACGACATGATCGCCGGGCTCGACTTGGGCTACCGGCACCCGGTCACCGAAGGCGGCCACAACCTCTCCTCCGGCCAGCGGCAGCTGATCGCACTGGCCAGAGCCGAACTGGTCCGGCCCGACGTCCTCCTGCTCGACGAGGCCACCGCCGCCCTGGACTCAACGAGTGAGTCCCTGGTGAACCGGGCCGCCCTGACCCACGGTGGCACCCGCCGGACGACGCTGATCGTCGCGCACCGGCTCAGCGTGGCCGCGCGGGCCGACCGGGTGGTCGTACTGCACGACGGCCGGGTGTGCGAGGACGGGACCCACGAGGAACTGCTGGCGCTCGGCGGCGTGTACGCCCGGCTCTGGCAGGCGTACGACGGACCGTCCGCGAACACGGAATTCCGACGGTCTTCGCCGGTTCTGGAAGAGTGATGCGGCAGCTTTCTCGGGACAGGAGAGGCAGATGTGTGTCCAGGGCAGGTTCAGCCTGCTCCAGTGGGGGCGTGGATATTATCCACAGGTGCTTTTGAGGGATGCCCAGTGGGTTCCCGGTGCTTTTCGGAGAGAACCCACCGGAGCGTGGGTGAGGAAGAATTCGCCCTTTTTGGAAACTGATTCCTGCGCGAACCCGAATGAGGGAAGGACTGGGTCATGACGAATTCCCCGGCCGAGAGGTCAGTCATCTCCCAGCGGTCGGCCGGAGTGGCGGACAGCGGTCTGACCGAGGTGTTCATGCTGGCGCGGTCCCTCGACGCCGTCGACCTGGCGATCGGCACCCCCGGCCATCCCGAGGCTCCTGCGGACATGATCGAAGAGGCGGCCCGCGCCATGCGCGCCGGGCACAACCAGTACGAACACCCCATGGGCGACGCGCTGCTGCGCCGCCGCATCGCCGAATCGCTGAGCGCCGTCACCGACCCCGACACCGAGATCACCATCACCGCCGGCGCCACCGAGGCTCTCTACATCGCCCTGCTGGCGAGCGTCGACCCCGGTGACGAGGTCGTCCTGTTCACCCCGGGCTTCGACCAGTTCGCCGCCGCGATCAGGCTGGTGGGCGCCGTCCCCCGGTACGTGCCGCTCCACGCGCCCGAATGGCGCTTCGATCCCGCGGACCTGGCCGCCGCCTTCGGCCCCAGGACCCGGGCCATCCTGCTCAACACGCCGAGCAACCCGACAGGCAGGGTCCTCACCCGCGAAGAGCTCGATGTCATCGCCGAGTTGTGTGAGCGGTGGAACGTCACCGCCATCTGCGACGAGGTGTACAGCAACTTCGTCTTCGACGGCCGCCGGCATGTCTCGGTGGCCGACGTCCCCGGCCTCGCCGAGCGCAGCGTGGTCGTCGGCTCGCTGTCCAAGAGCCATGCGGTGAGCGGCTGGCGGCTCGGCTTCCTGCGCGCCGACCCCGTGCGCACCGGGGCGTTCCGCCGCGTGCACACACTGACCACACTCGGCACCGCGGCTCCGTTGCAGGTGGCCGCCGGGCGGGCCGACTGGGCGGACCAGAAGGAAGCGTCGGCGCAGATGGAGCGTCGGCGTGATCTCACCCAGGACATCTTCTCCCGCGTGGGCATGAAGTTCGCTCCCGTCGAGGGAGGCGTCTTCCTGTTCGCGGACATCAGCCCGATCACCGGGGGCCGCACGGACAGCCTGACGTTCGTCCGGGAACTGCTGGACCGCAGCGGTGTGCTGCTGACTCCCGGATTCCCCTTCTTCTCCGGCCCGGACCTCGGAGCGCAGTACGTCCGTGTCGCGTTCAACCGGCGCACGGAGACCCTACGTGAGGCCGAGCGCCGGCTCATGGCCGCCTGAACGCCGACTACCTCGGGGAGCACACGCATGGCACACGTCACCGGCGCCTGGCCGGGGCCCCTCCCGGACTTCCTGCGGCAGTCCGGGGACCAGGGCGTCGTACCGGTCGTCACCCCGACCGGGGACAAGCTCTGGCTCGTGTGCCACCACGCCCTTGCCCGGCAGGTGCTGAGCGACAGAAGGTTCAGCCGAGCCGAGGCGGTGAAACCGCACGCCCCGCAGGCCAACGACGCACAGCCGGCTCCCGACTCCATGATGAGCATGGACGGAACGGATCACGCCCGGCTGCGGCGCGTCGTGTCCGGCGCGTTCTCCACCGGGCGGGTCGCGGGCATGGCGCCGTACATCGAGCAGCTGACCGACCGGCACCTGGACACCGTCGCCGCGCTCGGGCCGGGGACCGATCTGATCAGCGAACTCGCCAACCCCCTCCCCCTGCAGGTCCTGTGCTCCCTGCTGGGTGTTCCGCCCGAGGACAGCCATCAGTTCCGGGGCTGGGTCGAGGTGCTCTTCGACATCAGTGCCAGCACCCCGCAGGTGAAGGCCCGGCGCCGCCTGGAACTCGCCGCCTACATGGCGGACCTGATCGCGCACAAGCGCCGACAGCCCGCGGACGATCTGCTCACCTCCATGATCGGGGCGCACGACCGCGGCGAGTTGTCCATGGCGGAACTGCTCACGCTGGGCCTGACCCTGCTGATGGCCGGCTACGAGACCACGGTCGGCCAGATCGGACTGTCGGTCCTGCACCTGCTGACCCAGCCGGGCGCGTACGAGGAACTGCGCGGCAACCCGGACCGGCTGGCCCCCACGGTCGAGGAACTCCTGCGTCTCACCCCGGCCACCCCGCTCAGCTTCACGCGTGTCGCCACCGAGACCGTACCGCTCGGGGACGTCACCGTGCAGGCCGGAGAGGGCGTCATGGTCTCGTTGCTGCACGGGAACCGGGACGCCCGAACCTTCACGGAACCAGGGCAACTGGCCGTCGAGGGCCGGGACGCGGTCCACCTCACCTTCGGACACGGTGTGCACCGCTGCCTCGGCGCACCGCTGGCCAGGCTCCAGTTGCGGATCGTGCTGGACCGGCTGTCGCAGCGGTTCCCGACGCTGCGCCTTGCTTCCGGGCCGAACCCGTTCGCCTGGAAGGACGGACAGGGCACCCGCGGGCTCTCCCGGTTGCTCGTGGACTGGTAGGGCCCCGGCGACGGCCACGCCCCCTGGGAGCAGGACCCATCGTCAACGCATCTGATCCGAAGTGAGGAACCGCGTGTCTGTCGACAAGGCCCAGCGCCAGGAGACCGAGCAGGTGACCGCACCGGGTTCGTTCCGCAGCGAGTGGACCCCCTGGATCTTCTCCGGCGACACCACGGCCGCCGTGCGCGCACAGGCCGGACGGATGCTCGGCCACCTCGCCCGGAGCGAGGACACCGTCGGCAGTCTCGGGCTCGCCCTGGCCGGGGCCCATGACCCGTCCCGGGTGCGCTCGGTGGTGCTGGCCGGGACCCGCGAGGAGTGCGCGACCGAACTGTCCGCGCTCGCCGCGGACCGCACCACGGCATTCCAGATCAACGGCACGGCTCGCAGATGTGAACGGACCGTGTTCGTCTTTCCCGGTGTGGGATGCCAGTGGGTCGGCATGGCCGCCGATCTGCTCGACTGCTCGGACGTCTTCCGGACCGCCGTCGATGCGTGCGCCGAGGCGCTCGCGCCCCATGTCGACTGGTCGCTCGAACAGGTGCTGCGGGCGGCACCCGGCGCCCCGTCCCTGGACCGTGAGGATGTGGCGCAGCCCGCCATGTTCGCCGTCATGGTGGGGCTTGCCGACGTCCTGCGTTCGTTCGGCGTCCGGCCGGCGGCGGTGGCCGGCCACAGCAACGGCGAGATCGCCGCGTCCGTCGTCTCGGGAGGCCTGTCCCTCGAGGACGGGGCCCGGGTCGTGGCGCTGTGGAGCAAGGCGCAGATACCGCTCGTCGGCAACGGCGCGATGATCTCGGTCCCGCTGCCGGCGGCATCCCTCGAACCGCTGCTGGCCCGGTGGCAGGGGCAGCTGGCGCTCGCCGCGGTCAACGGGCCGCGCTCGGTGGTGCTGTCCGGCGACCGGGACGTCATCGACCGGCTGCTGGAAGAGTTCACCGCCGAAGGAGTCAGGGCCAAGCGCATCCCCATCACCGTGGCAGGCCACTCCCCGCAGATGGAGCGACTGCGCGAGGAAGTGCTGACCGCGCTCGCCCCCCTGCGGCCGCGCACCGGGACTGTGCCCTTCCACTCCAGCGTGACGGGCGGGCTCCTGGACACCCGGTCCCTGGACGCCGGCTACTGGTACCGCAACATGCGGGACACCATCCGGTTCGACCAGGTCACCCGCTCGCTGGCCGACCACGACAGCTTCGTCGAGATCAGCCCCCACCCCGTGCTGACCATGGCTCTCGGGCAGACACTCGACGAGGCGGAATCGGACGCCGTCGTCGTCGGCACCCTGCGCCGCGGTGACAGCGGTCCACGCCGCGTCCTGACCTGCCTTGCCGAACTGCACTGCGCCGGCACGGCCGTCGACTGGACCCCGGCCTTCCCGCCGGACGCGGCGGCCGTACCCCTGCCCCTGGACGAACCGGGACCGGTGCGGCACCCCGACGGGCCACCGCCCCACGACCCGCCGGTCGAAGACGCCGCCGCCTCCCTGATGGACCTCGTGCTCGGCGAACTCTCCCTCGTCCTGGGCCGTGACCGGCGCGACATCCCGCCGTCGGAGGCCTTCTGGGACCTGGGCATCGACTCGGCGATCGCGGTGGAACTGCGCGGGAGGCTGGCCGCCGCCACCGGAATGCGGCTGCCCACCGGGCTGCTCTTCGACTACCCCACACCGGAACGCCTCGTGGCCCGCCTCGCCACCGAGCAGGCCGGCGACGCCCCCGCCCAGGAGTCCTCCCGGCGCCGGGCCGCGGCCCCCGACGAACCCGTCGCGATCATCTCCATGGCCTGCCGTTATCCGGGCGAGGTGAACTCGCCCGAGGACCTGTGGCAACTGCTCCTGAACGAACGGGACGCGATCTCGGCCTTCCCCGGCAACCGCGGCTGGCCCGCCGACAATCGGGAGGACGCGGCCCCCGCGTACCGCAGGGAAGGCGGGTTCCTGCACGACGCCGACCGCTTCGACGCCGCGTTCTTCGGCATCGCTCCCCGCGAGGCAGCGGCCATGGACCCACAGCAACGGCTGGTGCTCGAGACCGTGTGGGAGGCCGTCGAGCGGGCGGGCCTCGATCCGGCGCGGCTGCACGGCAGCGCGACCGGGGTCTACCTGGGTGCGATGGCGCAGGACTACGGCCCGAGGCTGCACGAGGCGGACGACTCGGCACGCGGACACCTGATCACCGGCACGGCCACCTCTGTGGCCTCGGGCCGGATCTCGTACACCCTCGGCCTGGAAGGCCCCGCCCTCACCGTGGACACCGCGTGCTCCTCCTCGCTGGTGGCGCTGCACCTGGCCGCGCAGGCGCTGCGCCAGGGGGAGTGCGAGCTCGCCCTGGCGGGCGGAGTCACCGTGATGGCGACTCCCGGCCAGTTCACGGAGTTCGCCCGCCAGGGCGGCCTCGCCGCGGACGGGCGCTGCAAGCCGTTCTCCGATGCCGCGGACGGCACCTCCTGGGGCGAGGGCGTCGGAGTGCTGATGCTGGAGCGGCTGTCGGACGCACGGCGCAACGGCCACCGGGTGCTGTCGGTGATCCGCGGTTCCGCGGTGAACCAGGACGGCGCCTCGAACGGTCTGAGCGCGCCGAACGGCCCCTCGCAGCGACGCGTGATCCAGGCGGCGCTGGCGAGCGCGGGCCTCGGCCCGCAGGACGTGGACGCGGTCGAGGCACACGGCACGGGGACAGAGCTGGGCGACCCGATCGAGGCCGAGGCACTGATCGCCGCGTACGGACAGGACCGCCCCGAGGACCGTCCCCTGTGGCTGGGCTCGGTCAAGTCGAACATCGGGCACACCCAGGCCGCCGCCGGTGTCGCGGGCGTGATCAAGATGGTGCTGGCGATGCGCCATGGAACGCTGCCCGCCACGCTGCACACCGACGTCCCCTCCTCCCGGGTCGACTGGGACGCGGGCGCGGTACGGCTGCTGACCCGGCCGCGGAACTGGCCCGAGACGGACCGCCCCCGCCGGGCGGCGGTGTCGTCCTTCGGCATCAGCGGTACGAACGCGCACCTGATCCTGGAGGACGTGCCACAGGGGCCCACCGAGACGCCCGACGCCGCCGGGCCGGCCGAGCCCCGTGACCGGCTGCCGCTCGTCCCGTGGGTGGTGACGGGCCGAACCGAGTCCGCGCTGCGGGCCCAGGCGAGCCGGCTGCTGGCACACATCGAGACACGGCCCGGGACCGATCCGTACGGCATCGGCCTGTCCCTGGCGACCACCCGCACCGCCTTCGAACACCGCGCCGTGCTGCTCGGCGCGGGTCTGCCCGAACTGACCGCCGCGCTGTCCCGGGTGGCGGACGGAACCCTCGGACCCGACGTCCGGACGGGAACGGGCCGCACCGGCGGCAGGACCGCGTTCCTGTTCGCGGGCCAGGGTGCCCAGCGGCTGCGGATGGGAGAGGAACTGTGCGCGGCCTTCCCCGTCTTCGCGGAAGTCTTCGACGCGGTCTGTGCCCATGTCCCGGGCCTGCGGGACGTCGTCTTCGGCCACGACGCGGAGGCGCTGAACCGTACGGAGTACGCCCAGCCGGCCCTGTTCGCCTTCGAAGTCGCCCTGTACCGCCTCCTGGAGTCGTGGGGCGTCGTCCCCGACCTCCTCACGGGGCACTCCGTCGGTGAACTGGCCGCCGCGCACGTCGCCGGGGTGCTGTCCCTGGAGGACGCGTCGAAGCTGGTCGCGGCCCGCGGCCAACTCATGCAGCGACTCCGCCCGGCCGGCGCGATGTTCGCGCTGCGCGCTACCGAGGAGGAGGTGCTGCCGCTGCTGCGGGGGCACGAGGCCGAGGTGGGCATCGCCGCTCTCAACGGTCCCGCCGCGACCGTCGTCTCAGGATCGGAGGCGTCCGTCGCCGCCGTCGCCGCGCGAGCCGGGTCCCTGGGCCACCGGGCCACCCGGCTGCGCGTCAGCCACGCCTTCCACTCCCCGCTGATGGAACCGATGCTGGAGGAGTTCCGCGCGGTGGCCGAAAGCCTCAGCTATCACCCGCCGCGGACAGCGGTGATCTCCGCTGCGACCGGTGAACCGGCCGGGGCCGACCAGCTCACCGATCCCGACTACTGGGTGCGGCACATCCGCGGCACGGTCCGCTTCCACGACGCTGTCTGCCGCCTGGAAGAGCTCAGGACGACCCGTTACGTGGAGATCGGCCCCGACGGCACCCTCACCGCCATGGCCGAGGCGTGCCTCACCGACACGGCGGACACCCTCCTCGTCCCCGCCGTACGCAGGGACCGCCCGGAGGCCCGCGGCGTCCTGACCGCGCTGGGCGACCTGATCGCGCATGGTGTCGTACCGGACTGGCGCGCCCTGTTCCCCGGTGAGGCACCGGTCGAGCTGCCCACCTACCCCTTCCAGCGGGACCGGCACTGGCTGACGGACACCCACTCGAACCGGGATGTGACCGCGGCCGGACTCGACCCCGCCGGGCATCCGCTGCTGGGCGCCACCGTCAGCTCCGCGGACTCCGGCGAGGTCCTGTTCACCGGACGCCTGTCGCTGCGCAGCCATCCCTGGCTCGCCGAACACTCCGTCCTCGGACGGGCGGTCATGCCCGCCACCGGCTACCTCGAACTCGCCCTGCACGCGGGCGAGCGCACCGGCTGCGGTCATGTCGCCGAACTCGTGCTGCACAGCCCGCTCGTCATCCCCGAGGACGGTGACGTACGGATCCAGCTCACCGTCGGCGCTCCGGACGCGTCGGGCGGCCGCGTCCTGCGCGTGCACTCACGGCCCGCCGACACCGACGCGCCATGGCGGCAGCACGCCCAGGGTGTGCTCGCCGCCGAGGCGCCGCCGGCCACGAGCGACCCGGTCGCCTGGCCTCCGCCGGGCGCGCGGGAGATCCCGGCGTCCGGCCGCTACGAGCGGTTCTCCGCCGAAGGCCTGGACTACGGGCCGGCCTTCCAGGGCCTGGGCACCGTCTGGCGTCTCGGAGCCGAACTCCTCGCCGAGATCACCCTGCCCGAGGCGCACCACCACGAGGCGGGCCGCTTCGGGCTCCACCCCGCGGCCCTCGACGCCGCCGTGCAGCTCTTCCTCGTCGACGGCATCGACACGGCGAACGGAACCGGTGCGACCAGCGTCGGCGGGGACTCCTCGACGCCACGGCTGCCGTTCTCCTTCAGCGGCGTCACCCTGCACGCCTCGGGTGCCACGTCCCTGCGTGTCAGGTGGACGCCGACCGGCGCCGACACCGCCTCGCTCGCCGTCAGTGACCCCACCGGGGCCCCCGTACTGACGCTGGACTCGGTGGCGCTCCTGCAGCTGCCGGCCGGACAGATCACCGCTCGGCCGGCTCCCGCCGACCGCGCCGGCCTGTGGCGCGTGGACTGGCAGCGGGTACCGGACGCTACGGGGAAGCGCCCGGCCGGCCGGTGGGCCGTACTCGGCTCCGACCCCCTCGACCTGGCCGAAGCACTCGCCGGCGGCGGTGTCACCGTCGACGCCCACCGGGACGCCGACGCCCTGAGCGCCGCCCTGGACGCCGGACAAGAGGCCCCCGACGTGCTGGCTCTCGTGCACGCCGAACACGAGGGCGACGCAGCCGGCCCGGACGCGGCCCACACCGCGGTTCGGGCGGCACTGGACCTGGTCCGGCGATGCCTCCGGGACGAACGCCTGGCCAGGACGTGCGTCATCCTGGTCACCACCGGCGCGGTCGCCGTCCTTCCCGATGAGGATGTACCCGACCTCACGGGCGCCGCCGTGCGCGGGCTGATGCTCAGCGCCCACAACGAACACCCCGGCCGGTTCGCCCTGCTGGACGCCGGGGCCCAGGACACGGACACCTTCCGACTGGCCGAGGCGGCCCGGGCCGCCGCCGGCGGCGCACGGGCCCTGGCCCTGCGCGACGGGCAGCTGTACACGCCGCGCCTGGAGCGCACCCCACCCGCCGAGGGCGGTACCGAGGCCTTCGCCGCCGACGGCACGGTGCTGATCACCGGCGGGACCGGCGCCCTGGGCCGGCTGGTCGCCCGGCACCTGGTCACCCGGCACGGAGTACGGCAGCTGCTGCTGGCGAGCCGTCAGGGCCAGGCCGCCGAGGGCGCGGCCGAACTGGCCGCCGAACTCGCTGCGTCAGGTGCCCGCGTCACGATCGCCGCCTGCGACGTCGCCGACCGGTCCGCGCTGGAGCGGTTGCTGGCGGCCGTACCGGACGAGCATCCGCTGACCGCCGTGATCCACACCGCCGGAGTGCTGGACGACGCCACCCTGCACAACCTCACACCCCGGAGCATCGACGCGGTACTGCGCCCCAAGACGGACGCCGCCTGGCACCTGCACGAACTCACCCGAAACACGCCGCTGTCGGCCTTCGTGCTGTTCTCCTCCGTCGCCGGCGCCGCCGGAAGCCCCGGCCAGGCCAACTACGCGGCCGCGAACTCCTACCTCGACGCCCTCGCCCACCACCGCAGGGCCCGCGACCTGCCCGCCACCTCCCTGGCCTGGGGACTGTGGGAGACGGAACGGGGCATGGGCGGCTCGCCGGCCGAAGCCGACCTGGCCAGATGGGCCCGCACAGGGGTGCTGCCGTTGTCGGCCGAGGAAGGCATGGAACTCCTCGACGCGGCCCTGACCTCGGGCCGGCCGATGCTCGTGCCGGCGCGGTGGAACCTGCCCGCGCTGCGCGACCCCCAGCACACCGATTCCGTGCCCGCGCTGCTGCGCTCCCTCGTCCCCCCGCAGCGCCGCCGTGCGGCCGCTCCCGGTGCGTCCGGCACCGACGCCTCGGCATGGGCGCACCGTATGGCCGCACTGCCGCCGGCCGAGCGCCGGCGCACGGTGGCCGCACTGGTCCGGTCGGTCTCCGCCTCGGTCCTCGCGCTGGACGGTCCCTCGTCGGTCGCGGAGAACACGGCGTTCAAGGCCCTGGGCTTCGACTCCCTGGCAGCGTTGGAGCTGCGCGGCCGCATCCAGTCGGCCACCGGCGTCCGACTGTCGGCAGCCGCTGTCTTCGACCACCCCACACCGGCCGATCTGACCGACCGGCTGCTGGCCGAGGTCACACGGAGGTCACCGTCCGCCGACACCGCCGCCGCCACGGACGGGACGGCCACCCGGGCCGGGGACGGCCAGGACGATCCGGTGGTGCTGGTCGGTATGGCCTGCCGCTATCCGGGCGGCGTCCGCACTCCGCAGGAACTGTGGGAGCTGGTCACCGCCGGTGTGGACGCCATCGGCCCCTTCCCCGGCAACCGGGGCTGGAACATCGACGAACTGTACGATCCCCGCCCGGGGCGCCCCGGCAAGACGTACACCCGGCACGGCGGATTCCTCTACGACGCCGACCGGTTCGACGCGGACTTCTTCGGCATCAGCCCCCGCGAAGCCGAAGCGATGGACCCCCAGCAGCGGCTGCTGTTG
Source organism: Streptomyces malachitofuscus (assembly GCF_055571035.1). Classification (NCBI taxonomy): domain Bacteria; kingdom Bacillati; phylum Actinomycetota; class Actinomycetes; order Kitasatosporales; family Streptomycetaceae; genus Streptomyces; species Streptomyces malachitofuscus. The sequence continues at coordinate 17,090 of NZ_JBVIGA010000005.1, read as the reverse complement.
GAGACGAGCTGGGAAGCGATCGAGAACGCGGGCATCGCCCCCACCACGCTGCGCTCGACCCGGACCGGGGTCTTCAGCGGGGTCATGTACAGCGACTACAGCTCGAACCTGAACACGGGAAGCGCACTGAGCGTGGTCTCCGGGCGGGTGTCGTACACCCTGGGACTGCAGGGCCCCGCGATCACCGTGGACACCGCCTGCTCCTCCTCCCTGGTGGCGCTGCACCTGGCCGCGCAGGCGCTGCGGCAGCAAGAGTGCGATCTCGCACTGGCCGGCGGGGTGACGGTGATGACGACCCCCGAGCTCTTCGTCGAGTTCAGCAGGCAGCGCGGGCTGGCCGCGGACGGGCACTGCCGGCCGTTCGACGACTCGGCCAGTGGGACGGCGTGGGCCGAGGGGGCCGGGGTGGTGCTGCTGGAGCGGCTGTCCGACGCCCGGCGCAACGGCCATCGGGTGCTCGCCGTTCTCCGCGGCTCGGCCGTCAACCAGGACGGCGCCAGCAACGGCCTGTCCGCCCCCAACGGCCCCTCCCAGGAACGGGTCATCCAGGACGCCCTGGCCGCGGCCCGCCTCAGCGCCGCCGACATCGACGCCGTCGAGGCCCACGGCACCGGAACCAGGCTCGGCGACCCCATCGAGGCACAGGCCCTTCTCCACACCTACGGCACAGAGCGTGACGTCCCGCTGTACCTGGGCACCCTGAAGTCCAACATCGGCCACGCCCAGGCCGCCGCGGGCATCGGCGGCGTCATCAAGACGGTCCTGGCCCTGGAGCACGGCCTCCTTCCGCAGACCCTCCACGTCACCCGCCCCACCACACATGTCGACTGGACCGACGGCATACAGCTCCTCACCCGCACCACCCCGTGGCCCGATTCCGGTCGCCCCCGCCGTGCCGGCGTCTCCTCGTTCGGCATCAGCGGCACCAACGCCCACGTCATCCTCGAACAGGCCCCCGAGCCCGAGCCGTCGGCCACACCCCGGGTAGCCGGGGCGCCCGCCCTGCTGCCCTGGGTGGTCACCGCCCGGGGCACCACGGCACTGCGCGACCAGGCCCGACGTCTGCTGCCCCTGGCGACCGCCGCCGTCGGCGCCGACGCCGGCCCGGCATCCCTCGACCTCGGGTACTCGCTGGCCACCACCCGGTCCCCGCTCACCGACCGGGCCGTCGTCCTCGGCGCCGGACCGGAGGAACTGCTCGGCGGACTCGAGGCGCTGGAGCAGGGCGCGACGGCACCGAACCTGGTGACCGGCCGCGCGCGGGACGCGGGCCACACCGCCTTCCTCTTCACCGGGCAGGGGTCTCAGCGCCCCCGTATGGGCGCCGAACTGTACGGGACCCAGCCGGTGTTCGCGGCGGCACTGGACGCCGTATGCGAGCGCCTCGACCCGCACCTGGACGTGCCGCTGCGGGAACTGCTCCTCGCACCGGAGGGCAGTGAGAGAGCCGCGCTGCTGGACCGCACGCGGTACACCCAGCCCGCCCTGTTCGCCCTGGAGGTGGCCCTGTACAGGCTCCTGGAGTCGTACGGAGTCGTCCCGGACTTCCTCATCGGGCACTCCGTCGGGGAGCTGGCCGCGGCCCACGTCGCAGGTGTCCTCGGCCTCGACGACGCGTGCACGCTGGTGGCGGCCCGCGGGCGGCTGATGCAGTCCGCGCCGGCGGGTGGCGCGATGGCGGCGATCCAGGCCACCGAGGAGGAGGTGGCGCCCACTCTGACGGAGCAGGCCGTCATCGCCGCGGTCAACGGCCCGGACGCGGTGGTGATCTCCGGTGACGAACAGGCCGTGGAGAAGGCGGCGGCGCGCTGGGAGAGCGCCGGGCGGCGGGTCAAGCGGCTGCGCGTCAGCCACGCCTTCCACTCCCCGCATCTGGACGGCGTTCTCGACGAGTTGCGCGAGGTGGCGTCCGGCATCGCCTACTCGGTCCCGCGGATCCCCGTCATCTCCTGCGTCACCGGCCGGCAGGCCGACGCCGGGGAACTGGCCGACCCGCAGTACTGGGTCCGGCAGTCACGCGAGACCGTCCGCTTCTTCGACGGCACCCGCTTCCTCGCCGGCCAGGGGGTGACCACCTGGCTGGAGCTCGGACCGGACGCGGTCCTCAGCGCCACCGTCCAGTCGTGGCAGGCCGGCCCGGCCGAGGGGACACCGGTCGCGGCGGCCCCACTGCTGCGTCGCGGCCGCGACGAGACACGGACCTTCCTGGAGGCGCTGGCCCTGGCCTACGTCGGCGGAGTGGCCGTCGACTGGAAGGGCTTCTTCCCCGGCGGACGGACCGTGGCCCTGCCCACCTACGCCTACCAGCGCGAGCGTTACTGGCAGAGCCCCCGGACCGGCAGACCGGCGGCCGGAGCTCATCCACTGCTGGATCACACCGTCGAACTGGCGGGCGACCAGGGCTGGGTGTTCTCCGGGCGGCTCGATCCCGGCAGCCGGCCCTGGCTCACCGAGCACACCATCATGGGCCGGTCGCTGCTGCCCGGCGCGGCCGTCGCCGAGCTGGCCCTGTACGCGGCACGCGAGACCGGCTGCGCGGGCGTGGCCGAGCTGACTCTGGAACAGCCCCTGCCCGTGGCCGGGGACACCGCGATCCAGCTCATGGTGACCGCCCCCGCCGAGGACGGCACCCGCTCCTTCACCCTGCACTCGCGCCACGGGAGCACCCCCGAGGCGCGGTGGACCCGCCATGCCTCCGGTCTCCTGCGAACGGACAAGGCGGTCGACGACACGGCGGGCGCCGCAGCGTTCCCCCCATGGCCGCCCGCCGGGGCCACCCCCCTCGCCGTCGACGGCCTCTACGCCACGCTGGCCGGGTCCGGCTATGAGTACGGTCCCGCCTTCCAGGGGCTGCGTGCCGCCTGGCGGCGCGGGCAGGACGTGTACGCGGAGATCGCTCTGCCCGAACAGGCCCATGACGAGGGCTTCCTGCTGCACCCGGCGGCGCTGGACGCCGCGCTGCACGCCGCTCTCATCCGGGACGGTGACGAGGACGCCCGGCTCGTCGTGCCGTTCTCGTGGAGCGACCTGACCCTGCACGAGTCCGGCGCGACCGCGCTGCGGGCGCGCCTGAGCCCGGGCGACGGTGACACCTGCTCGGTGCTCGTCGCCGACGACACCGGCGCGGTGGTGTTCCGTGCCGGGGCACTGGCACTGCGAGAGCTCCCGGCGGATCCGGCCGGCGCCGATGGCGCGGCCCTGCTCGTCACGGAGTGGGTGCGAAGGGACCCACCGCCGGACACCCCGGTCGGGCCGTGGGCCGTCGTGGGCCCGGGCGGCACCCCGATGACGGAGTCGGTACGCGCCACCGGAGCGGCCGTACGCGCCTACCGCGACCTGGCCGAACTCGGGCGGGCGCTGGACGACGGCGCCGAGGCGCCCGCCGTGGTCGTCGCCGCCTCGGCCTGGCCCTCCGCAGCCGCCCCCGGGTCAGCGGCCGGAGCCGTTCTGCATCTCCTGCAGTCCTGGCTCGCCGACGAACGCCTTGAGGACGCCCGGCTCGTCCTGCCCACCGAGGGCGCTGTCGCGGTCACCGACGCCGAGCGTCAGGACCTCGCCGGGGCGGCCGTGTGGGGGCTGGTCCGCTGTGCCCAGGCGGAACGGCCCGGGGCGTTCACCCTGGTCGACACGGACGGCCGGCCGGAGTCCGTCCGCGCCCTGGTTCCGGCCCTGGCCTCGGAAGAACCCCAACTGGCCGTCCGGGCGGGGCGGATGTGGATCCCGGAACTGCGGCGGCCGTCCGCCGCCGCGGCCCCCGAGCCGCTCGCCGTGCCCTTCGACGAGCACAGCCACGTCCTGATCACCGGCGGCCTCGGGACCCTCGGCCGCCTGGTGGCCCGCCATCTGGCGGAGCACTACGGCGTACGGCGCCTGCTGCTGACCGGTCGCCGTGGCATGGACACACCTGGTGTCGAAGGGTTCCTCGCCGGCCTGGCCCGGGCGGACGTGGAGGTGACGGTCGCCGCGTGCGACGTGGGGGACCGCGCGGCCGTGGCAGCCCTCCTGGCCGCCGTACCGGAGGACAGGCCGCTGACCGGTGTGGTGCACGCGGCCGGAACACTGGACGACGCGGTCGTCGAGCGGCTCACACCCAAGCGGCTGGCGAGGGTGCTGCGTCCCAAGGCCGAGGCCGCCGTTCATCTCCATGAGCTCACCCGGCACCTGGACCTGTCGGCGTTCGTGCTGTTCTCCTCGCTTGCCGGCGTCCTGGGCTCGGCGGGCCAGGCGAACTACGCGGCCGCCAACGCCGTACTCGACGCCCTGGCCCGGCAGCGGCACGCCGAGGGGCTGCCCGCGCTGTCCGTGGCGTGGGGCCTGTGGGCGGACGAGAGCGCGATGTCCGCGTCCCTGGGCGAGGCGGATCTACGGCGGATGGCCCGCTTGGGCATCGGAGCGCTCTCGGCGGAGGAGGGCCTCGCGCTGTTCGACACGGCCGTCACCTCCGGCCTGCCGGTGCCGGCCGCCATCCGGCTGGCACTCGGGGAGGCGGACTCGGACGCGGTGCCGGCACCGCTGCGTGCCCTGCTGCCCCCCGCTCACCGGGGGCCGGCGCACGGCCCGGACCCGGCCGTCGGGCTGCGCGACCTGCTGGCTCGGGCGCCCCGGCACGAACATCGTCACCTGCTCCTCGAAGCCGTACGGTCCCAGGTGGCCGCCGTCCTGGGGCACGCCACCCCCGATCGGGTGACAGCCGACCGCCAGTTCCAGGACCTCGGCTTCGACTCCCTGACGGCGGTCGAACTGCGCAACCGGCTCAGCTCGGCCGCGGGAGTCAGACTGCCGCTCACCCTGATCTTCGATCACCCCACCCCGTCAGCGGTGGCGGACCGGCTGGCCGACCTGGTGGCAGGGCCCGACGCGCGGGGCCCTCGCGGCACACCCGACGCCGCCGCCGGCCCCACGGTCGGCGAGAGCGCACTGGACACGATGACCACCGACGATCTGGTCCGCCTGGCACTCGGCGGCGGCGAGTCCTGACCCGTCCCGGCGGGGACACACGGAGAGAGCACACGATGCCGTCCACACCACCCCAAGAAGTCGTCGAGGCGCTGCGAGCCGCCCTCAAGGAGAACGAACGCCTCCGAGCAGTCAACCACCAGCTCACGAACAGCGAACACGAGCCGATCGCCATCGTCGGGATGGCATGCCGCTACCCCGGCCAGGTCGCCTCTCCGCAGGATCTGTGGCGGCTGGTCACCGACGAGGTGGACGCGATCGGCCCGTTCCCCACCGAGCGCGGCTGGGACCTGACCACCCTGTACGACCCGGACCCCGACACCCCCCGCACCTCGTATGTCAAGGAGGGCGGCTTCCTCCACGACGCCACCCGCTTCGACGCCGAGTTCTTCGGCATATCGCCGCGCGAGGCAGACGCGGTCGACCCGCAGCAGCGGCTGCTCCTGGAGACGGCGTGGGAGGCGTTCGAGCACGCCGGCATCACTCCGGGGTCGGTGCGCGGCAGCCGCACCGGTGTGTTCGTGGGCGTCATGTACGCGGACTACCTGTCCCGTCTGACCCCGGCACCGGCCGAACTGGAGGGATTCCTGGCCACCGGGGGCGCCGGGAGCGTGGCGTCCGGCCGTATCGCCTACGCCCTCGGACTGCAGGGCCCCGCCGTCACCCTGGACACCGCCTGCTCCTCCTCCCTGGTGAGCCTGCACCTGGCGTGCTCGGCGCTGCGGCGGGGCGAGTGTTCGCTGGCCCTGGCCGGCGGAGCGACGGTCATGGCCACACCGCTGCCCTTCGTGGAGTTCAGCAGACAGCGCGGGCTCGCCCCGGACGGCCGCTGCAAGGCGTTCTCCGCCTCCGCGGACGGCACCGGCTGGTCCGAGGGCGCCGGGATGCTGCTGGTCGAACGGCTCAGCGACGCCCGGCGCCTGGGTCATCCCGTACTGGCCGTGATCCGTGGCTCCGCGGTCAACCAGGACGGGGCGAGCAACGGCCTGACGGCGCCCAACGGCCCGTCCCAGGAGCAACTGATCCAGCAGGCGCTGGCCGACGCCGGTCTGTCCGCCGCCGACGTGGACGCCGTCGAGGCACACGGCACGGGCACCACGCTGGGCGACCCGATCGAAGCGCAGTCCCTCCTCGCCACCTACGGCCGCACCCGCTCCGCGGGCGATCGGCTGCACCTGGGCTCCGTCAAGTCGAACATCGGGCACACGCAGGCCGCGGCGGGCGCCGCCGGGATCATCAAGATGACCATGGCGCTGCGGCACGGCGTCCTTCCCCGGACTCTGCACGTGGCGGAGCCCACGCCCCATGTGGACTGGTCCGACGGCACCGTCGCGCTGCTCACCGAGACGATCCCGTGGCCCGATCACGGCCGCCCGCGGCGCGCCGCTGTCTCCTCCTTCGGCATCAGCGGCACCAACGCCCACATCATCCTGGAGCAGGCCACCGAACCCGCGCCCGAGCCCCGGTCCGGAAAGGCGCAGCCGCTGCCCCTGGTGCCGTGTCTGCTGTCCGCGAGCAGTGATCACGCGCTGCGCGCCCAGGCGGACCGGTTGCACCGGCACCTGACGGGCGCCGCCGAGGCGACGACCGCCGAGCTCGGCGACATCGGCTTCTCCCTCGCCACCACACGCGAGCACCTGCCCCACCGCGCGGCGCTGCTCGCCGAGGACCGGCGGGCCCTGCTCGACGCGGTGCGCGCGCTGGCCGACGGAACCCCGCCCGTGGATCTCGTCCAGGGCACGGCGGCCGAGGGACGGACCGCCTTCCTCTTCGCCGGACAGGGTGCGCAACGGTCCGGGATGGGGCGTGACCTCCACCGCACGTTCCCGGCCTACGCCGAAGCCTTCGACGCCGTGTGCGCCGTGGTGGACCGTCACCTGGAACGGCCGCTGAAGGACGTGGTGCACGCGGCCGCCGACGCTCCCGGTGCCGCGCTGCTGGACCGGACCGAGTACACCCAGCCGGCGCTGTTCACCTTCGAGGTCGCGCTGTACCGGCTCCTCGAGGCCTGGGACATCCGGCCCGACGCGGTGCTCGGACACTCGGTCGGCGCACTCGCCGCCGCCCATGTCGCCGGTGTGCTCTCCCTGGAGGACGCCGCCGAACTCGCCGTGGCCCGGGGCCGGCTCATGCAGCGGCTGCCCGGCGGGGGCGCGATGGTTGCCCTGCGCGCCGACGAGGCAGAGGCCGCCGCCCTGATCGGCGGACTCGAGGACCGGATCTCCGTGGCCGCGGTCAACGGGCCCGCCGCCACCGTGCTCTCCGGCGACCGGGACGCGCTCAGCACCTGCGTACGGCCCTTCGAGGCGGCCGGCGGGAAGGCCACCTGGCTGCCCGTCAGCCATGCCTTCCACTCGCCGCTGATGGAACCGGCCCTGGACGACCTGCGGGCCGTCGCCGAGCGCCTCACCTACCAGGACCCGCGGCTGACCGTCGTATCGGATCTGACCGGCCGGCCGGTGACCGGGAAGGAGCTCGGGGACCCCGAGTACTGGGTCCGGCACGCGCGCAGCACGGTGCGCTTCCAGGACGGTGTGGACACCCTCGCGGAGCTGGGCTGCACCCGGTTCGTGGAACTGGGGCCGGCCGGCGACCTGACGTCCCTGGCCGACGACTGCCTCGCCGCGACCGGCGGCCCACGACGGACCCGCCGCGAGGCGATACCGGTACTGCGGCGGAACCAGCCGGAGGCCCGGGCCCTGATGAGCGCCGTCTCCCGGCTCCACGTCTGCGGCACCGCGGTCGACTGGGCCGCGGTGTTCGCGGACCGGGACGCCCGCCGGGTCGAGCTGCCGACCTACGGATTCCAGCGCCGCACCCACTGGCCCGAACCGGCGTCGGCCGCCGGCGATGTGAGCTCGGCCGGACTCACCCGCTGCGACCACCCCGTGCTGACCGCGGTCACCGAACTACCCGAGACCGGGGGGCTGTTGCTGAGCGGGACCCTGTCCCAGGCGACCCATGCGTGGCTGAGCGGGCACCAGGTCGCGGGGGAGACGCTGCTGCCCGGCACCGCCCTGCTCGATCTGGCGGTGTGCGCGGCCCGCGTGGGGGACGCCGGGGAGGTGGAGGAACTGGTCCTGGAAGCCCCGCTGACCGTCGCGCGGGACGCCCGGATCGAGGTGCGGGTGTCGCTGGCGGCCCCTGACGCCGACGGCCGCCGAGCGGTCGCGGTCCACTCGCGCCGGGCGGGCCGGGACGGCACCGGGACCTGGCAGCGCAACGCCCATGGCACGATCACTCGTCAGCAGCAGCACCCGGCGGCCGACTTGACGACCTGGCCCCCGCCGGCCGCCCACCCGGTGGCCACGCCCCCCGGCGACCTCTACATGGAACTGGCCGCGAGGGGCCTGGAGTACGGGCCCGGCTTCCGCGGCGTACGGGCGATGTGGCGGCGCGACAGGGAGATCTTCGCCGAGATCGCGCTGCCCGGCTCCGACGACCAGGGCCCCGGCGGCCACTGGCTGCACCCGGCCCTGCTGGACGCCGCGCTGCACCCGATCGCTCTCGCCGCCCCGGCGGACGACGCCAAAGATGCGGGCTCCCGGGTGCCGCACGTCTGGTCCCATGTACGGGTCCACGGCCCGGGCGGCGAGGCGCTTCGGGTGCGGCTGGCACCGGCGGGAACCGACGCGTACTGCGTCGACCTGGCCGATCCGACCGGACGACCGGTGGCCTCCATCGGTTCGCTGGCGCTGCGGCCGATCCCCGCCCGGCACGGAGGCGGGCCGCCCGACGGCCTGTTGCGGCCCGCGTGGGAACAACTGCCCGGGCTGCCCGCCGCCCCCCGCACCGACCGATGGGTGCTCGTGGGCCCGGACGGCCCGGACGGCACGGGGCTCGGCCGGCGAACCCACGCCGACCCGGCCGGCCTGGCCAAGGCGCTGGACGCGGGTGAGCGGGCGCCCGAAGCGATCGTGCTGCCCTGCCCGCTCGCCGAAGGCGGCGCCGCGGACGCCGCCACCGTACGGGAAACCTTGCTCGGGGTCCTGACCATGGTGCAGCGGCTCCTCGGCGACGACCGGCTGACCGGCACCCGCCTGGTGGTGCTCACCCGCGGTGCCGTCACCGTGGGCGCGGAACAGCACGGCGGCGCGCTCGCCCACCGGGCCGTGTGGGGGTTGCTGCGCTCGGCCCAGGTCGAGCAGCCGGGCCGCTTCGTCGTGGTCGACGAGGACGGGACACCGGGCTCGTGGCAGGCCCTGGCGGCGGCCGTCGCGACCGGCGAACCACAGCTCGCACTGCGCGGCGGCACCGCGTACCGCCCGTCCCTCACGGCCGGGGCAGCGGACGACGAGCTGACCCCGCCGCCCGGGGCGCCCGACTGGCATCTCGACTACGTCGCGAAGGAGACGTTCACCGGGTTGTCCCTGAAGCCGTGGCCACAGGCAGCTGCTCCGCTGGGGCCGGGCCAGGTCCGGGTGCGCATGCGTGCCGCAGGTCTGAACTTCCGCGACGTCCTGCTGTGTCTGGGCGTGATCCCGCCCTCCGTCGACGGGCACGCCGACGACGCGGGACAGGGCGGCGAGGGCGCGGGAGTCGTCCTGGAAGTCGCCCCGGACGTCACGGACCTGGGTCCCGGTGACCGGGTGATGGGTCTCTTCAACGGCATCGGACCGGTCTCGGTGACCGACCGCCGGCTGGTGTGCCCGATCCCGGCGGGCTGCTCCTTCCGCCAGGCGGCAGGTATCCCCGTCACCTATCTCACCGCCTACTACGGCCTGGTCGACCTGGCGGGCCTGCGACAGGGCGAATCCGTGCTGATCCACGCCGGGACCGGCGGGGTCGGTACCGCCGCCGTCCAGCTCGCCCGCCACCTGGGCGCCGAGGTGTTCGCCACGGCGAGCCCCGCCAAGTGGGATGTCCTGCGCGCCGCCGGTCTGCCCGACGAACGCGTCGCCTCCTCCCGCGACCTTGACTTCGAGCAGCGCTTCCTGCGGAGCACCGGCGGCGCCGGCGTCGACGTGGTGCTCAACTCCCTCGCCGGGGAGTACACCGACGCCTCGCTGCGGCTGCTGCCGCGCGGCGGGCGGTTCCTGGAGATGGGCAAGACCGACCGGCGGGACGCCGCGGACGTGGCCCTTCACCACCCCGGCGTCGCCTACCACGCCTACGACGTGCGCGATCCCGGCCCCGAACGCATCCAGGAGATCCTGACCGTCCTGCGGGAGATGTTCCAGCAGGGCACGCTCACCCCACCGCCGACCTCCTCCTGGCCCATCCACCGCGCTCCCGAGGCGTTCCGGTATCTCGGCGAGGCCCGGCAGGTCGGCAAGGTCGTGCTGGACCTGCCGGACGACGACGAACTGTGGGACGTCGGCCGGGCCGTGCTGATCACCGGCGGGCTGGGCTGGCTCGGCCGGCTCACCGCTCGGCACCTGGTGACCCGGCACGGAGTGCGGCACCTTGTCCTCATGGGCCGCGGCGCTCCCGGCGACGACGCGGCCCGGGACATCGCCGAACTCCGGGACCTCGGCGCCGAGGTCCGCACCGTGTCCTGCGACGTGGCCGACCGTGACGCGCTGGCCGCCGCCCTCGCGTCGCTGGCCCGCGACGACGTCCGCCTCGGTGGGGTGGTGCACGCGGCGGGCGCGCTGGACGACGGACTGCTGACGTCGCTGAATCCCCAGCGGCTGGACCGGATCCTGCGCCCCAAGGTCGACGGGGCCCTCAACCTGCACGAACTCACGTCGCCCCTCGGACTCTCCGCGTTCGTCGTCTTCTCCTCGCTCGCCGGCACCGTCGGCTCTCCGGGCCAGTCCGGATACGCCGCCGGCAACGCCTTCCTCGACGGACTCATGGAGTGGCGGCGTTCGGCCGGCCTCCCCGGCATCTCGCTCGTGTGGGGCCTGTGGGAGGGGACCGGAGGCATGGGCGCCGGACTGACCGGCCCGGACCTGGCCCGCATGGCCCGCGCGGGGGTGACACCACTGCGCCCCGAGCAGGGCCTCGCCCTGCTGGACGCGGCGGTCCGCCGCGGCCTGCCGGTGAGCGTGGCCGTGGGAGGGAACCTCCGGCCGTCGGCGAGCGGGGCGGCGGCACCGGTCCCCGCCGGGCATCCGGTCCCTGCCGGACAGCCGGCCGTCGCAGGGGCGCCGCCCGGGGCGGACGCCGGGACCGGTGACCTGCTCCTGGACACGGTGCTGCGGGAGGTCGCGGCCGTACTCGGGCATCCCTCCGCCGCCGCGGTGGACCCGGACGGCGTCTTCGCCGACCTCGGCTTCGACTCGCTGACCGCTGTGGAGCTGCGCAACCGGCTCGCCGCGGCCACCGGGGTCCGCCTCCCCGCCACCTTCGTCTTCGACTGGCCGACCCCGGCGGACGTCACGGAACGGCTGCGCGAGGAACTCAAGGACCCCGAGACGGAGACCATGCCCCTGGCCCTGCTCGACGGGATCGGCCGACTGGAGACCGCGGTCGCCGAAGCCTCCCTGGGGGACGCCCAGCGGGCCGCCGTGCGCGACCGGCTGCGCGGTCTGCTGACCAAACTGAGCCCGACGACGGAGGATGACGCAGCGTGGTCATGAACGGGATCCGTACGTTCCAGGACCGGGACGGCACGGCACGCCTGGTGTGCTTCCCGCACGCGGGCGGAAGCGCGAGCGCGTTCGCCGCGCTGTCGGCGGCTCTGCCTGACGACATCGAACTGCACGCCGTGCAGTACCCGGGCCGACAGGACCGGCGAGGCGAGCCGTGCGCCGAAGCCATCGAGGAGTTGGCGGCCGGGGCGGTCGCGGCCCTCGCCGGACACGACGACCGGCCGCTGTTCCTGCTCGGCCAGAGCATGGGCGCTCTCGTGGCCTTCGAGACGGCCCGTCGGCTCCGCGAAGGGGGAGCAGTCACCCGGCTCTTCGTCTCGGCCGCCCGCCCTCCCTCGGTGGACTGGGGGGAGCCCGACCTGGACGAACTCGCCGACGAGCAGATCGTGGGCGAGCTGCGGCGGCTCGGAGGGATACCGGAACCGGTGCTCACCGACCCCGAGTTCATCGCCGAGGCGCTGCGGCTGTTGCGCGCCGACGTCCGTGCGCTGCGCCGCTATCGCTGTCGTGACGGTGAGGCCGTGGCCGCTGCCCTCACCGTCGTCGTCGGATCCGGCGACCCGAAGAACTCCGTCGCGCAGATGCGGGACTGGGCGGGGCACACCACCGGCCGGCACACCGTGGAGACCCTGGACGGAGGCCACTTCGCCCTGACGGAACGTACAGCCGAGGCGGCGGCGCTGCTGACCCGCCACATCCGCGCGGACATCGCCGGGCACGCGGACGGCGAAGGACGTACGAGCGGTGCCGCGCCCGCGGACCTGGTACGGGAGATCCTGGTGGCCGGAGTGAGCGGCCGGCGCCCGCCGCTGCCCACCGACCTGACGGCGCTGGAGGACGTCGCACGCACCAAGCTGACGCCGGACGCCTTCGCCTACGTGGCCGGAGCGGCGGGCAGCGGCGCCACCGGCCGCGCCAACCGCGCGGCGTTCGACCAACGGCGGCTGGTACCTCGGATGCTGTGCGGCACCGCCCGCCGTGACCTCACGGTCAGCCTGGCCGGACAGCGGCTCCCCGCACCGGTCCTGCTGGCGCCCGTGGCCGCGCAGGCGGTGGTGCACCCCGAGGGGGAGCTCGCCACCGCCCGGGCCGCGGCCGAGGTCGGCCTGCCCTTCGTGCTGTCCACCTTCTCCGCACACTCCCTCGAGGAGGTGGCCGGGCAGTCCGGCCAGGTGCCACGCTGGTTCCAGCTGTACCTGCCCTCGGACCGGGCGGTCGCCGAGTCCCTGGTCCGCCGGGCCGAGGCCGCCGGTTACACCGCCCTGGTGGTCACGGTGGACGCCCCCTATCTGGGCTACCGCCCGATGGAACTCGACCACGCCTACTCCCCGTTCCTGCGCGGCACCGGAATCACCAACTTCACCACGGATCCCGCGTTCCGTGCCGGGCTGCCCGACGACGCCGATCCCGCGGCGACGGTCCGGCGCTGGGCGGAGATCTCCATCGACCCGACCGCCACCTGGGACGGGCTGTCATGGCTGCGCGAGGTGACCGATCTGCCGGTGTTCGTCAAGGGCGTCCTGCATCCGGACGATGCCCGGCTGGCGGTGGAGTACGGGGCGCACGGCCTGGTCGTCTCCAACCACGGCGGGCGTCAGCTCGACGGCAGCACGGCCGCCCTGGACGCGCTGGTCGCGGTACGTGCCGCCGTGGCCGAGCGGGTGCCGGTGCTGCTGGACTCCGGCGTGCGCTCCGGCACCGACGTGGTCAAGGCCCTGGCCCTGGGCGCGGACGCCGTCCTGATCGGCCGGCCCTACGTGTACGGACTCGGACTGTCCGGGCAGCGGGGGGTCGAGCACGTCCTGCGGTGCCTGCTGGCAGATCTCGACCTGGCGCTGGCCCTCACCGGATGCGCGTCCTTGGCCGACATCACACCGAGCTTGATCACGGACGGACGATTCCGCCCCTCCACGGCGGATTGAGGAGCCTGACATGTCACTTTCCGAAGCGGTACGTGCGGGCGCGTCGCCGGAGGAACTGGCCTCCACCGACCCGCCCGCCGAATTCCTCGCCGCGCACCTGCGGGTTGAGGACGAGAAGGCGTTCGAGGGCATCGACGGCGACCGCGATGTGCGCAAGACCCTCCACGTGGGCCCGGTTCCCCTGCCCGAGCTGGCGCCCGACGAGGTGCTGATCGCCGTCATGGCCAGCTCCATCAACTACAACACGGTCTGGTCGGCGACCTTCGAACCCATGTCGACCTTCGGCTTCCTCAAGGCGTACGGACGGCAGGGCGGCTGGGCGACCCGGCACGACCAGCCCTTCCACGTCCTGGGGTCGGACGCCGCGGGCGTGATCGTGCGAGCGGGCAGCGGAGTACGGCGCTGGCGGGTCGGCGACCATGTGATGGTCAACGGCGCCTGCGTCGAGGACCAGGAAGCCTCGGTCCAGGCCGACGGGATGCTCAGCGAGAACCAGCTCGCCTGGGGCTATGAGACGAACTACGGCGGCCTGGCCGAGTACACCATCGCCCGGGCCAGCCAGCTCATACCCAAGCCGGCCCACCTGACCTGGGAGGAGGCCGCCTCCACGCCCGCCTGCGCCGGCACCGCGTACCGGATGCTGGTGAGCGACCGCGGCGCCCGGATGAAGCAGGGCGACGTCGTCCTCATCTGGGGCGCCTCCGGTGGCCTCGGTGCCTACGCCGTCCAGTTGGTGAAGAACGGCGGTGGAACAGCCGTCGGCGTGGTGGGGTCCGAGCGGAAGGCGGAGGCCGCCCGCGCCCTCGGCTGCGATCTGGTGATCAACCGCGCGGAGATCGGCATCGGCGAGGACACCGGCGATGATCCTGCGGTGGCGGTGGAGCAGGGCAAACAGCTGGGCCGGCTGATCAGACAGGGAGTGGGAGAGGACCCCCACATCGCGTTCGACCACGTGGGCCGGTCCACCTTCGGCATCTCGGTGTTCGTGCTGCGGCGCGGCGGGGCCGTGGTGACCTGTGGATCGAGCACCGGCTACCAGCACCAGTTCGACAACCGCTACCTGTGGATGCGGCTCAAGCGCATCATCGGCAGCCACGTCGCCAACCTGCAGGAACAGGTCGACTGCGCACGGCTGTTCGACCAGGGCGGCATCGTGCCCGCGCTGACGTCCCTGTATCCGCTGCGGGAGATCGGCGAGGCGACCCGGTTGGTCCAGCTCAACGAGCACATCGGCAAGGTGGGCGTGCTCTGCCTGGCCGACCGCCCCGGGCTGGGCGTGACCGACCCTCAGCGACGCGACCGGATCGGCGAGGATCGGCTCACGCTGATGCGCAGATACGCCTCCGACGACGTGCGAGAGAGGTGACGGGACCATGCACAGCGGGACAAGCGCGGCGGTCACCGTTCTGGGCACCGGTCTCCACCTGCCCGAACAGACGGTGACCAATGACGACATGGCGGCCCGGGTGCCCGGCGCCTCGGCCGACTGGATCGCCGACCGCACCGGCATCCTCGAGCGGCGCTACGCCGCACCCGGCGAAGCCGCCTCCGACCTGGCCGTCCACGCCGCCCGCAGGGCACTGGACCAGGCCGGTGTCGACGCCGACGAACTCGACTTCGTCATCGTCTCCACCACGACCGGGGACGCACTCGTACCGGCCACCTCCAGCCTGGTGCAGCACGCGCTCGGCGCCCATCGGGCCGCCTGCTTCGACGTGAACATCGGCTGCACCGGCTTCGTGACCGCACTGTCCATCGCCCGGGCGTACGTGACCCTGCGCAGGGCGACCAAGGTGCTGATCGTCGGCACCGACGTCTGGAGCCGCTTCGTCGACTTCGAGGACCGGGCGACCAGCGTGCTCTTCGGCGACGGCGCCGGTGCCGCGGTCATCGGTGCCCCGCCCGGCACCGGCGACGCCGAAGGCCGTGGACTGCTCGACGTGGCACTGGTGAGCCATGGCGCGGAGCACGGGCTGATCACCCTGCCCGCGGGTGGCAGCCGGTGTCCGGCATCGGCCGGGACGGTCACGGACGGCGGCCACCTGCTGCGGATGCAGGGCCGGGCGGTACGCAGCTTCGTACTGGACAACGTGCCCGGCCTCCTCACCGGGCTGCTGAAGCGATGCGGCTACGAACCCACCGATGTGGATCACTTCGTACCCCACCAGGCCAATGGGCGCATGGTGACGGAACTCGCCCAGGCAGCCGGCCTGGAGCGGGCGCAGACCCACCTGCCACTGCGGTACAGCGGCAACATCGGCTCCGCCTCGGTGCCCGTCGCCCTCGACACCGCCAACCGCTCCGGGGCGCTGCGCGAGGGCGACCTGGTGCTGCTCGCCGGCTTCGGCGCCGGCATGGCGGCCGGTGCCGCACTGATGAGGTGGACCGGCACGGAGGGGAGAGCGCGATGACCGGAGCCGTGCACAGGGTCGGCGTGGTGGGCTGCGGGACCATGGGCGCCGGGATCGCCGAGGTGAGCCTGCGCGCCGGCCTCGACGTACGGGTTCTGGTCTCCGCACCGGACCGCGTCGAGGGCGCGGAACGCCGCCTCGCCGCCGCGTTCGAACGGGCCGTCACCAAAGGCCGTATGACCCCTCAGGAGCGCGAGGACGCCGCCGGCCGGCTGCGGATCACGGCGGACGTCGCCGACCTCGCCGACCGGCAGCTCGTCGTGGAAGCGGTGGCCGAGGACCTGGACGGCAAACGCCAGGTCTTCAAGGCGCTCGACGACCAACTCGCGGACCCGGCTGCCGTGCTGGCGTCCACCACCTCCAGCTTGCTGGTCGTCGACCTGGCCGACGCGACCAGCAGACCCGAGTCCGTCGTCGGGTTGCACTTCTTCAACCCGGTCCCGGCGATGCCTCTGGTCGAGCTGGTCCTGACGGACCGCACCGCGGAAGGGAGCGCGGCGGCAGCCGAGGCGTACGCCGTGGACGCGCTGGGCAAGGAGGTCATCCGCACCCGGGACCGCTGCGGTTTCGTGGTCAACGCGCTGCTCGTGCCCTACCTCATGGCAGCAGTCCGCATGTACGACCAGGGTGTGGCCGACGCCGAGGACATCGACCGCGGCATGACGCTGGGCTGCGGGTACCCGATGGGCCCGCTCGCCCTTCTCGATATGGTCGGTATCGACACCATCACCGCTGTGGCGCACAGTATGCGGGAGAACGGCACCGACCTGATCATCGAAGTGCCCCCACTGCTCCCCCGGATGGTCCAGGAGGGCCGGCTCGGCCGCAAAACGGGCCACGGCTTCTACCGCTACGACGAACCCTCGTGCTGATCCTGGGCGAGTGCCCCCGGCAGGAAGCGCCTGGGGAAACCGGAGCCAGGGAGGCGGAAACCGACCAGCAGACCGCTGGCGGTCGCCGCCGCCTCGCGAGCCGGCGCCCCAGGAAGACGCCCGCCCCGTCGATGCTGATCACCGTGTCCCCGCATGTGCCGATGCGGGCCGGCCTCAAGGGCGGGGGCCGTTCTTGCGCAGCCACGTTGTGCAGACCTGCCGCCCGCGAACGGCCGGGCAATGCGCCCGGCCGGACGGTGGTCGGACCTCTGAGCAGCGTCTCCGACGGCACCCGTCGGACCCGGTGACACCTCCTCATGTTGTTGTCAAGCCGCAGGGGTGATGGGAGTTGGGGGTTGATAGCTCTGCCGGTCACGGATCATGGCGAAC